>DATLFI010000372.1:0-6328 GCA_035524895.1 Thermoanaerobaculia bacterium | reverse complement strand
GCGTGCTCTTCCGCTCGCCGGAGCTCTGCCTCGCGCTGGAGACGGCGACGCCGCTCCGTCAGTCCGGCGAGGCCGACGTTCAGGCGGAGTTCACGCTTCGTCCGGGCGAGAGCGTCACGCTCGTGCTCGAGCAGGTCCCCGCGAGCTACGTCCCGCGCAAGTACTCCGAGGCGGAGACCCGGGAGGCCTTCGAGCGGACGGTCGAGTACTGGCGCCGCTGGCTGGCGCAGAGCCGCTACACGGGGCGCTGGCGCGAGACGATGCACCGCTCGGCGCTGACCCTGAAGCTGATGACGTACCAGCCGACCGGTGCGCTCGTCGCCGCACCGACGACGAGCCTGCCGGAGCACATCGGCGGCCCGCGCAACTGGGACTACCGCTACACCTGGATCCGCGACGCCGCCTTCTCGCTCTATGCGCTGCTGCGGCTCGGCTTCACCGAGGAGGCCGGCGCGTTCATGAGCTGGCTGACCGACCGCTTCCGCGAGACGCAGTCGGGCGGCACCGGCCCGCTCCAGATCATGTACGGCATCGACGGGCGGGCCGAGCTCGAGGAGGAGATCCTCGGCCACCTCGAGGGCTACCGCGGCTCGGCGCCGGTGCGGATCGGGAACGGCGCGGCGAACCAGCTCCAGCTCGACATCTACGGCGAGCTGATCGACTCGGTCTACCTCTTCAACAAGTACGGGACGCCGATCTCGCACGACTCCTGGATGGATCTGACGAAGGTGGTCGAGTGGATCTGCGGCAACTGGGACCAGGCGGACGAGGGCATCTGGGAGGTTCGCGGAGGCCGCCAGCACTTCACGTACTCTCGGCTGATGTCGTGGGTCGCGCTCGAGCGCGCGATCCGGGTCGCGACGGCGCGCGGACTGCCGGCGGACCTCCTGCAGTGGCGGGCGGAGCGGGACCGCATCTACCACCAGATCGTCGCGCGGGGCTGGCACGAGGAGCGGCAGGCGTTCGTCCAGCACTACGACACGGACGTGCTCGACGCGAGCGTCCTGATGATGCCGCTGGTCAAGTTCATCGCCCCGGACGACCCGCGCTGGCTCTCGACCCTCGACGCCATGGGGGACGAGCTCGTCGCCGACAGCCTCGTCTACCGCTACAACATCGAGGCGGCGCCGGACGGCCTCACGGGGGAGGAGGGCACGTTCTCGATCTGCACGTTCTGGTACGTCGAGGCCCTCGCGCTCGCGGGCCGGCTGGACGAGGCCCGGCTCGCGTTCGAGAAGATGCTCACGTACGCGAACCACCTCGGTCTCTACGCGGAGCAGATCGGGCTCACGGGCGAGGCGCTCGGCAACTTCCCGCAGGCGTTCACGCACCTGGCCCTGATCAGCGCCGGCCACTACCTCGACCGCAGCCTCGACGCCGGCGGGAGGCCGAGCGGCCCGCTGACGTACCCTTAAGTGGTCTCCGCCGTAAGTACGGTCGAGGTCGCCCGAGCGAAAAGCAAGCCAGGGTAGGACGCAGGGAGCCCCCGTATCCTCTGCGATACGGGGGCGACCGAGGACACCCCGTGGCGCCGCTTTGCAGCCGGGCGGCCCGGCCGTATTTGCGGCGGCGACCACTTAGTGACTATCTCAGAACGCCTGCACCTCCTTGATCCGGTGGAGGCGTCTGTACCAGAGGAGCGCGCAGGCGAGTTGGAGGAGCCCGCGGTAGTTGGTCGCCTTCTTGTCGTAGCGGATCAGGATCGCCCGGCACTTCTGCAGCCAGGCGAGCGTGCGCTCGACTACCCAGCGGCGGGCCGGGTGCCGCCGCTCGCCTTGCTGGTCGAGCTTCTCCTCGCCGATGCGGCGGATGTGGGGGATGTAGCCGCCGGCCGCGGCGGCCGCGCGGCCGGTGGGGTTGTCGTAGGCCTTGTCGAGGCAGAGGTGCTGGGGGCAGTCACCGGGGTCGGGGCGGGCAACGACGATCGCGTCGATGGTTGCGCCGAGCAGCCTCGTGTCGTGGATGTTGGCGCCTTCGATCTCGAGCCCGAGCGGCCCACCGCTGCGCTCGACGATCAGGCTCTTCTTGGTGCCAGGTTTGGCTCTATCAGTAGGGTTGGGCCCCTTTTTACGCCCCCGAAGCGGGCCTTGCCCATGCAGCCGTCGGCGGCCTGCCAGCGCCAGTCGAGCGCCCCCAGCTCCTCGCACTCGCTCAGCAGGATCGCCCACAGCTCCTCGAACACGCCGTCCTCGACCCAGCGCTGGAACCAGCGGTGCACGGTCGAGTCGTCGCCGAAACGCTCCGGCAGCCGGTTCCACTGGCAGCCGGAGCGCATCCGGAAGATGACGCCGTTCAGGACACGGCGCAGATCGGCTCGAGGACGGCCGGTCGGAGCGGGCGGATAGTGGTTTGCCAGGATCGGTTCGAATCGCTCCCACAGCTCGTCCGGGACCTCCCAGATCGTCTCCTGGGGAGCCGCTGCAACGTTCTTCGCTCGAGGCACTCACGCCTCCCTTCGCTCGAACTACTGCAACAGCCCCCGGTTCCAGCACGGGAGCCGATCTCCTCTTTTGAGATAGTCACTTAGTGGTCGTAGGCGGTGAGGCTGCGGCCGGGGTTGTCGGTGAGCCAGTTGTGGAGGAGGGCGGCGCTGAGGGCGAGCAGTCGTCTGGCGATGCGGCTGACGAGGCCGGTGAGGGTGCGGCCGCCGTGGCGTTCGAGGGAGAGCTGGTCTTTGAGCGTGTCGAAGGTCGATTCGATCCATTGGCGGATGCGGCCGAGCGAGCCGAAGCGCGGTGGTTCGTCGCGGCGGTCGGGCCGGATGAGCGTGCCGCCGAGCGAGGTGACGAGCTGCTCGAACTCGGCGCCGGCGAAGCCTTTGTCGCAGATCACGGTCTGGCCGGGCTCGAGCACGCGCTCGAGCAGCTCGGCGGCAACGACTCGCTCGGGCGCGTTGGCGGCGGCGAGCTCGAACCCGACCGGTAGCCCGTCCGGCGTGCAGAGCAGGTAGAGCCGGAAGCCCCAGAACCAGCGGCTGTGCGAGCGGCAGTAGCCGTAGCCGCCGTGGCCGGCGAGGGCGGAGCGGCGCACGGTCTCGCGCGAGGCCGCGCACGGCACGGGCGTCGAGTCGAGCAGCCGCAGCCTGTCGCAAAACGACGGCGACAGCCTGGCCAACAGGGTGATCGCCTCGAGCAGCTGCGGTGCCAGCTGCCGCAGCCGTGTGTTGAAGCCCGACTGGCCAGGGATGTAGGGGAACAGGTGCCCGAGCCGCCGCTTCGCCAGACGCAGGAAGCGCCGCTCGTTCGGGCAATCGAGCAGCACCTGCGCCACCGCGAGACAGATCAACTCGCTCTCGCTGATCCGCGGCCGGCGGCCACGACCCTGCCGTCCGCGCGGCAGGAGATCATCGACGAGCACGTAAACAGCCGTCAAGAGAGCGTCGAGGTCGGCGTGCATCGCGACCCTCCTCGGTCGACGTTGCTTCAGCAACGCCGACTTCGGCGCTCAACCCTCGGTCCCTGGCCGCACCGGCCAATTAGGAATCAATCGTCTAGCGGTTCGCTGCACCAGGGCCTGCGCCTCGCCGTCCCATAGCTGACGCTGGCTCGGAGCGTCCAGTAGGAGGCGAGGCGAGATATGTACGACCCAGTGGTTGTCGGGGGTGGGCTCGCGGGGCTCGTCGCTGCGCGAGAGCTCCGGCACGCCGGTAACAGCGTCGTGGTGACGGAGGCACGCGAACGTATTGGTGGCGCGCTTGGACGACGCAGCGCTTCGGCCGCAGACTCGATGTAGGGGGGACGTTCGTCCACTGGACTCAACCGCATATCTGGAGCGAACTGACTCGATATGGGCTCGCCGTCGTCCCCCGTCGGCCTATCGAACAGGCGGTCTGGATCGCTGGCGGTGTTCGGCATGATGGCGACCTCACATCGCTGCGGTCGTTCATCGCGGATGCGCTGGACGAGTACACGGCTGAGGCGCTCAGGCTATTCCCGCAGCCCTATTGACGGTTTCTCGAAGTCACTTGCGAAGAGCATTGACCACTTGACGATGGCGGATGGAGTGTCCGCGCTGTCGGTCCCCAATGAGGTCAAGGAAGCGGTGCACGGGTTCTGGTCCGTCAACTGCAATCGCCCGTGCGAGGACGGGGCTCTCACCCATGCATTGCACTTGGTCTCACTCGCCGGAGGGAACTGGCGGCACTTCAACGACGCCTGTGCTGGGTTCAAGGTGGCGATGGGCACCAGTTCGCTGATCGACGCGATCAATAACGACGGCCGCCCGGAGATCCGGCTTCGGTGGCATGTACGTGCAATTGAGCAGGTCGAGAACGCAGTGCGAGTCAAGACGCACGCTGGCGAGGAGGTGCGTGCGCGGACGTGCATCGTGGCGCTTCCCCTAAATGTGCTCCGCGAGCTCGAGTTCACTCCGACTCTTTCGCAGGACAAGGCGGCCGGCTTAGAGGAGGGTGCCCCCGCCGGCGGCTTCAAGCTGTGGGTTCAACTGCTTGGATCCGTACCACCATCTCTGTGCATGGCGTCGGGTTTCCAAGGCCTCATGTTCGCCCGGTCCGAGGCAGAGACGCCCGAAGGACTGACGTGGTGCTGCTCGAGGGCCGGCATCTGCTCGTCGAAGAGCCCGGTCGTCAGTGATTCGACGTACCCGATCACTTCGTCCAGAGCGACCACGTCGGCATACTTCATGTCCATGTCGAACAGGTTGATCCGTGGGACGCCTGCCCGCGGTCGAAGGTACCCTCCTCCACGACGATCACGCGATAGTTGCGCGAGAACGCGTCGACCACTGTGGCACGCACGCACCCGCTCGTGGTCGCGCCGCACACGAGGATCGTGTCGGCCGCGAGGTTCACGAGGTAGGACGAAAGCGTGGTGCCGAAGAACGCGCTCGGCATCAGTTTCGGGGACGGCCAGTGGTCGTCGACGTACGCATCGCCTTGAGCGCTGAGAGCGAAACCGCGTGTGCGGCGACGAGGGGCGGGCGGATGAGCGGGGACCCCGAGGCCGAACCGCGAGTGGGACACTCCGGACGGGACTGGCGCAGCCGCGGTTACGGGGACTGCGACGCGCTCGCACCCGAACGGCGAGTGGCGATGCCGGTCAGGGTTTCGAGTACACATCGATGTGCCGCCAGGGCGGTGATGTCCGCGTGGTCGTAGGGCGGAGCAACCTCGACGACCTCCATACCGACTACCGGTAGCGAGGACGCAAGCTCGCGAATCGCACGAAAGAGCTCCCTTGTCGTGAGCCCTCCCGGCTCGGGGGTGCCCGTGCCCGGTGCGAACGCCGGATCCAGGACGTCGATGTCCACGGAGAGGTAGACCGGACATTCGAGCGAGCGGATCTCCGAAACAATCGGAGCGATGACCGCGTCGATCCCATGTTGCTCGACGTCGTCCATGGTGTAAAAGCGGAGGCCCTTGGAGCGCATCCAGTCGAAGACGTCGGCGGCGGGCCAGTACCCCCGGAGCCCCACCTGCCAAAGCCGTGACCCGGACAGGCTGCCCTCCTCGATCAACATCCGGATAGGCGTCCCGTGTGTAAGCCGGCCGCCGAAGACTTCTCCAGTGTCTGCATGGGTATCCAGTTGGACCATGCAGAAGCCGTCGACGCCGAGCCGGTCGCTCACGGCGCCGACGGTGGCGTAGGCGAGCGAATGGTCGCCGCCGAGAACGATCGGCACCGCCCCAGCGTCAAGTACGTCGCCCACGCGCTCGCGTACCAGTGCGACCTGTCCGTCCAGGTCGGCCGGCTTCGGCTCGACGTCTCCATAGTCGACAACGACGAGATCGACGAGGGGATCAACCCCTGAGATCACGTGCGGCCGGGTGGACGACGAGCCCGGACACGACGTCCGAATTGCCCGCGGACCGAAGCGTGCCCCCGGTCGGTTGGTTACACGACCGTCCGTGGGCACACCGACTATCACTGCGTCGGCGCCAGTCAGCTCCGCTGCCGACAGCGCCAGCGGGGTCTTGCAGAACGTAGCTAGGCCTGCGTAGCCTGGCTCAATTGCTCGATTCACGGTCGGGGACAATCCGGCTCTCCTCACGTTCTAGATCAGCAGTTAGGACGATGGCCGATACCTCAGGAGATAGCCCTCAAGCGCGGCAACCACGATGTTGACCAGAAGACCCATGATTCCGCCGAGTGCGATCAGCCCGAACACGGTGGCGGTGTCGAAGCGGGCTTGTGCATGGGAGATCGCCCCCCCAATGCCCGGTACCTGAGTCACGATTTCGACCAGGAAGGTGATGATCAGCACGGTGGGCAGGGCGATTCGCACGCCGAGCAGGATCCCCGGGATGAGAGACGGGATCAGCACCTTCCGGAGGCGGTCAAACGCACTGAGATGCAGCGACAACCCCACC
>DATLFI010000371.1:0-15690 GCA_035524895.1 Thermoanaerobaculia bacterium | reverse complement strand
GTGGGGCGCGGGGGTTTCGAGACCCCGACTGCGTTGGGCCTCCTGCACGATGTCACCGCATCGCGTTCGTCGGCCACGCCTTGCCAGCGGCCGCAGATCCCCGCGCGCAGCCTCACGCGGGTTTCACCACGGGCTGCTAGACTCGACCGCTAGACAGGTTTGCGGTCGTGCCGCCGCCGAAAGGTGACCAGGACCCCTAAGAGTGGTCCGGTCGGACCCGCCGTGGCACTCGCGCCGCGACCGCCCAAGTAGCTGCGGCTCGGAGGGGGCCATCGAAAGCCAGGGGAAGGAGTCGGCAGACCGGCGGTATCACTACCGCGGCAACCTGGCGAACGAGCCGCTCCCGGAGCTGCTCTACGCGGTCTTTCGCTACCGCGTGCCCGGGGTGATCCAGGCGAGCTCCGACCAGGTGGTGAAGCGGATCTACATCAAGGACGGAAATATCGTCCACGCGTCGTCGTCCGATCGCCAGGAGTCGCTGGGCCACTACCTGCTTTCCAATGGGCACATCTCGCGGCAGGACTTCCTTGCCACGATGCGTGCCCGATCCAGCTCCGACGAGCGCTACGGCGCCCTCCTGGTGGAGCAGGGCGTCCTGAGCCCGGCCGACCTCTATCGCGCGATCCGGCTGCAGAGCGCCGAGATCGTCTGGGATCTGTTCACGTGGCCCACCGGCGAGGTCGGGTTCGCGGTCGGCGAGTTTCCGGAACCCTCCACCATCGAGATCCAGATCCCCGTGCGGCAGGCGATCAAGGAGGGCATCAAGCGCATCGCGGATGTCCGACCGCTGCTCGGACGCATTGGCAAGCGCGACACCGTGCTGGAGGCCAGCTTTCAGACCGACGATCTGATCGAAGTGGCACTGCGCACCGACGAGTACCAGTTCCTCAAGCTGGTGGACGGCAAGCGGACGCTCTACGAGCTGTGCAGCGAAGGTCCCTTCGAGACTGCCGCCAACGGCAAGCTGCTCTACGCCTACTACGTGCTGCGCTTCGTGCGGCGTAGCGGGCAGAAGGAACCGAGCGGCGCGATCCGGCTCAATTTGTCGAGCTCGGCATCCTGAGGTCATGGCGCCAGCTCCCGCTGCACCCCCGCCCGACGGCTGCACTACGATTCACGCCCCATCTGCCGACGATCCCGGAGCATCGTCACCCCTATGCCTGTCTACGAGTACGAGTGCGCGAGCTGCGGCCAGAGCTTCGAGAAGCTCCAGAGTGTCAGCGGTCGCGCGCCGCGGACCTGCCCTTACTGTCAGAAGGCGGGTACCGTGAGGCGCCTCGTGTCGGCGCCGGCGTTCCAGTTCAAAGGCACCGGTTGGTACGTCACGGACTACGCGGGCAAGGGCAAGGGTGAGGGCAAGGGTGACGACAAGGGCGAAGCCAAGAAGGACGGGGCGGAGTCCGCGAGCGACGACAAGACGGCCAAAGCGGACGACAAGGCAGACGGGAAATCCGACAAGAAGGACACCAAGAAGCCCGAGTCGAAGCCCTCCAAGACCGCCAGCGAGGGCGACTGAAGCCGGTGTCGGACGCATCGAGGCGCCGTCGGTACGGTGCTCTCTCAGTCGTTGCGGCGCGGGACAGCCTCTGCGCTTCCGCCCACCAGGCCTGCCTTCCGTGCGTAGTAGCGGAAGGAGCGGAAGGTCATGCCAAGGAGCTCGGCTGCGCGCGTCTGCACGCCGTCGCAGCGATCGAGCGCTTCGCGCATGAGCTGGGCACGCAGGTCGTCGAGCAGGCGCTCCAGGTCGAGACCTTCCTCGGGCAGGCTGACGATCGGGCCGTTGGACGACTCCGATCGCAGGTAGCCCGGCAGGTCGGTCGCGGTCACGACGGTATCGGTGGAGAGGGCCAGGGTGCGCTCGACGACGTTCTCGAGCTCGCGAACGTTGCCTGGCCATTCGTAGCCTTCCAACAGCCTCATCGCCTCGATCGAGAAACGCTTGGCAGCGCTGCCGTCGGCGCGCAGGTACTTTTGGGCGAAGTGGTTGACGAGGAGGGGTATGTCCTCCCGACGGTGGCGCAGCGGCGGCAGCTCGATGGGAATGACGTGAACACGATAGAAGAGGTCCTCCCGCATGGAGCCCTCCGCGACCCTCTCCTTCAGGTTGCTGTTGGTGGCCGTGATGATGCGGACATCGACCGGCTCCTCGCGGGTGCCGCCCACCTTGCGCACCACTCGCTCCTGCAGGGCCCGCAGCAGCTTCACCTGCATGGTCAGGCTCATGTCGCCGATCTCGTCCAGGAACAGAGTGCCGCCCTCCGCCTCTTGGAACAGCCCGCTCTTCTCGCGCACGGCGCCGGTGAACGCGCCTCGCTCGTGCCCGAACAGCTCGCTCTCGAGCAGCGACTCCGGGAGTGCCCCGCAGTTGATCGAGAGGAAGCGGCCGGTGGAGCGGTTGCTGTTGTAGTGGATAGCGCGCGCAATCAGCTCCTTGCCGGTGCCACTCTCCCCTTGGATCAGCACGGTCGAGGGCGTCTTGGCGACCTTCTCGATCAGCTCGAAGACAGCTTGCATGCGCGAGCTGCGGCCGATGATGTTGGCGAAGGTGTAGCGGCCCTGCAGCTCTCGGCGCAGGTGCCGGTTCTCGTCGTAGAGCTCGATCTTCTCGAGCGCCTTGCGCACCAGCAGCCGGAGCTCCTCGACGTCGAACGGCTTCGACACGTAGTCGTAGGCGCCGAGCTTCATCGCCTCGATCGCCGACTCGGTCGAGGTGTAGGCGGTCATCATGATCACCGCGGTGCGGTCCGCCGTCTCTTGCTTTATCTCGCGCAGCAGGTCGAGACCGGTGCCATCGGGCATGGTGATGTCGCAGAGCACCAGGTCGAAGCTCGATGCCGCAAGTGTCTCCCGCGCGCTCGTCGCGGAGTCCGCGGTGGCGACCTCGTAGCCCTCCTCATGGAAGAGCAGACTCAAGAAGTCGAGCAGGCTGGCCTCGTCGTCGACCAGCAGCAAGCGAGCGCTCATCGCGTGAAGTCCGCTGCCCCCTTGGGCGTTTCGGGAAGCGTGGTCACGTTGGGCTGCACCGGGAGGCGGACCGCGATCGTCGTGCCTTGCGCGCCAGTCGTCACTTCGATCTCGCCATCGTGCTCCTGCACGATGCGATACACGATCGCCATGCCGATGCCGACTCCGCCGTCGAAGAACGACGTGTAGGGATGGAACAGCTTCGCTCTCTGTTCGTAGGTCATGCCCAGCCCGGTGTCTTCGACGCGGATCGTATAGCCCTCGTTCTCCGGCCGCCCGGAGATCCGCAGCCGGCCACCGTGCTTCATTGCGCGCAAGGCGTTGCGTGACAGGTTCCAGAGGATCTGCTGGACCCGGTCGCGATCCGCGAGCAGCTCGAATGCCGGCGGGTCGACGTCCACCTCGACCTCGTGGTGAGCCTCGCGCTCCTTGCTGTTGCGCAACAGCTCAGCGTGCTCGGCGAGCAGAGCTCCAATGTCGAACGACGTGAAGCGACGCGGCGCCGGCCGGGCGTAGGCGAGAAAGGACTTGATGGTCCGATTGAGGCGCTGGCTCTCCTGCAGCACGATCCGCAGGAGCCGAACCTCCGCCGCGGTCCGTCCCGGAACGTTCGAGAGGAGCTGCACGGACCCGGAGATTGCCGCCAGGGGATTTCCGATCTCGTGCGCCAGCCCGGCCGCCAGCTCACCGACGGCTGCCATGCGGTCCTTGATCCGAAGCTGCTCCTCGAGCCGCCGCCAGGGAGTGAGGTCCTGAAACACCAGTGTGAAGCCGCGGCGGCGTGCCTCGTGGTCGAGCAGCTCGGCGAAGGAGAACCCGATCACCCTCGTCTCGTCCGCGATCTCGACCTGGGACTCGCTGCGCGGTCGCTCCGGGGGGGAGGTCCCGATGAGGTCGTCCCAGACCGTCCGGTCCATGAGCCCGACTTCGGCGACGTGGCGGCCGAGGAGATCCGAGTCGACGCGTTCGAGGATGGCGCGACCGGCCGGGTTGATGCTCGTGATCCTGCCCTCGAGGTCGGTGGTCGCAAGCCCCGAGGGCACGGAGGCGATCACGTCGCGATGCAGCGTCTCGAGGTCCGCGAGGTCGCCGCTGGTTTCCTCGAGCTGGCGCTCGACGCGAGCGACGTCGCGTGCGAGCAACGCGGTGAGCAGGGCGATCGCGTAGAAGCCGAGGAAGTGCAGCAGCAGCGAGTAGGCGAGGCGTTCGAGCGACGGCGGGTCGCCGGCGATCCAGCCACGCGACGAGGCAATCGCCAGCGCGGCATAGAGCGCGAACGCACCGCTGGCAATGATCACGCCCGAGCGGCGGCGCAGCATCACCGAGGCGACGGCTATCACCAGGAGGTAGAGCGACGAGAAGGGGCTGGTGGCACCCCCGGTCTCCGCGACCAGGAACGAAACCAGCAGTAGATCGCCGCCGAACTGAACGTACGCCTGGGCGGCAGGCGAAATCCGGCTCCACAGCCGGAGACCCATGTACACCAGGCTCGCGATGTAGGTGAGAGCGGCCGTCTCCAGCAGCTCGCTGAAGGTGAGGCTCGCGCCCTCGGCCGAGACATCGATGAGGAAGGCCGGCAGCAGGACGCTGGTGACGATCGCGATGCGAACGCCGATCAGACGCAGGAGCTGATCGCCCAACCTCGCGTTGCTTCCGGCGGGTCGCGCGTCGTTCTCGCGCGCGGCGCTCCGGGAACGGCCGGTGCCGCCGCCGGTCACGGAGTCCGAGCTCTGCGCGGGCACGGTGACCTCGAGAACGCTGGGCTGGGTCGCGTCGGGATGACCCGATCGCCTCGCCGGTAGAGGATCTCGCGAATCGAACGGGATCCCCACGTCGACCTCGCTCCGCTCGGTCGTCTCGGGATGGCTCGAGCGTTTCGCCACGGCGACGCCGTGGCGAAACGATTCGGGCTCACCCGATCTGCTGCAGGATGGAGTACATCGGCATGTACATCGCGGTGACGATCGTGCCGATGATCACGCCGAGCACCACGATCATCACCGGCTCGATCAGCTTCATCAGGCCGGCGACCGCGGTGTCGACTTCTTCCTCGTAGAAATCCGCGATCTTCGAGAGCATCTGATCGAGCGCGCCGGTCTGCTCGCCGACGTTGATCATCTGGCACACCATCACCGGGAAGACCTCGGTCGCCTGCAGCGGATCGCTGATGGTCTTGCCCTCTTCGACGCTCTTGCGCACGCTCATGATGGCGTCTTCGATGATGGCGTTGCCGGAAGTCTTGGCGGTGATCTCGAGCCCTTCGAGGATCGGCACGCCGGACGAGGTGAGCGTCGCCAGCGTTCGGCAGAATCGCGAGATCGCGATCTTGCGCAGCAGCTCGCCGATCACCGGGATGCGCAGCATGGTGCCATCGATGATGCGCCGTCCGCGGTAGGTCTTGTGCCAGCGGCGGATGGCGATCACGATCAGCGCGATCCCGAGGAAGATCCAGATGCTGTAGCGGCCGAGGAAGTTGCTCGCCGTCACCACCGTCCGGGTGAGCAGTGGCAGCTGCGCGCCGAGGCCGGCGAAGAGCTGGGCGAAGACCGGAATGACCTTCCACAGGATGATGTAGACCACCGCGGCCGCGATGACGATGACAGCGGTCGGGTAGATCAGCGCGGAGCGCACCTGCGACTTCAGGCGCACGGCCTTCTCGATGTAGGTCGCGAGACGGCGGAGGATCACGTCGAGGATACCGCCCGCCTCGCCGGCAGCGATCATGCTGCAGTAGAGGTTGTCGAAAGCCTTGGGGTGGCGGCGCATGGCCTCGTTGAGCGAGGAGCCTGCCTCGACGTCGGAGCGCACCGCGGTGATGATTTCCTTGAACAGGCGGCTGTCCTCCTGCTCGCCCAGGATCTCCAGGCACTGCACCAGCGGCAGGCCGGCGTCCAGCATGACGGAGAACTGCCGGGTGAATATCGCGAGTCGCTTGGAGTCGACACTTCGCTGGAAGCGCGGCAGCAGCGGAATGTCGCGCGAGCGCTCGCGTATCGAGAGGACCTGAATCTGCTGGCGGCGCAGCGTGGCGACGGCTGCGTCGCGGCTGTCGGCCACCAGAACGCCGTCCTGCCCCTCGCCGCCGCGGTTACGACCCTTCCAGGTGAAGCTCGGCACGGCTCAACTCCTCGCGGCCGTCGTTTGGGGTGCCAGGCCGACCGCCCCGGGACCGCGCGCAATGATCTCTTGAAGCTCGTCGACGTGCGAAGACCTCGCGAGCGCAGTCTGCATCGTGATCATTCTGCGGAAATACAGCATGGCCAGAGACTGGTTGAAGGTGATCATGCCGTGCTTGGCCTGGCCCGCCTGCATCATGCCGTAGACCTGGTGGATCTTGTCCTCGCGAATCAGGTTGCGAATCGCGGGATTGGGGATCAGCAGCTCGAGCGCGAGGGCGCGACCCTTGCCGCTGGAGCGCGGCAGCAGCGACTGGCAGAGGATGCCCTCCAGCACGAACGAGAGCTGCGTGCGCACTTGCGATTGCTGGTGCGCCGGAAAGACGTCGATGATGCGGTTGATGGTCTGCGCGGCCGAGTTGGTGTGGAGCGTGGCGAACGTCAGGTGGCCGGTCTCGGCGATGCGCAATGCCGCTTCCACCGTCTCGTAGTCGCGCATCTCGCCGATGAGCACGACATCGGGATCTTGGCGGAGCACCGAGCGCAGCGCGCGGTCGAAGCCGTGGGTGTCGGCGTTGAGCTCGCGCTGATTGATCAGGCAGTTGCGATGCTCGTGCAGGTACTCGATCGGATCCTCGATCGTGACGATGTGCTCGTGTCGCTCGCGGTTGACCTTGTCGATCATGGCCGCCAGGGTGGTCGACTTTCCGGAGCCGGTGGGGCCGGTGACCAGAATCAGCCCGCGCGGTTTTTCGGCGATCTTCTCGATCATCGCCGGCAACCCGAGCTCCCGGAAGCTCAGGATCTTGTAGGGGATCTGGCGGAAGACCGCCGCGACTGCGCCGCGCTGGTGAAATACGTTCGCTCGAAAGCGGGCGAGGCCGCGGATGCCGAACGAGAAGTCGATCTCGAGGTCCTCCTCGAGCCGGTGCTTCTGGGTGTCGGTGAGGATCGAGTAGGCGATCTGCTTGGTCTCGGTGGGCGAGAGCGGCGGGAGATTGAGTGGCCGCAGCACTCCGTCCACCCGCACCTGGGGCGGCGAGTTGATCGTGATGTGCAGGTCGGAGCCGTTTTGCTCGACGCACTGTCGCAGTAGCTGGTTCAGACTCGGCGGCATGCTCGACGTCTCCTGGCGCCGGAGGCGGAGGTCGAGCCGCCTCGGCCGCGCCACCGGAAATGGCGCAGTAACTGCACTGGGCAGAACACTATAGCCAGGAGTCTATCGGTTCTGGCGGGGCTGGGAAAGGGGGCCGCAGCGCGAGGCGGACGCCGGCGGGTCAGGCGCCCGGTTCGTCGGCGGGAGGCGAGGCATCTGGGATCTCGACTGGCGCGGTGCGCGGTTCGATCTCGCCGAGCACTTCGAGAAGCTGCGCCACCCGCTCGCGCGAGTCCTCGCCAGCAGGATAACGGTAGGTCACCGTGACCAGCCGATTCGCCGCCGGATGGACTGCATAGGCGCGAGTCTCCTCGATCCGGCTGCCGTCCTCGGCGTCGAAGCGTCCGCGCGCGTAGGTTGCCGGGCCGAGCGGGGTGACCAGCTTCTGGGCGCCGAAGAACTCGCCGCCGGCTGCCTCACCGAAGCTGGCCTGCTGGTCGTTGGCGAGCTGCACGGGGTCGATGCCGAAGGCGCTGTCGGGACCGACCTCGATGCGGAGCTCGCTCTGGTCGCCGGCGTCGCCGCCGCTCGGAACCAGCCGGATGTTGGCGCCGTTGTCGCGTAGGGCCAGTCCGGCCGGCACTCGAGCGAGGGCGAGATCGAGCGCCTCGTTCTCGACACGCTGTGCCGGCGGCGGCAGCTCGGCATCCTCGATGTTTCCGTCGCCTCCCCTGTTGCAAGCGAGCGTGAGCGATGCCAACAGCGCGGACGCCGCAAGCACGAGGGTCCTGAAGGGAACGCTGGCGAGGAGGGTGAGGCTGCCACGAGTCGCATTCATGACGCGCGAGCTTACACCGCCCCGCCCGCTGCGGACTGGTACGCTTCGGGGTGAAAGGTCGTGACGGCAGCTTTGGCGCCGCGGCCGCCTGTCCCTACGCTGTACCGGACCGAGAAGAGGTCTCGAGGAGCCCCTGGCATGGATCGCCCCATCGCGCGCGTCTTCGACCTGGTGGCTCCGGAGAGCCAGCGCATCGAGAACATGTCGCTCGAGCAGGCGCTCGAGGTCCTGCGCGGCGAGCGCCCGGCCGAGCTGCTGGGTGTGCGCGGGTCGTTCGCGCTGGTGGCCCGCGTCGACGAGCGAGTGTTGCTCGCGCGCAGCCTCGATCGTCCCCTGCGCTACTTCCTGGCGAAGGAGCCCAGCGGGCCGATGCTGATCGTCGCCGAGCGCATCGATCATGTCCGCGACCAGCTCGACGCGCTCGGCTACGGCGGGCAGTTCCATCCTTCCTACACGCGGATGGTGCCGGCACACCACGTCACGACGCTGCGGCTGATCGGCTGTCCCGACCCGAACCCGCAGCACCGCCGATTCTTCGACCCACCCCGCGCCGTGCTGCCGCCCGATCTCGACCAGATCGGCGCCCGCTATGTGGACGCGCTGCTGCGGGAGGCGCGCCACTGGCTCGAGGCGCAGGACGAGGCGACTCGGCGCCTGCCGATCGGGGTCTGCTTCTCCGGCGGCATCGACAGCGGCGCGGTCTTGATAGCCCTCTACCGGACGCTGCTCGACCTGGGCCAGTCACCGTCCCGGCTCAAGGCGTTCACGCTGCGCGTAGGCAGCGGCGGCGGCGATGCGGACCAGGCTCGCGAGTTCCTGCGTCGCCTGGATCTCGAGGTGCTGGGGGAGCAGATCGAAGCTCCAGTCGAGGCGATGGACCCGCTGCGCGCGGTCGAGGTGATCGAGGACTACAAGCCGCTCGACGTCGAGTGCGCCGCGGTGGCGCTCGCGCTGCTCGAGGGCATCCGGGACCGCTATCCCGAGTGGCGGCTGCTCGCAGACGGCGATGGCGGCGACGAGAACCTCAAGGACTACCCGCTCGAGGAGAACGAGGAGCTGACGATTCGCAGCGTGGTGAGCAACCGCATGCTCTACCAGGAGGGCTGGGGCGTCGAGGCGATCAAGCACTCGCTCACCTACAGCGGCGGCCTCTCGCGGGCCTGCGTGCGCACCTGGGCGCCCGCGCGGGGGCTTGGCTTCGTGTCGTGGAGCCCCTTCACCCGGCCGGCGCTGGTGGAGGTGGCCGAAGCAATTCCGTTCGACGTGCTCACGCGCGGCTCGACGTCGGCGCTCTACTCGCTCAAGGGAGAAGTCGTGCGCCGCGGTTTCCGGCAGCTCCTCGATCTGGACTTCCCGGTGTTCGAGAAGCGCCGCTTCCAGCATGGCGCGGCGTCGGCCGAGCTGGTGGCGAGCCGGTTCGGGTCGCCCGTCGAGGCCGCCATGCGCTACCGGCGGCACTTCGAGCTCGCCTACGCCCGCTGACGGGACGGTCGCCGCCGGTCAGGATCCTGCCGCGGTGACCGTCGCCAACCACTCGCCCGAGTCCCTGTCGCCGGCCACGGTGCGCGCGTTGCGCCCGGCGCGAGCTTCGCTATCGCCCTGGCAGCACCAAGGGGTGGTGGTCGAGGAGGAACGCCATCGCGATGGCGTGCGGCGAACCGCGACGGTCTTCCTGACCGGCGCCGAATGTCCGTTCACCTGCGTGTTCTGCGACCTCTGGCGCTACACCATCTCCGGCCCGACTCCTCGGGGCGCGCTCCCGGCGCAGCTCCGCTCGGCGCTCGCGGAGATTCGCACCGATGGTGGCGCAGCCAGTGATGCCGTCGAGCAGGTGAAGCTCTACAACGCCAGCAACTTCTTCGACCCGCGCGCGGTGCCCGAGGAGGACGACGAGGAGTTGCTGCGGTTGCTCGAGCCTTTCGCGCGGGTCACAGTGGAGTGCCATCCACGCCTGGTCCTGGGCGCGCGCGGTCGGGCTCGCTGGCGCGTCTTTGCCGAGCGCCTCTCCGGCTCGCTCGAGGTCGCGATGGGGCTCGAGACGGTCCACCCGCGCGCCAGCGCGGCGATCGCCAAGGACAGCGATCCCGAGACCTTCGCCGCTGCGAGCGAGGCGCTGCGTGCCGAAGGCGTCGGTGTGCGTGCATTCGTGCTCGTCGGCGCGCCGTTCGTGCCGGCCGCCGAGCAGGTGGAGTGGATCGTGCGGAGCGCCGGCGCTGCGGCGCGTGCCGGAGCCGCGGTGGTGTCGCTGGTGCCGGTGCGAGGCGGCAATGGAGCGCTCGAGGTACTGGCGCGTCTCGGCGATTTCGCACCGGTCACGCTGGGGTTGGTGGAGCGCTCCTACGAGTGCGCGCTCGTCGAGGTCGAGGCGGCGTTCGCCAATACCGCCGTGCTGCTCGACACCTGGGACCTCCAGACCCTGGCGCGGCATAGCCCTGACGGCTGTGAGCGCTGCGTCGGTCCGCGCGTCGAGCGGCTGCGCAGGATCTCGCACCGCGGTCGCAGCGAGCCCGCGATCTGCTGCGACTGCCAGCGGGCTGGAGATCGCGCGCCGTGACCCGCCTCGAGCGCGCCGAGGTGTTGGTGGTGGGCTCCGGTTTCGCGGGCGCGATCCTCGCGCGGGCGTTGCATGCCCGCGGGCGCGACGTGCTCCTGGTCGAACGCGGCACGCATCCCCGCTTCGCGCTCGGCGAGTCGTCGACACCGCTCGCCAACATCGCGTTGGAGCGCCTCGCCGCGACGTACGGCTTCGCCGATCTCCGTCACCTCGCCGCCTGGGGTCGCTGGCGCCGCCACTTGCCGCACCTCGGCTGCGGGCTCAAGCGCGGCTTCACGTTCTACGCCCAGCCGACCGGCTCGCGTTTCGAGCTCGCGGCGCGGAACGCGAACCGGCTGCTGGTCGCCGCCTCGCCGGACGACGAGGTCTCCGACACGCAATGGCTGCGTGCCGACGTCGACGCGCACCTGGTGGAGCGCGCGGTCGACGAGGGGATGCGCTACCTCGACCGCTGCGAGCTGCGCTCGTGCCAGATCGAGGCCGGCGGCGCGCGCTGCGAGGGGATGCTTCGGCGATCCAGCGGCGACGAGGCGCTCGTGGTCGAGGCGGCGTTCGTGGTCGACGCGAGCGGGCCCGGTGGCTTCCTCGCCACCATGCTCGGCATCGCGGAGCGCGTTCGCCCCGCTCGCTTCTCGACGCGCCTGCTGTTCGCGCACTTCGACGGACTTCCGCCGTTCTCGCAGGTCGAGCCGTCGCCGCCGCGCGCCGATGCGCCGGCCGAGCCGTTCCCGGAGAGCTGGGCGGCGGTGCACCACCTGCTCGACGCCGGCTGGATGTATCAGCTCCGCTTCGACGCCGGGCTGGTCAGCGCCGGGTTCGTGGTCGACACAGAGCGCGAGGAGAGTCTCGGATTGCGGTTGCCCTGGGGCGAGCCGGAGCGGGCCTTCGGGATCCTGCTCGAGCGGTATCCGAGCCTCGCGCGACAGTTCGAGCACGCCCGGCCGCGCGGCGCGATCGCCGCCACCGGCGTGCTGCAGCGCCGGCTCGAGCGGGCGGCCGGCGAGCGGTGGGCGGTGCTGCCGCAGGCTTATGCGTTCTACTCGCCGCTGTTCTCGACCGGCATCGCCTGGTCGCTCCTGGGAGTCGAGCGCCTTGCCGGGCTCCTGGGCGAGGGGGCGGGCTGTGGGAGCCTCGTGCCGGCTGCGATCGAGGCGGGCCTCGAGCGGTACTCGGCGCTCCTCGAACGCGAAGCCGATCACCAGGAGGCACTCCTCGCGGCGGCCTACCCGCTGCTCCACGACCTGTCTCGCTTCTCCGCGATCGCCCAGCTCTACTTCGCCGCGGCGAGCTTCGGCGAGCTGCGACAGCGCCTGCTCGAACCGAGCGAGGGCGGCGCCGCCGAGGGCTGGTGCTGGCAGGGCTTCCTGGGCGCCACCGATCCGCTGCTGCGCGCCGCGGTCGAGGAGTCGCCATCCCGCGCCGCGCGCGACGGGGCACCCAGCGAGCTGCACCGGTGGGTGCGAAAGACCATCGCACCGAGGAACTTGATCGGGCTCGCCGACCCCGCGCGACAGAATCTCTATCCGGTGGAGATCCCGCCGCTTCTCGCTGCCTGCCGCCGGCTGGGGCTCGAGCCGGCCGAGCTCGAGCGCCGGCTGCCGCGGCTGCGCGGCGGCTCGCCGGTCCGTGCGGAGGCCTCGGCCTGATCGGCGAGCCGAAGCGGTCCACGAGAATGGATAGAGCGGGAGTCGCGCGACGCGTACGCTCGTCGCATGTCGGACGAAGCTCCCAGCGACGCGCGACGCGCCAATGCAGGATCGCTGCATCCGGCCCTCGACGACGCCGAGAAGGAGCGGCTGTTCCAGCTCGGCGTCGAGCTCTTCGACCAAGGCCGTTACTTCGACGCCCACGAGCCTTGGGAGCTGATCTGGCGGTCGCGCAACCCGGAGCCGCGCGATCTCTACCAGGGCCTGGTGCAGGTCGCGGCGGGTTTCCACCACTGGTTCGATCGTGGCCGGGCTGCCCCGGCGGCGCGGCTGTTGGAGCGTGGCGCTCGCCGCCTCGGAGCGGGCGAGGTCGCGGCGGCCAGGGCACCAGGTCTCGCGACGATCGAGCTGAGCGCGTTCGTCGCGCAGCTCGGAGTCTGGAGAGCCTGGCTTGCCAGGGGTGAGGGCGACCTGCCCTCGCGGCCGAGGCTGCGGCGGGCTCGTCGGTAGAAGATGGCTCCTTCGCGCTGTCCGAAGAGACCGGGCTCACCGCCCTCGTCGCACCCCCCGTGCTACATTGCCTTTTCCATGACGGCGCCGCGTTTCGTCACCTTCGAAGGTCTCGACGGCAGCGGCAAGACCTCGCACCTGCGGCGTGCGGCGGCGGCGCTGGAGCGCGGCGGCGTCGCGCTGCGGGTCACCCAGCAGCCCGGCGGCACGTCGACCGGAGAGCGCATCCGCACGGTGTTCCTCGACGACACGCCGCTCGACCCGCTCACCGAGCTGCTGCTGCTGTTCGCCGATCGGCGGCAGCTGCTGACCGAGGTGGTCGACCCGACGCTCGCCGCCGGCCAGGTGCTGTTGTGCGATCGCTTCACCGACTCGACCTACGCCTACCAGGGCGCGGGTCGAGGAGTGCCGGTGTCGCTGATCGATGCCGTCGACCGGCTGGCCACCGGCGGTCGCCGTCCCGACCGTACCGTGCTGTTCGACCTGCCGCCCGAGCTGGCTCGCGAGCGCAGCCGCTCGCCCAAGCGGCGCGTCGCCGGCGGGGGCGGCGTCAACCGCTTCGACGAGGAGGAGCTCGAGTTCTACCGCCGCGTCCGCCAGGGCTACCTCGAGCTCGCGGCACGGGAGCCCGAGCGCTTTCGCGTCGTCGATTCCTCGGGCGAGCGCGCCGAGACCATCCGGCAGGTCGCCGAGGCGCTCTCCGACCTGTTGCAGCCGGCAGCGTGGGAGTGGGTCGAGGTCGCGTCGTGAAGGCCGGTAAGAAGCCCGTGGACGAGCTCGTTCTCGGCGACGCATTCGATCTGGCGCGCGGGCTGGCGCGCCGGGGCATGCTCTATCCCGCCGTCATCCTCCATGGCGGGTCCGAGAGCAGTCGCCGTCGTGCTGCAGAGCAGCTGGCTCGAACGTTGCTCTGCGACGAGGCTCCCGCATCGCGGCCCTGCGGCACCTGCGTGCACTGTCGGCGCATCGCGGTGACGGCCGAGCAACAGGGTGCCTTCCATCCCGACCTGGTGCTGGTCGAACGCGACCTCAAGACCTCGACCTCGGTCGAAGGCACGAAGGCGGCGCTGCGCACCGTGCAGCTCCGCCCCTTCGAGGCTCGCGGTCAGGTGGTGGTGGTGGCGAACGCGGAAACCCTCTCGGGCGCAGCGGCCAACGCCCTGCTCAAGGTGCTCGAGGAGCCCGGCCTGCAGGCACCGAGGAACTTCCTGCTGCTTGCGCCCTCGGCAAGCCAGCTCCTGCCGACGCTGCGCAGCAGAAGCCTCGCGATCTACCTGCCCGAGGAACGCACGCGCCGCGCGCTGCGCGAGGCGGCCGCGCCTGCGGTGGAAACACTCGATCGCGCGCTCGATGCTTATCTCGAGCGCGGTTCCGCCGCGATCGCGATCGGTTTCGCCGGCGC
Source organism: Thermoanaerobaculia bacterium (assembly GCA_035524895.1). GTDB lineage: Bacteria > Acidobacteriota > Thermoanaerobaculia > Multivoradales > Multivoraceae > DATLFI01. The sequence continues at coordinate 1,564 of DATLFI010000371.1, read as the reverse complement.
CCTCTTGGACCACGCGGGGGGCGTCGCCGCGTTCGAGGACCTGCGCGCGGAGGCTCCCTGGGTCAGGGCCGCGTCGGCGGTGTTGGCGACTGCGGAGGGTCGACCCAGACCCGTGGCCGCGCCGCTCCACGAGCTGGCGCACGGCCTGCTCGAGGCGCCGGAGCTGCGCCTACGTGCGGTGCCGGCGCGCCGCATCTTGGAGGGGCTGACGGCACGGGCGCTGGCTCGTCTGCGGCTAGAGCCGGCCGACATGGCGGAATCGGGCTAGAATGTCGGGTTGGGTCGGTCGTCGCGCCCGCATCGTGCGCGCTGCAACGAGTCCCTCGCTCCCGGCTCAGTGTCTCAGCTCGCGGGCTAGCCAGCGCGCGCATCCCTGGCGCAGGCTCGCATCCCACCTTGGCCCCGCCGGTTCGGCCCGCAATCCCCTCACCTGGAGAATCTCATGACCATGTCCATCCCCTTCCTCGGTTCGCGCTCGCGCTGGGAGCGCGCCGGTCTCGGACTCCTCGCCTGCCTCCTACTTGCTTGTGGTCTCGAGGCCCAGAGCGCACAGTCCACAGGCTCCGCCGACAAGCAGCTCGCCACGGTCGACGGCAAGCCGATCACCGAGGCTGAGGTCCTCGAGACAGCGGCGGCGCAGCTCGATAGTGTCGACGCGCAGCGGCTGCAGTGCCAGCTCCAGGCCGACCAGAACCGACACCAGGTTCTCGACCAGGCAGTGCGCGGCGTGGTTCGGGAGCGTCTGGCCGAGGAGGCCGCCGCCAAGGCGAGTCTGGGCCGTGACGAATGGTTCCAGCAAGAGCTCGATCGGCGCCAGACGGCGATCACCGAGGAAGAAGTCACCGCTTTCTTCGAGCAGAACCGCAACCGGATGCGCAACGCCAACCGCGAGCAGATCGCGCCGCAGATCCGCCAGTTCCTCGCCACCGAGGCGCTCTACGCCGGGCTCGAGGACGGCCGTGACATCGACTACATGCTCGACCCGTTCCGCATCGAGGTCGCGGCCGACGGGCCGTCGAAGGGTCCTGCTGCTGCGCCGGTGACCGTGGTCGAGTTCTCCGACTTCCAGTGCCCTTACTGCAAGCAGGTGGTGCCGACGATCGAGCAGGCGCTCGCCAAGTACGACGGCAAGATCCGGGTGGTGTTTCGCCAGTACCCGCTCACCAGCATCCACCCGCAGGCATTCAAGGCTTCCGAGGCGTCGCTGTGCGCGGATGACCAGGGCAAGTTCTGGGAGCTCCACGACCTGATGTTCGAGGAGCAGAGCGCGCTCGACATCGCCGCTCTCGAGGACAAGGCCAAGCGACTCGGCCTCGACGAAGCCAAGTTCTCCAGCTGCCTCTCATCCGGCAAGTACGAGGCGCAGGTGCAAGCCGACCTCAAGGCCGGCATTGCCGCAGGCGTCAATGGCACCCCCGCTTTCTTCGTCAACGGCCGTCCTCTGTCGGGCGCGATCGGTCTCGACCGACTGAGCGAGATCGTCGACGAGGAGCTCGCACGGGCACAGGGCGGGAAGTAGGAACGGTCAGCGGCTCGGCCGGTTCGGCGGCCGTGGTGGGGTTCC
>DATLFI010000370.1:0-7283 GCA_035524895.1 Thermoanaerobaculia bacterium | reverse complement strand
CCGCAGCTGTTCGTGCTGCTGCTCATCTTGTTCTTCGTCGACCTGCTGGTGCCAGACCCGATCCCGTTCATCGACGAGGCGCTGCTCGGCTTGCTCACCTTGATCATGGGCTCGTTGCGGCGCCGAGACCCCCAGCAGCAGCCCCAGGATGAGCCCGTCAAGCCTGCCGAGAAGAACGTCACGCCGCGCTGAGCGCAGGGGCCCGCGCCCGTCTTGCCGGTGGAGCGCCGTGGCGCTGGTCGTGCTCGTCGCGGCGACCGGTGCGCCGCTGCTACCTAGGCAGCAGCCGTCGGCTGCATCAGGCGCGCAGGAGCTCGACGCCCCGGCGGTGCCTGCGGCCTGGCGCGGCGCGGAAGCACTGCTGGTCCTGGTCACCGACGAGCGCGGCCAGGGTTTGCCCGACGTGGCGGTGACGTTGCGCCCGAGCAACGCGCCCGAGTCCTTGCATGGCCTCCTCACCGACGCAGAGGGGCGGCTCGAGCTCGCCGGTCTGGCAGCGGGCGAGTGGCAGGTCGACCTCGTGCGCGAGGGTTTCATGCTGTTCACGGCCTACCTGAAGCTCGCGCCAGCGAAGGATCCCGAGGTCGCCTTCAGCTCGCGCCAGCGCACCGGCTCCTACTGGGCGCCGCTGCAGGCGGTGTTCGTGCGACCCGGCGACGCGTCCGTGGCGGCGGCAAGCGCGGGGCTGCGCACCGGTCGCGCCTCCGCCCAGCAGGCGCGACGGCAGGCGGCGCAACGAGCGGCACAGGAACAGCGCGCCGCGGAGCGCCTCGAGCGTCGAGTGGAGCGTGGCTCGGCGGCCAGGGTGGTGGAGGAGCCAGCCAGGCAGGAGCCCGAGCGGGCTTCGTCGCGCGTCGCCGAGGAGGCCACCCCAGCGCCTGATGCCGCACCGACACTTCCGACAGCCGCACCGACAGCCGCACCGCCCACGCCCGTCGCCGAGGCGGAGCCAGCGGCGGTAGAGCCCGCGCCGCCGTTGGCCGAGAGGCCAGCCGAGAGGCCCGCCGCGGTAGACCGCGAGCGGCTCGACACCGAGGCGCGAGCTCCTGCACCCGGGCCGGTCTTGTTGCCCAATCCGACCCTGCGACAGGCCGGGGCTTGCGTGGAGTGCCAGCCAGGCGAGTGGTCGATGACCAGCGCGGGTCGAGCCGCCGTGGTGGGCCCGTGCCTCCACGATCCCGACCGGCTGGTCGAAGCGGCGAAGCTGGTCGCCTCCGGCCTGCCCGAAGCGTTGCGGTCCTTCGCCGGACCCCTGGTCGCCGAGGACGCGAACGATGTGCTGCGGCTGCTGCCGGCCGAGCTCGCGACGCGCGTGCGCACCTCGCTCGGCGACCTCGCGTCGCCTGGCAGCTCTTGTGTGGTGCTCGGTCTGGTGCTGCCTGCCGGTTCCCGGTACGTCGGATTCCGCTATCAGGCAGGCGAGCGCGCCACGATGGGCGAGTGTCCGATCGGCGGCGCCTGTCAGATCGGCGACGCGTCCTGGCCCGGTCCGCCGGTGCTGACACAGGACACGGGCACGGGCGTCACCGTGGTGCACGGGCTGTTCGAGAATCTCTCACCACGGCGAGAGCGGCTGCCGCAGCTCACCGTGTACTTCCGCCCGCCGGCCGGATGGCTGCCGCCGAGCGGAGGAAGGTGAAGAACTCTCGAAGCCTCCGCCTCACCTCCCCAAGACCTGCCGCAGTGCACCCTCGAGCTCCGGGTGGCGAAACGCAAAACCGCTGCCCTGCAGCCGCGCCGGGACCAGACGGGCGCTGGCGAGCAGCAGCTCGTCCGCCGCGCCGCCCAGCGCCGCTCGGAGAGCGAACGCCGGCGCCGGCAAGACGGTGGGGCGCCCGAGCACCTTTCCGAGGGTCGTCGTGAAGGTCGCGTTGGTCACCGGCTCTGGTGCAACCAAGTTGACCGGGCCTTCCAGGTCGTTGCGGGCGAGCAGGTGCTCCAGGGCCAGGACCACGTCGTCGAGGGCGATCCACGGGAGGTACTGCCGGCCGTCGCCCAGGCGGCCGCCGAGGCCGACCCGGAACAGTGGCAGCATCCGTGCGAGCGCCCCGCCCTCTCGCGCGAGCACCACGCCGAGTCGGAAGGAAGTAACACGCGTCGAGACGTCGCGGGCGCGACGGGCCGCTTGCTCCCAGGCCACGCAGACTTCGGCCAGGAATCCGCGACCGGCTGGCGCCTGCTCGTCGAGTGGCGTCGCTCCGCGATCGCCGTAGTAGCCGCTCGCCGAGGCGCACAGCAAGACCTTCGGCGGGCTCGACAGTCTGGCGAGGGAGTCGACCAGCGTGCGGGTGCCTTCGACCCTGCTGTCACGGATGCGGCGCCGACGGCTGGTGGTCCAGCGCCCGCCGGCGACGTTCTCGCCGGCGAGGTGCACGACGGCGTGGAGGCCCTCGAGATCCGAGGGTTCCTCGAAGCCGCGCTGGGGATCCCAGGTCGACTCGATCAGCCCCGTCGGCAGACCAGAGCGGGGCGGTCTCCTGACCAGGTGCAGCACCTCTTCGCCACTCTCGCGCAGATGCGCAGAGAGCGCGGACCCGACCAGGCCCGAGGCGCCGGTGATGGCGATGCGGCGCGGCGTCACGTCGCGACGATAGCCGGGCCTGCTGCGGGTGTCACGACGGAAACGCAGGGTCTCTGCGGGGATCAGGGCTGCGCTTCGTCTCTCTCGAGCCGGAAAGTCACGACCACGGGGTCGTGATCGGACAGGCGCCGCGCCGCCGGCACATCGGCGTTGGCGTGAACGACGACGATCTCGGGCGAGCAGCACGCGACCAGCGACGAGCTCGCAAGCACGTGGTCGAGCACCTGAGAGCGCCCCTGGTACACGTAGGTATAGCGCTCCGGCTCGGGCACCTGGGCCATCAGGTTCTTCAGGCCGACGCGCTCGAGCTCGGCCAGCGCGGGCGAGTCGAGACCGTCGTTGAAGTCGCCGAGGACCAGCACCCGAGCCAGCGGATCGTGCCCGAGGATGTCGCGCACCAGCTCGGCGACGCGACGCGCCTGCGCCGTGCGTTGCACCGAGCTGCGTCGGCGCGGCGGCTGGTACGAGCCCGCGACCGGATCGTCGCCGCTCTTGGACGCGAAGTGGACGCCGATCACCCACAGGGCCTCCTCGGCTACGCGCACCTCGACGGCCAGCGGCTTGCGGCTCTCGAAGAAAGCCGGGTGGCGTGGCGCGACGCGCGCGGGGCTCGGCCGCAGCTCGAGCCCCTGCTCGTGGGCGTGCAGCAGCGCGGTACCGTCGGCAGTATCGTCCCGATCGCCGGCGCGAGCGACGAGGGGTGGACGATCGACGAAACGCAGGCCGCGGTCGCGCCGGAGCAGGAGGACGGTGCGGATGTTGCCGCCAGGCACGCCTCCGTCCTCGCCGTCGCGCGGCCTGATGTAGCGGAACGAGTAGGAAGGACCGCCGGCCGCCACGATCACGCCGGCGAGCCGGCGCAGCGTCGCGTCGCTCGAGACCTCGCCATCGTCCTGCGGCCCGGAGTCGTCCTGCACCTCCTGCAGCAGCAGCAGATCCGGGCTGCGCAGGCTCTCGACCACGAACGCCCCGAGCTCTCGGAAGCGCGACGGCGGGTCGCCCAGGTCCAGGTTCTCGACGTTGAGTGTCGCCACCGAGAGCTCGCCTGCCTTCGCCGCTGTCGCGGTCTTCGCGACGTGCGTCGCGCGCGACAGATGTTGGGGCGTCTCGAGGAGCTGCAGGCGGTAGCTGCCAAAGCGGTAGTCCACGATCCCGACCAGCGGCGTTTCGATGCGGTCGCCGACAGCCGCATCTGCGAGCACCCCCAACTCCGCGAGCTGGTCGTCGAGCAGGAACGGCTCCCCGCGGGGCCGCAGCGAGTCGCCGTCGAGCAAGCCGCCGTGCACCGTGCGCACAGCATCCGGTCCGGGCTCACCGAGCAACACCGCGACCTCGCCGAAACGCGTCGGCGGACCGATCACGGTGGCCCGCGGCACGCCTAAGAGCATGCCTTCGAGCGCCTCCCAGGCGGCGATCGCACGGCGCACGTCAGCGAGCTCGACGGCGCTCGGTGCCGCAGTCGCGGCGGGCAGCGGCTGATCGCGGGCGAGCACCTCGACGCCGGGCCCGGCCGTCCCTTCGGCCTCGCCCGGGGCGGCGACCACCACGACGGTCGTCGGCAGCTCGTTCGGCGCGCGCTGCTCCTCGCGTACCGTTCCGCGCACGCGTACCAGGTCGCCCTGCGCGACGCCGCCGCCACGCACCAGCAGGCCTTCGGACGTCAGAGGAGACCGGTCCGGTCGGGTCGACTGGAGGAAGAAGGCCCCCTCGTCGAGGACTGCCGTGACCACGCCGGTCACCGACACGGTCTGGCCCACCAGCGGTGAGACGGCTCCGCTGCCCTGGACCTGAGCGATGGTGAGCTCGCGATCGCTGCATCCGAGGAGCGCGATCGCGAGCGCGGCACACACCCCGGCCACCGGCGCAGCACGCCGGCGCCGTCCGGGTGGGCGGATCACGGCAGGTTGCAGGTGGGAAACGCGCTGGTGTCCTGCACGGGCTGGAACGGCGTTCCGGCAGGGTTCTGATAGCGCTTCACCAGACCGTTGCGGGTGTCGACGACCTTGAGCTCCGTCGCCACGTCGGTGAGGCCTCCGGCGAACGCCCAGAAATGGCCGTTGATCGGGCAACCGGCAAGCAGCTTGACCACCACCTCGACGTTGGCCTGGTCGAAGAACCAGAAAAAGCCGGTGTCGTCCGTGAGCGGGGTCGCCTGCCCGACGCCGTCGGGCACAGTCTGGGTGGCAAAGGTGATCTCGACCCGGAAACGACCATCGCCGAGGCACAGGTTGGTGTCGCTCTCGACGCACGTGCTCGGCTGCTCGAACTCGGGCTCCGGCTCGGGTTCGGGCTCTGGTTCTGGCTCGGGCTCTGGCTCGGGCTTCTCGGGAGCGGCGAGCGCCGCCAGGATCTTCGCGCCGTCCTCCGGGCTCACCATCACCGCCGCGATGTCGACCTTGCAGTCGCTGGTGCAGCCCATGTCGATCACACCAGATGCGTTGTTGATGACCACCACGCCGAGAGCTCCCGCCGCCTGAGCGTTGCGAACCTTCTCGACGAAGAAGCAGGTGCCGCGGTGCACCACGGCGATCTTGTCCCTCAGTTCCGCGGCGTTGACGGCCGGGCCGCAAAGCAGGCTTCTGGGATCGCTCGAGGCATCGCGAGCCAGCGCCAGCTCCCCGACAGCGACCTGGCCGTCGACCTGCGGGCCGAAGTTGGCGATGCCCACCAGGTAACGCCCCGAGACCGAGGAGGGGCTGGTCAGCCGCAGTACCGGGGACGGGTCGAGTATCTGGCGACCTCGCGTGTTCGCCGCCGAGCCCGCCCAAGCGAGCTGGCCGGTGCGCACCGCGGAGTCGCGACGCTGGGCGGCTGTGAGCTGCGGCCACAGACGGCGGAGCACGTTGTCGCGGATGAAGTGCGAGTAGGTGTCTGGCTTGTCCCTGAAGTAGTTGCCGGTGGTGCGGTCGACCAGCGTGCTGAAGCCCAGACCGTGTCCCAGCTCGTGCAGGGACACCGAGATGAACGAGCTGGAGCCCGGCGGAGGGGGCGATTCGGAATAGTCGAACACGAGACCCGGAAGGCAGTTGCGGTCGATCTGGGCGTTGAACGTTATGGCGAGGTCGTTGGCCGACGGGTCGGCGTTGAGGTTCTGCCCCGCGATCGCCTCGGCCAACGCAGCGTGGTACCAGGTGTCGGCGAACGGCGCCGCGTCCAGCACGAACACGGTCGATGGTCCGGCCTGTGCCAGGACGGCGCCTCCGGTGTCGCTGCAGGCCAGGTCGTCGAACTTGGCGCCGACGCGGATCGTGGTGTTGCTCGACAGCACCGTCTGCCACACATCCGCGGCTCGCCGCAGCGCGTTGCGCCGCTGGGTGCCGAGCGCCGGGTCGTTGAAGCCCTGGCCCGCGGCGTCGGTGAAGTTGAGCTCGATGGTCGCGCCGCCGCCGGTGCTCCAGCCGAGGTCCTGCATCGCCTCGCGCGTGAGATCGATATCGAGCGGCAGCAGCGTCGGGGAGATGCTCGGCTCCATCAACAGGTTGGGCTTGGTGCTCAAGTCCCAGTGACTGGTCGACGAGCCACCCTCGAGCGGGTTGGGGGCGTAGAGCAGGAGACGGCCGTTGCCGTCGGTTCCAGCCGGCAGGCTGGAGTCGACCTCGATCGTGGCTCGGACCACGGCGGCAGGCAGCACGGTAGCGCCGAGCGCGGCTGCGAGCGCCAACGCCAGTACTACGGGAGCGACGAAGGGACGACCGATCCGCATCGACATCGCTCAGAGCTCCGGGGGCGCTGCCGGTGCTGGGCGGGCGGCGACGGTGTGATCGTGTCCGTCGTGGGTGGCCTCGGCACAGAGCACCACCAGCGAGCCATCGGCCCCACGCTCGACGATGAGCGAGCTCTCGAACAGGCCCTCGACATCGACGCCGAAGCCCCCGGGCACCTGGAAGATAGGCAGCGAGTCGAGGAGGCGCTGGCGATCCTCGGCGGCGCTGGCCCTCGCCGCCTGCTCCACGCGAAGCGCGCGCAACGCTTGGAGCTGTTCCGGGCGAGGACGCTCGAGGATTCGACCGGTGGCGGGGTCGACGAAGACCAGGGCGCCGCTCGGCAGCAGAGAAGGTGCTGCCGGGGTAGCGGTCTCCGCGTCGATCGGAGAGTCTGTCGGACGCTCCTCACCTGGCCCATGCTGCGTGACAGCGTGCTGTTGGGCGCGGCTGGCCGCGGGCGCTGCTATTGCGAGGGCCATAGAGAGCGCCGTGGTCGCGAGGAAGACTCGGCTTCCCGAGCGCGCAGGCCGACCGGGGCAGTGGGGAAGATCGGGTTGGAACGTCATGACGAAGACCTCCGTCCTGCAGGGAGCCCAAAAAATGCCGCCTGGAACCGGCTGGCCCTTGGCCGGGGGGGAGTGGGCACAGAATGGCATCGTGGCATACTTCGGCCTCCGGTGGCGAGAGCGACGTTATCCTCCGCACCACCGGGTGGCGGGTCTAACTTACCGACCGGCCAGTTGAACGTGAACCGCTCCGATTGACAAGGCTCGGAGCGCGAAGATACTTTGAAGCCAGCACTCTTGAACCACTCCAGTAGGAGGAGGGAAGGCGCAATGAAGCGAAATCTTCTGGCGGTCCTCGCCGCCGCGGGTCTGATGGCTTCGCTGATGGCAGCACCAGCGTTGGCCGACGGACCCGAGACGGGCATCATCCGCGGTAGCGTGAAGGATGCCCAGGGGAATGCTCTGCCGGGCGTGGTCGTCACGCTCAGCGGC
>DATLFI010000369.1:0-17918 GCA_035524895.1 Thermoanaerobaculia bacterium | reverse complement strand
GGCTGCCGTCGGCGAGGATGGCGAGGAGCTGCCGTAGGACGCCGGCCGGGTGCAGGCCGCGCTCCCACGCGAGCGCGGCGCGCTCGCGCACCGCGGCCTCGTCGAAGGGGAAGCCGGGGCTGCCGATGGTGCGCCAGAGCTTCACCGCGTAGTCGAGATACGACGTCTGGTCGCGCGGCGCCGGCTGCAGCAGAAGCGCCAACACCGGCGGCGCGGCCTGCGGCAGTTCCGGGTCGCCAGTGCTCGACATGATCGAGGTGAGACTGAGCACGCGCTCCGGGCGACGCAGCGCGAGCACCTGCGCGATCATCCCGCCCATCGAGGCGCCGCACACGTGCGCGCTCTCTAGGCCCAGCGCATCCATCAAGCCGAGCGTGTCGTCGGCCATGTCGGCGAGACCGTAGGGCGCGGACGGCACACGGCGCTGCTGGAGAGCCTGCATCAGCTCGAGCACGTTGGGCTTGCCGAGATGATCGACCTTGGTCGACTGACCGACGTCGCGGTTGTCGAAGCGCACGACGAAAAAGCCGCGGCGCGCGAGCAGCTCGCAGAAGGCCTCGTCCCAGAAGATCCTCTGGGCCGCGAGCCCCATGATCAGCACCAGCGGCGGGTCGGTGTCACGCCCGAAGGTCTCGTAGGCGATGTCGAGACCGTTGGCGCGGGCGATCGGCATGGGGGCGGCAGCGTATCAACGCGACGTGACCCGCGACGCGGGCGCCCAGGCGTCAGGGCTCCAGCAGAGTGCAGTCGAGGCCTGCGACCTGGGCGAAGTGCTGGTCGAAGGTGACCAGATGACCGCCGCAGTCGAGCACCGTCGCGGCGATCCAAACGTCGTTGACCGGGATCGGGGTACCGGCACGACGGAGCTGGGCGAAGACGTGCCCGTAGCGACGGGCGACGCTCGCGGTCACCGGCAGAACGTCGACGAACAGCTCGTCGAGGAAATCGGCGAGCACCATCCGGTTCTCCCGCGCGCGACGGCCGAGCTCGAACCCGGCCTCGAGCTCTCCGAGCACGACGGTGGGGAGCAGGACCGCATCGGCCGCGGCGAGCAGATCCAAAACGACGTCGTATCCCTGGCGCAGCCGAGCGTAGGCGGAAGTGTCGAGCACCAGGCGAGTCGCGAGAGTCGCCACGTCAGCCCCAGAGCTCGACGTCGATGACTCGCTGAGCCGCCAGCGTTTTCTCGAATTCCTGGAGATCGTCCGCGGTCCAGGTCGCATATCGCGCGAGCCGTCGGCGCCGCTCGTCGACGTCGAAGGCCCGATCGAGGATCTCGAGCAATGTGGCGTTGAGGCTCTGCCCTCGGGCTCTTCCGAGGCTTTCGAGCCGGCGCCTCACCTCGTCGGGGACCCCGCGAATCGTCAGTTGCTTCGCCATGCCTGCATGCTAGCAAGAATCTGCATGCATCGATTCTTCACGGCCCGCCTTGGGCTGCCTCGGTGCGGGAGACACGGTGGGATTCTCTCTTGAATTACGCTTTCTTTACGTCTATGCTCGTTCTCCGCCATTCCGACCCCAGGCAAACCCAAAAGAGGGATCGAAGGACCGATGCTCCATTCCGCGTTCGAGCGCATCGCCACCCTCGAGGATCTGGGAGATCCCGAGGCCCTCGCCGGGGCCGATCTGCGGGTCGTACCCGACGCCGGCGACGAGAGTCGTGAAGAGCGCGAGCGATCCTTGCGCCGGACGGTGTTCCGCGCTCGCGACCTGGTCGCCGGCGCTCCGGTCGCGCCGGAGGAAGGCGACCTCCTTCCCTGCTGCATCCCCGACGCGGATCGCCTGCTCGGCGGCGGCCTGGCCCGCGGCGAGGTGGTCGAGGTGGTGGGCCGGCGCTCGAGCGGGCGCTTCTCGCTGGTGCTGTCCCTGCTAGCCGCCGCCACCCGCACCGGAGAGTCGGTGGCGCTGGTCGACCTGGGCGACCAGCTCGATCCTCAGGCAGCCGAAACCGCGGGGGTCGCGCTGGAGCGACTGCTGTGGCTGCGGCCGCAACGCCTGAAGGAGGCGCTCGGCGCGGCCGAGCTGCTGCTGCAGACCGACTTCGTGCTGGTGGCGCTCGACCTCGGCCAGCCGCCGGTGCCGGGCGGACGCGGCGTGGAGACGTTCTGGGTCCGGCTCGGACGCGCCGCGCGCGACCACCGCGGAGCGCTCCTGGTGTCGGCTCCCTACCGCACGAGTGGCTCCATCGCCCAGGCAGTGCTCGAGCTGCGCGGCGCCGGCACGGTGTGGCTCGGGCATGGGCACACCCCGAGGCTGCTCGGCGGGCTCGAGGCGCGGATCGAGCGAACCAGAGCCCGCGGCAGGTTGCGCGCTGCCGGCGGCAGCCTCGACGGAGGCTTCGTGCTGCGGTCGTTCGAGGCGGAGGAAGCGGTCGCGGGGCAGAGCCGGTGCTCGGAAGAAGTCAGACCAGTCGGACTGGTCGAACGAGCTCGAACCGTTCGAGCGGTCGCCGGGGGCTGAAGGAAAAACATGTCGCGCAAGACCCGAGCCCCGGTGCGCCAGAAGCGACCCGAGCGTGGTCTGCCCGCGCCGCCGCTCGTGGGCTCGGCGGCGGGCAGCGGGTCGCGTGCGCGCGTTGCCTGCATCGTGGTCCCGCTCTTCCCGCTCGCGGCGCGGCTACGCTGCGAGCCGGAGCTGCTGCAGGAGGGTCTCGCGATCTTCGAGGGCGACGGGCACCAGGCTCGCGTGGCGGCGGCGACCCGGCCGGCGCGCCAGGCCGGTGTGCGACCGGGCATGACCCTGGCGCAGGCGCGTGCGCGCATGCCGCGGCTGGTGGCGCGAGCGCGCGACGCCGAGTGCGAGCGCACCGCCCACGAGGTGCTGCTCGAGATCGCCGAGACGTTCTCGCCGCGGGTCGAAGACCCGGGGGCCGGGGCTTGGGGGACGGCGTACTTCGAGGTGGGGCGCGACTTGCGGTTTCTGCCCTCACCCCTGACCCCTCTCCCGCAAGCGGGAGCGTTGGACGCGGACTCACTCGACGCTTGCGGGACGAGGTCGCCGCAACGGCCCTCACCCCTGACCCCTCTCCCGCAAGCGGGAGAGGGGGAAAGGAGGGAGATCCTGTTGGGGGAGATGGTGGTGGCGCGGCTTCGAGGGGTGGGGCTTCCGGCGCGGGTCGGCATCGCCTCGAGCAAGCTCGCGGCGCGCGTCGCGGCGGGCTTGCCGCGCTCGCCGCACGTGGTGCCGAGCGGCTCGGAGGCGGAGTTCCTGGCACCGCTGCCGCTCTATCGTCTCGCTCCCGACGCGGAGGTCGCCGCAACGCTCGAGCGTTGGGGCATCGAGGCCATCGGGGCGCTGGCGCGACTGTCCGCGAACGAGGTGGCGAGCCGTCTGGGCGAAGCCGGACGGCGGCTCCACGCAACAGCGCGCGGTCTCGACCCGCAGCCTCTCGTTGCGCGCGAGCCACCGCCGGTGTACCGCGAAGGCATGACGCTCGAGTGGCCGATCCTGCAGGTCGAACCGCTCCTGTTCCTGGCGCGCGGCGCGCTCGAACGCCTGGTGCAGCGGCTCGAGGCGCGCGGCTTCGGCTGCAAACGACTCGAGCTCTCGCTGCCGCTCGAGCCGGACGGCTACCACGAGCGCTCGATCGAGCTGCCCTCCCCCACCCGCGACGTAAAGACCCTGCTCACGCTGCTGCGTCTCGACCTCGAGGCGCACTCGCCCGAGGCGCCGGTGCGCGGCTTCCAGCTCACCGCCCATCCCGATGCGCCGCGCCTGGCCCAGCTCTCGCTGCTGGGCGCGGCGTCGCTCTCGCCCGACCGCCTCGCCGAGACGATCGCGCGCCTCTTCGCGTTGCTCGGACCTGGACGCGTCGGCTCACCGCGCAGCAGCAACGGCCATCACCCGGAGCGCTTCCAGCTCGTCGAGTACACGCCGCCGCCGCCGCCCAAAGTTCGGCCGCGACCCGAGCCCGGCCGCGGGCTGCTGGCAGTGCGGGTGATGCGCCCGCCGGTCGCGCTGGAGGTGGTCACGGAGAGCTCTACCCCCGCGCGCCCGGTCGCTGGTCGCGGGCAGGCAGGCTGGGTGGCAGAGGGCGTCCAGAGTTTGGCTCGCGAGCCGGGGATCTTCCGGCCCATCCGCGGCCGGGAGCGTCCGGTCACGATCTCGACGCCGGTCTCCGCGAACGAAGGTACGGCAGCCTCGGCCGCACCGGCCGCACCGGCCGCGCGCGAAACGTCGAGCCCGAAGCCGCGCCTGCCGCGCATCCAGGGCAAGGTGCGCGTCGCCTCGGGACCGTGGGAGCTCGAGGAGCGCTGGTGGGCCGAGGACCGCACCGAGCGCGACTACTGGGACGTCGAGCTCGAGGACGGCGCTCTCTACCGCATCTACCGCGACCGCCGCAGCGAGCACTGGGTCGCCGACGGGGTGTACGACTGAAAACGATGTCGTCTTCGCCTCGAGCAGCTCCGTTAGGATGCTGTGTCCCGGTGCTCGCTCCGCGCCGTCCCGCCCCACGCCACCCGAGGTTCTCCCATGCCCTCTCCTGCCGCTGACTCCCGGGTGACTGGTCCCCGGGCGATCCATACTGCGTGGCTCGCCGCCCCGGCGATAGCGCTGCTGTGCCTCGCCTGCGGCCAGGCGAGCGGCGACGGTGGAAGCCAAGGTCAGGGCCAAGCACCTCCCCCGTTGTCGGTGCAGGTGACCACGGCCTCGCGCAGCGCGGCGCCCATCGAGATCAGCGCGGTGGGGTCGCTTCGTAGTCCGCAGACCACGACCATCGCCGCCGACGTCGCTGGCATCCTGGTGTTCCTCGACGCGCCCGAAGGGCGCGAGGTGGCGGAGGGCCACCTGCTCGCGCGTCTCGACTCGGCGGAGGCGGAAGCGGCGCAACAGGTCGCCGAGGCGCGGATCGAGAACGCCCGCATCGCGCACGAGCGCGCCAAGCAGCTCGTCGCGGACGGTGTGACGCCACAGCAGAACCTCGACGACGCCACGGCGGAGCTGCGCACCGCCGGCGGATTGCTGGCCGAGACGCGGACCGCGCTCGGCAAGACCGAGGTGCGCGCGCCGTTCGCGGGCCAGCTCGGCATCCAGCGAGCGCGACTCGGCACGCGTGTCGCGGCTGGCGAGGCGATCGCCCAGCTCACGCAGCTCGACCCGCTCGAGCTGATCTTCACCGTACCCGAGGAGCACGCGGCGCGGGTCCGCGTTGGCCAGGAGATCACGGGACGCGTCGGCCGCTGCGGCGAGCGCTTCGCGGGCACGGTGCAGGCCGTCGACCCGGTGGTCGACTGGCAGACGCGCTCCCTGCAGGTGCTGGCGCGCGTGCGCAACGCGGACCGCCGGCTCCGACCCGGTATGTCCGCGCGGCTGCAGCTCCAGGTGGGCGAGCGCGCCGACACGCTCTCGGTGCCGCAGGAGGCGCTGGTCCGTCAGGGCACCACCTACGTGGTGTGGAAGGTCGACGCCCAGAACGTCGCACAGCTAGGGCCGGTCGAGGTCGGCACCTTCTTCCTCGACTCGGCCGAGATCCGCAGCGGTCTCGTCGAGGGCGACACGGTGGTCGTGGCTGGCCACCAGAAGCTGCGTCCTGGCGCCCAAGTGGAGCCCATGCCCTGGGAGCCGACCGAGAACCCCCTGCTCGATCTGGGGAGCGGCAGCGACGACGAGGACTGTGAGTGAGCCTCTGAGCTTCTCTGATCTTCTGAGCCTCGACTGCTGAGTGCCGACCGCCTCCCCATGCGCATCGCCGACCTCTCCATCCGCCGCCCCGTGCTCGCCACGGTGATGAACCTGCTCATCCTGGTGGTGGGGCTGGTCGCCTGGCGCTCGCTGCCGGTACGCGAGTACCCCGACGTCGACCCGCCGGTGGTGTCGGTGAGCACGACCTACTTCGGCGCATCACCGCAGACCATCGAGACCTCGATCACGGTGCCGCTCGAGGAGGTGCTCAACGGCGTCGAGGGCTTGCGCTCCCTCAGCTCGATGAGCGCGTTCGGCGTCAGCCAGATCGCGGTCGAGCTGGCGGCCGGACGGGACATCGACCTCGCCGCCACCGATGTCAGCAACGCGGTGCAGCAGGCGCTCGGCAACCTGCCGCTCGACGCCGAGAAGCCCGTCATCGTCAAGTCGCGCGCCGAGTCGCAGCCGATCATGTGGATCAGCCTGTTCGGCGAGTCGTACTCCGCGGTAGACAGGACCGACATCGCCGACCGCCTGATCAAGACGCCGCTGCAGCTCCTGCCCGGCGTGTCGCGCGTGATCATCGGCGGTGAGCGCCGCTACGCCATGCGCGTCTGGCTCGACCCGGCGCGGATGGCGGCGCGCGGCGTCGAGGCCACCGACGTGCGCGCCGCCATCCGCAACAGCAACCTGCAGACACCGGCCGGCGAGATCGAGGGCACCGGGCGCAAGTTCACGGTCAACATCGACGCCAAGATCGACGACCCGCGGGTCTACGACCGGCTGGTGATCCGGCGCGACGGCGACTCGGTGGTGCGCATCGAGGATGTCGGCCGCGTCGAGCTGGGCTCGGGAAACTACGACACCATCACACGCTCGGACGCGGTGCCGACCGTCGGCGTGGGAGTCATCCGCCAGTCGACCGCCAACGAGCTCGCGGTCTCGCGGGCGGTGCGCGCCGCGCTCCCCGGAATCCAGTCGACCCTGCCGCCCGGTCTCGAGCTGGTGACCGCGGTCGACAACACGGTGTTCGTGGAGGCATCGCTCCGCGAGGCCTTCAACACGTTGCTCATCGCGCTGGCGGTGGTAGTCGTGATCAACCTGGTGTTCCTGCGCTCGGTGATCACGACGCTGATCACGGCAGTCGCGATCCCGGTCTCGATGGTCGGGACGCTGGCGGTGATGTACGCCGTGGGCTTCTCGATCAACGTGCTGACGGTGCTCGCGCTGATCCTCGCGATCGGCCTGCTGGTCGACGACTCGATCGTGGTGCTGGAGAACATCTACCGCCGCCAGGAGCTCGGCGAGTCGCGCCGCCGCGCCGCGCTCAACGGCACGCGCGAAGTCGCCTTCCCGGTGATCGCGACCACCGCCGCGGTAGTCGCGGTGCTGGTGCCGCTCTCCGCCATGCCCGGCAACACCGGCAAGCTGTTCCGGGAGTTCTCCTTCACCATGGCGAGTGCGGTGGTGCTGTCGGGCTTCGTGGCCCTCACGCTGGTGCCGATGGCGTGCTCGATCTTCCTGCGGCTCGGCAAGCAGCACGGCCGGGTGTACTACGCGATCGAGCGGGGGCTCGAGGGCCTTGCCACGGGCTACCGGCACGCGCTCCGCTGGTCGGTGGCGCACCGTGCGGTCGTGGGCCTGTTCTTTCTCGGGACCGTGGTGGCGACCTTCTTGCTGCTGCGCGCGATCCCGACCACACTGGTCCCGGTGGAGGATCGCGGGCAGATCCTCACCGTCATCCGCGCGCCGCAAGGTTCCACCGCTGCCTACACCGATCGAGCCCTCGGGAAAGTCGAGCGCCTCATCCTCGAGGTGCCGGAGGTGGCGCGCACGTTCGCCGCGGTAGGGCTCGGGTTCGGCGGGCCGCCCGACACCTCCAACGGCATCGTGTTCACACGGCTCCGCCACTGGGACGAGCGCGACCGCACGCAGCAGAGCATCGTGGCCGAGCTGTTCCCGAAGTTCCTGGCGATCCCCGAGGCGTTGGTGTTCCCGATCAACCCGCCCTCGCTCGGGCAGAGCAACCGCAGCGCCGACATCGAGGTGGTGCTCAAGAGCACGGACGCCGAGCTGCAGGAGCTCGAACAGGTCGCCGGCACCCTGGTCGCCGCAGCGAACCAAATCCCCGGCCTGGTCAACGTCGACTCCGACGTGCGGCTAGACAACCCGCAGCTCGACCTCGAGATCGATCGCGAGACCGCCGCCGATCTGGGCGTCTCGGTGGCCTCCATCGCAGAGAGCGTGCGGCTGCTGGTCGCGGAGGGCCCCGCCGACGAGTTCGTGCTCCGCAACAAGGAGTACGACATCGTGATGGCGCTGGCGCCGCGCTATCGGAGCATGCCCGAGCAGCTTGGGGAGATCCACGTCCGTGCCGCCGACGGACGGATGGTGCCGCTCGACTCGCTGGTGCGGGTGTTGCCGACCGCGGGACCCGCGACCCTCAACCACTACGCCCAGCAGCGATCCGCGACGGTCACCGCGAACCTCGGGCCCGGCGCCACGCTCGGCCAGACGCTGCCCGCCGTGCTCGCCGTCGCCGATCGGATCATGCCGCCCGGCTGGAGCACCGACCTGCGCGGGGTCTCGCGCGAGTTCTCGGAGTCATCGACCGCGACCTACTTCACCCTCGCGGTGGTGCTCGTGGTCATCTTCCTGGTGCTGTCGGCGCAGTTCGAGAGCTTCCTGCACCCGTTCACGGTGATGATGAGCGTGCCGCTAGCGACGCTCGGAGCTCTGGCGACACTCCAGCTCACGGGCGGGACGCTCAACATCTACAGCGGCATCGGCATCATCCTGCTCGTGGGACTCGTGACCAAGAACGCGATCCTGCTGGTCGATTTCGCGAACCAGGAGCGCGCCCGCGGCACCGCCCTCGTACCGGCGATGATCGCGGCCGGCAGCATCCGCTTCCGGCCGATCTTGATGACCAGCGTCACCTCGATCCTCGGCGCCATGCCGTTGGCGCTCGCCGTCGGCGCCGGAGCCGAGTCGCGGCGTCAGATCGGAACAGCCATCGTCGGCGGGCTCACCTTCTCGACCGTGTTCGCCCTGCTGGTGGTGCCGGTGGTCTACCTGGCCGTCGTGAAGGTCGCCGAGTGGATGGGGCTCAACACGATTCCGCCCGCCGTCGAGCTCGAGATCGAGATGGTGCGCGACGAGGACGAGGCGGCGGCCGTGGCGGCGGCGGGGTCGTAGCGAGCGTCATTCCTCCTGGAAGAATGACGGCGCGGTAGTCAGCAACCTTCCTGGTCAGTCGACGCGCCCGGCGAGGACCAAGAGCTCCGCATCGCGCACGGTGACGCTCTTCGCTCGCTCTCCCTCAAAGCGGAGCTCGAGTCGCACAGCCGGTGCCGCGACCGGGTGGAAGACGTCGCCGCCGAGGTGGGACAGGCGGATCGCGAAGCCGCCCTCGCGGAGGAATGCGGGCATGCCATTGTGGTCGACCATCTGGAAGCGCTGCGTGGTGGCGGTGCCGTAGGCGAACGTGCCGAGGTAGGCGGCGAGCGGACGCGCGAGCGGCACAGGCTGAGCTCTGCGATCGGCATCGCCGAGCTGCTCGAGATAACGCACGACATCGACGGCGGCCTCCTTGCCAGCTCGCGCGTGCGAGAGCAGGGTGATGCCGTGCGGGCCGAGGGCGCTCTGGCTCCCGGGCCGGGTCTCGATGATCGCGCGCACGGCGCCCAGGTTCCCGAGCATGGCGTGGGTGAACAGGTCCGGACGCGCCCCGGAGGCGAGCAGTACCTCGGCTATGTCGCGTCGCCCCATGTGCGACGCGGCGCCGATCGCGGTCTCCCAGTCGCCGAAGCCCCAATCCCAGGCCGCGTTCGCGAGAGCCGGTCGCGTCTCGAGCAACAGCTTCACGCGATCGAGGTCGAAGTGCGCGACCCCCACCATCTCCCGGACCGCGAGGTCCGACATGCGCGGGAAGTACTCGGGGATCGGAACGTCGGTCGCGGCTGCGACGGACCAAGCGCGCCCCCCGAGCACCGCCGCGGCGCCGAGCGGCAGGGAGACCTGGAACAGGGCTCGCCGCGAGATCTCGGTACCCGAAGGCGTCGCCGTCTCGAGTGGGTTGTAGACCATAGCCTTCGCTCCAGCGGGTATCCCGCGACTGGAAGTGGTGTCCAGTATCCATACGGATTCGCGACACCCTCGTTCTCGCGACATCGTCTCAGATGCGATCGACGCGCCTGCGAGGCGACGCGAATGGAGACCTCTCGCGGCTGTCGGTAGCCTCAAGGATCCTCGAAGTCCTTCCCGCCTTGCGTGTCGCGGTAGGAGACCGGCGTCCGAGCGCTGAGGGTGGCGCCGCTCAGCGGATCGTGGACCGACACCAGCAGGTCGTGCGGCTGGCGCCTCATGTGCAGCTCCGTCTCCAGCACGTGCACGGCGCCCGGCCTCGGTCGCCCGCGGAGCACCAGCGGCATCATCGGAATGTCCGCCTGCGAGCCCGAGTCGTCGAGAACGGCGAAGCGGACCTCGAGACGCATCTCCTCCGCGGCGCCGCGCGGCAGGGTGTCGAAGGGATCGAGCGGAATGCGCACGCGCAGGGGCACGTCCATCTTCCGCAGACCCCACCGGGTCGCCCGCCCCAGCTCGATCTCCATTTCGTCCTCGAGCTCGCTCCCGAAGAGTAGAGCGCTCTGCGTCATCATCGCGAGCTGTGCCGAGCGTGAGAAGTCGAGATAGCCGCTGCGGCCGCGGACGCTGTACCCCGGCTGCTTCAGCTCGACCCGCAGATCGTGCCGCACGTCGTCGCCGGCCATGTCTGGCGTGAAGCCGAGCCAGTAGTAGGAGCGGGTGTCGACCACCGCATCGACCAATACGTCGTTTCGACCGAACAGCGGCAGGCCCCCGGTCTCGCGCGCGATCCACGCGAGGTTGGCGTTGCGCCAGACGCTCACCGTCCCCGCATCGAGACCGACCGGGTAGAGCGTGTAGCCGAGCAGGTTCGCAACCTCGACGAGGGGTCGGATCAAGCCGAGATCGGTGATCGCGGTCAGGCTCTGGCCGGTCTCGCGGAACGCGCCGGTCGGCCAGTCGCCCGCGAGCATCAGCATCACCTTCCGCCCCGCGGGGCGAGCGAAGCCACGAAGGGTGGACACCGCTCCGGCGACGGCCAGCTCGAGATCGATGCGGGACTCGGTGGCCGCCAGGCTCTCGTGGACCGTCGCGACGCGATCGAAACCGGCCGGGGCCGCCAGCACGCGGGGAGCATCCTGCCGGACGTCGACGAGCTGCTCGCGACCGACCAGGGCGGCGCGACGAGCGCTCACGAGCGGCGATCGCAGAGCACCGCCGAAGCGATCCCCGTCGAGCAGCTCGCGCAGGGCCTGCTCGAGGTGGCTACGGTCGGAGCTCCAGCTCGAGAGCATGACGAGCTCGGGCCCCCGCTGCGCCACCACGGCCATGCGGTCGTGCGGCCCGAGCAGAACCAGATCCTCGATCAGACCCTCGACGACCAGATCGCGCTCCGTCTTGCGCGTGCGGTTGTCGTCGACGTACACCAGGAAGCTCGTCCCGACGTCTCCAGAGGCCAGCACGCCAGGCGCCGACGCCGCAGGCTCGACGCTGGGCTGCGCGACACCGTCGCGGACCTCGCTGAAGTAGTCGATCGGCGTCTCGACGCCGTCGACCAGCAGTCGGAAGTCGCTCGGCTGGAGACCGGGCACCCGCCGGCCCTGGCGGTCGGTCACGACCAGCTCGAGATTCACGACGCGGACCTCGATGACGTCCGCGAACGGGTCCAGCGTGTCCTCCACAGGGGTCGGCTGTCGGGCCGAGGCCGCTGTCGACAGGACTGCCATTCCGAGAAGCGTGAGGCTCAGGAGCCGCCTGGCTCCTGTCTGGTGAGCGATCGCTTTCATGGCTTCCTCCGGGACGGGACCCTGGCGTGCTGACGCTGGACTTGGTCTGTGATTCCAACGGTGAATTCAAAGGGCGTGCCGACCCTCGCGAACGATTAACATCCGCACAGTCCCACGCGGCCCTATGCGCTCCCTCCTCCGAGCCTCTCTCGTCCCCGGAATCTGTTTCGCGGCTTTCACGGGCCTCGCGGCGCTCTTTGCGTTCCGCGCCGAGGTGCTCTACGACACGGACTCCTACTTCCACCTCTTCGTGGGTCGGATCTTCCGCGAGCTGGGCGTCGTCGACGAGTTCCCGTGGACCCGCTTCTCCGTCTACCGCGACGGCTTCGGCGACAAGGAGGTGCTGTTCCACCTGCTGCTCGCCCCGTTCGCCGGAGACGGTGGCTCGACCGGCGGCGGGCGCTTGGCGCTGGCGCTGCTGCTCGGCGGCATCGCGGCCATGCTGGCGGGGCTGGGGCAGCGTGCCGTCGGCGCCTGGGCGGCGCTGGCGCCGGTCGTCGTCTTCTTCGGCTCGATCGACTTCCTCGGACGCGCCGTGCGGCTGCGGCCGGAGTTGCTGGCATTGATGCTGTTCCTGGCCGCCGCGTGGTGCGCCGCCGAGCGCCGGCATCGCCTGCTCGGCCTCGTCGCCTTCACCTTCGCTCTCGCCTACACCGGGTTCCACGCCCTCGTCGTGCTGTGCGGGCTCTGGTTCGCATGGTCCTGGTTCTTCGAGCGGCGGCGCTGTTGGCTCCTGCTGCTGTATCCGGTGCTGGGCACCGGCCTAGCGCTGCTGGTCCACCCGCATTTCCCGCACAACCTCGTGGTGTGGAAGGTGCAGAACGTCGATTTCTTCCTGATCGCGAGCCAGCTCGACGTCAGCACCGAGAACCGCGCGCCTTCGCTGGTCGCGACGTTTCGCGACAACTGGGGATGGGCCGCGGCGTGTCTCGGGCTGTGGCTCGGACGAGGCTGGATCGCCGCCGGCGGGACGGCGGGCAACGCTGACGTCGAGAGCCGATCCGAGGCCGAGCAAAGCACGCACCGATTCGCGGTCTGGACGATCGCTGCGGCCGCCTTCGCCGTGCTCTACATTCTGATGCTGCGCTTCTCCACCTACTTCTACGCCTTCGGCGTGCTCGCGCTGCTCCACGCCATGCACCGCTTCCCGGTGCGCGGCGCGCCGCGGTCGACGCGGCGGCTCGCCGCGCTCGGCGCGCTGCTGCTCGCGCTGATGTCCCTGGTGGCCCCGGCGCGCATGCTCTGGGGGATGGCGACCGCGACCGGCGGAGCGCTCTCGAGGGAAGCCGACTGGGCCGCCGCCGCGCGCGCCCTGCCTCCGGGGGCGCGGGTCGCCGCCGACTGGGGCCTGACCCCGAACGTGCTCTACTACGCGCCGCACGCGCAGTTCATGAACGTGCTCAACTCGGTGTTCATGGCAGTGCCGCACCCCGACGAGTACCGGGCCTGGCGGGAGGTGCTCGCGGGCCGCTCCGAGGACCCCGTGGCCGTGGTGCGCGACCAGCTCGACAGCGAGTACCTCGTGCTCTCGCGCTTCTTCACCGAGCCGCGACTGCTGCAACAGCTCGACGAGCACCCCGGTGCACGGCGCGTCTATGCAGGCTATACGCTCGTGTATCGGCTGCAGCCGGACGCCTCCCCACCCGTGCCCGAGCCCTCCCTCGAAGCACCGTCACCTTGATCCAAGGCACGAGCCACCCGGAGGCACCGGAGAGATGACCACCGCCTCGGCCACTCTCGTCCCACCCACGAACCAGGCCGCCGAGACCGCTCGCGCCGACCGGCCCTCGTTCTCGATCGTGCTCGAGACCGAGAACGTCGTCAGCGCCGGCCTCGACTACCTGCGCCGAACGCTGGCCACGCTCGAAGCGCAGACGGTCTCGCCGAGGGACTCGGTGGAGACCATCGTCACGCAGAGTGGTGACGTGCCCGACGACGTGCTCGCGGAGCTCGGCAAGAAGTACCCCTGGGTGCGACCGCTCACGGTACCGGAGGACATCGACTACTACCAGGCGAAGATGACCGCCGTGCGCGAGGCGCGTGGCGAGATCGTAGTGTTCGCCGACTCCGACTGCGCGTACGAGCCGGACTGGCTGGAACGGCTGCTGGAACCCTTCCAGCGCGACGAAGTGCAGGCAGTCGCCGGTCACACCGGCATGACGGTCTCGGACACCTTCGAGATGGGCATGTCGGCCGTCTACTTCCTCCACCCGCAGCTCAGCCGGCGTCCAGGCGACACGGTCCGCCCTGGCCACCGCTACTTCGCCAACAACGTCGCGTTCCGCCGCACGCTGCTCGAGCGACGCCCCATTCCGGAGGGTAGGCAGTTCCTCCGCGGCCAGTGCACGGCGCACGCCGAGCAGCTCGCGGCCGACGGTGTGGTGATCTGGCAGCAGCCGCACGCGCGCGCCGTGCACCCGCCGCTGCGCCGGGCCTATGCATTCGTGTGGCGCTTCCTGCTGCTGGGCGAGGAGGAGGTGATGCGAGCCCGCCTGAGGCACCGCGGCGCGGCCGTGATCCTGACGGTGACGAAGCGTCTCCTGCGCCGCGATCTCGAAGCGCCCTGGCGTCTGCTCAAGGTGCTGCGCGACCAGCCGCGACACCTCTGGCGCCTGCCCGGCGCGGCCGCGGTGGCCGGGTCCGCCCTCGCGCTCGCGCACGCCGGTGCGCTCCTCGAGCTGGTAGCCCCTGGACGCCGCCTCTCGGGATACCTGCGGCGCAGGCGCCGCTGACCGAGCGCGACCCTCGCAGCGCCGGCGGCGTCAGCTCAGTTGGGATCCTGCGTCACGATTTTGGCCCAGGCCTCGAGGCGTCGGCGACGTTCGCGAACGTCGTGCCCGCGTCCTTCCCGCCGCCCCACGGTCCCACTGCCCATCGGCCTACCACCGCTCGACAACGCCGGCGACGATCCCTAGAATGTCTAGGAAACGAGCCGCCCATGCCCCCGCGCCCCCGGAAACGAAACCCCGAAGCCTCCTCGCCACCACCCGCCGAGCTGCTCCAGGGCCCCCTCGATCTCTTGGTGCTGGGGGCGCTGGTCGACGGGACCGAGCACGGGTACGGGGTCGCCCGTCGCATCGAGCGCAAGTCCGCCGACGCGCTACGCGTCGAGGAGGGGTCGCTCTACCCGGCGCTCTATCGTCTGGAGCGTCAGGGCCTCATCGCCTCGTCTCCGGGACGCTCCGAGAACAACCGGCCCGCTCGCTTCTACCGGCTCACGGCGCTGGGGCGCCGTCAGCTCCACCTGCGCGCCCAGGGATGGGCTCGCTTCGTCGAGGCGGTGGCGCGATCGATCCGCCCGGCCACTCCGGCGACCGCGGGCTCGGCGTCTCACGGCCGCCGCTCCGAGAGCTGAGGATGGCGCCGCGCCGCTTCGCCGCCGTGGACGTCGCCCTGTCGTGGCTGGTGCGCGTGTGGGAGCGCATGTCGCCTGCAGCGCTCGAGCACCGCGTCGACACGGAGCTGCGCGAGCACCGCGAGCACCTTCGGGCGGACCTGGAGCGCGCGGGTCATTCTCGTGCCGCGGCCCGACGACTCGCCGAGGAGCGCCTCGGCGACCTCGCCCTTCACCGCTCGGCGAGCCTCGAGGCGCTCGGCGTCGCAGCCCGCCGCGACAGCCGAGGAGGAGATTCCGTCATGAGTGACCTCGCCACCGAAACCAGGCTGGTCGGGCGCAGCTTGTGGCGCTCGCCCGGATACTCCGCCATGGTGGTGGCGACGCTGGCCCTCGGTGTCGCCGCGAACGCCGCCATCTTCGGCCTGCTCGACGCGGTGCTGCTGCGCCCGCTGCCGTACCACGAGCCCGAGCGACTGGTGCGGGTGTGGGGCACCTGGGGTACCGATCTCTCGAGCAACAGCAATCCGCTCGACATCGCCGACTGGAGCGCGCGCAGCCGCTCACTCGAAGGCCTCTTCGGCATCTCGGGAGGCGCGGTGACCCATGCCGGGGCCGATCGTCCCGAGCAGGTGGCCGCTCACGCGGTGAGCTCGAGCTGGCTCGAGGTCCTCGGCGTCTCGCCGGCGCTCGGGCGAAGCTTCACCGCGGACGAGGGTGCGCCCGGTCGTTCGCAGGTGGTGCTGCTGGAGTACGGCTTCTGGAGCCAGGAGCTGGGCGGCGACCCGCACGCGGTGGGACGCACGCTGCTGCTCAACGGCACGCCTCACACGGTCGTGGGCGTGCTGCCGGGCGGCTTCCCGCACCCGCTCGGCTGGCAGTCACCGAGCCTCTGGCGACCGCTCGCCTTCGATCCGGCGAAGACCTCGCGGGGCGGTCACTTCCTGCACGTCGTCGGAAGGCTCGCACCCGAAGCCTCTCTCGGCGCAGCGCAAGCGGAGCTCGACGCGATCACCGCCGATCTCGCGCGCCAGTACCCGGACACCAACGCGCAGATCGGCGCGCGGCTCGAATCGCTGCGAGATGGAGTGGTCGGCGACGCGCAGCGCACCTTGTGGGTGTTGCTGGTCGCGGTCGGGCTGCTGCTCCTGGTCGCCGCGCTCGACGTCGGTGCGTTGTCGCTGGCACGACAGCTCGAGCGCCGGCACGAGACCGCGGTGCGCGCCGCTCTCGGCGCTTCGCGCTGGGTTCTGGGTCGTGGGGTGGTCCTCGAAGGGCTCCTGCTCGGTGCCGCCGGTGGCATCGTCGGCCTGGGGCTGGCGGGAGGCGCCGCCGCGCCGGTGCTTCGTCTCGGCGCGCAGCGCCTGCCGTGGTCCGAGCAGGCCCGGTTCGACCTGCGCGTCGGCCTGTTCACGGTGGCGCTGGCGCTCCTGGCCGGGCTGCTCCTGTCCCTGCCGGCCGCCCTGCGCCTGGTCAGCCCGGCGCTGCGGGACTTCGGCGCGCGCGGCCGCGTGCGCGGCGCCAGCCGACTCGACGCGCGCGGCGCCCTGGTGGTAGCGCAGGTGGCGCTGTCCCTGGTGCTGCTCTCGGTGGCGACGCTGGTCGGGCAGAGCCTGCGCGACCTGCTCGCGACCGATCCCGGCTTCCTAGCTCGTGACGAGCTCACCGCCCAGGTGACGCTGCCGCGCATCGATTACGACACCGATTCTCGTCTGGCCTTCTTCCAGCGCCTCGAGGAGCGGCTCGAGGCGTCTGCCGCGATCGAGTCCGTGGGTCTGGTCAACCGCCTGCCGCTCGGGGGCGGCCACTCCTGCGACTCCTTCACGATCGCCGAGCTTCCTGCGCCCGCGCCCGGGCAGGAGGAGTGCGCGGAGGAGCGCGTCGTGACGCCGGGCTACTTCGACGCGCTCGGTCTCGCCTTGCTGCGCGGGCGCGTGCTCGAGCCGAGCGATCGCCTCGACGCGGTACCCGTCGTGGTGATCAACGAGGCGATGGCGCGCCGCTACTGGCCCGACGCGAGCCCAGTAGGCGCCCGCTTCCGCTGGGGCGGCGCGCAATCCACCGACCCCTGGCGCGAGGTCGTCGGCGTGGTCGGCGACGTGCGTCACTTCGGTCTGACCCAGGAGGCGCAGCCGGAGGTCTACCTGCCGCACGCCCAGGTCACCTACCCGAGCTCGTTCCACGCCGTACTGCGGAGCGACGATCCGGGAGCGGCGCTCACGATCCTGCGCGCAGCGGTGGCGGAGCTCGATCCGCGGCTGCCGATCGCCGACGTGCGCACCATGCGGGAGCGGATCGCCGGCTCGGTCGAGACCGAGCGCCTGCGCAGCGGTCTGCTCAGCGTGTTCTCCGTGGCGGCGCTGCTGCTCACGTTGCTCGGGCTCTGGGGTGTCGTCGCCTTCGCCGCCGCTCGGCGTCGTCGCGAGATCGGGCTGCGCGTAGCGCTGGGTGCCCGCCGCGCTGCGTTGCTCGCGCTGATGGCGCGACAGGGAATGCAGCTCGTGCTGGCCGGGCTCGCGCTCGGTCTGCTCGGCGCGCTCGCGGCGCGCCGGCTGGTGAGCGGCCTCCTGCTCGGCACGGAGACCACCGATCCTGCGAGCCTCGCCGGCGCATGCCTGCTGCTCGTCGCGGCAGCGGCGGCCGCGGTGCTCTTGCCGTCGCTGCGCGCGCTGCGGGTGCAGCCGGCGGTGGCGCTGCGCGAGGACTGAGGCCGCACACGAGCATGCGCGGTGGCGCCGCAGCGAGGTCGCGAACGCCGTCGCCACGCCCGCACGCGACGGAGGCCAGCAGGACCGCGAGCAGGCTAGCGGCAAACCGCTCTCGGGCCGACATGCTCACCCGTCCGCAGCGCGCGTCAACGTCCACCACCAGCGGTGGCGGTCGGGCGGTCGAGGCCTCTCGAGTAGTCGCTGTCGATGAACAGTGGCATCGGCGGCGGAGGCAGACCTGCCTCGGCCCTCGCCTTCGCGACCATCGCGCGAACGTCCGCCAGCAATGTCGGGACGTCGTAGACGACACCGTCCTTGATGGTGTAGCGGATGCCGCCCTTGCGCACCATCTCGCCGGTCGTCCAGTCGAGCCGCAGAGCG
>DATLFI010000368.1:0-5858 GCA_035524895.1 Thermoanaerobaculia bacterium | reverse complement strand
AGGACGCCGATGTTTTCGTGGACCGGGCCTGGATTCAGTCTGTCGCGGGGGCCGATCTCCACCGTACGGACTGCGGGAGCCTGCCGTTTGCTGGAGAACCTGGCGGCGACTACCTTTTCGGCTCAGGAAGCCTGTCGCAAGGAAACCCAGACGTGGGTTTCAACTTCGAGGTGCAGCCGGGTATCGGCCTCTTGATTGTCTCTCTCAACGGGTCCCTTGGAGAGGTAAACGCTGATCTCTTCCTCCGGCGGGGATCTCCGCCTACGCTTGCTTCCTTTGATTGCAGCAGTACATCTCCGCTAGCCCTTGAAGTCTGTGGTCTCCCGAATCCTCAGCCCGAAACCTGGCACATACTCGCGCACCGGTCAGGTAGTGGGGCCGGCCCGTTTCAAGTAACGGCTACGCTTTTCGGAGCCGGCGCAGGAAACGGGGATCCCCCACCCCCACCCGGCCCGTGGCTGTTCTCGGCCGCATTGCCGGGCTTCGAGGCAAAGGTGCTGATCAACAACAGCACGCTTGGAAACCGGGAAACGGACTGCATCTCCGAGACCCTGTGCGTGAGCGGCGCTCTGGCCGGCCGCCCGGAGATCTTCGTCAAAGTTATCGGCCCGCGGCCCAACGGCTTCCTTTGGAGCCAGCTCACCCGGTTCACACCATCGAAGGTGGAGGTCTGGCTCAGGAAGATCTCGACGGGCCAAGTCAACTACTACGAGCTCGCGGCCGTTGGCCCGGCAGAGGACAATGTGTCCGGGCTGCAAGACCGAGAGGCGTTCTCACCATAGTCAAGGTGCGGGGGCAGAGAGGAGACCTCCCGGCGCGCCCGCGCGAGCGATTTCGGTCTCGGCACCATAAAATCTCATCGAACGAGGTGGCACCGGAAGGGACCAAGACCCTGTTTGGACACCACCCAGATCTCGGCGGTCCGGGTCTGTCGGATATACTCGCTAAAGTGACCCTCACGGGCGGGCTGGGAGTCCCCGGCTGCAGCGCGGCGCCACCAGGGAGGATTTGGCTCGGAGGGTACCTATCTCAGTACTGCGATGGCGATCGTAGAAGACGCCACACCATGAGCGACTTCTTCACCCACCCTATCCTCAACTCGCCCTACGAGTACCCGTCTCAGCACTGGGAGCTGGACGACGAGGGCCAGCCCACGAATCGAATCCTCCAGCACCGCCGCAAGGCCAAGTTCATCAGCCCGATCCCGAAGGCCAAGAAGCGGAGGGGCAAGGCGAGGCAGCGAGATCTGGTCTTCGACGAGGGCCAGGGCCTCTCTTCCGAAGACCAGCAGTACGACCCGACGCCGGTCATCAACGAGCTGCGCGTCCGCGTCGACCGCTGGCGCGAGCTGCCGAACTGGAACGACTGGCACGTCACGCCGGAGACGGCCCGGGTCCTTCAGCACTGGCGGCACCACCGGTTCGAGAGCTTCCGGCCGTTCTTCGCCCAGGTCGAAGCGGTCGAGACGCTGATCTGGCTAACCGAGGTGGCCCCCGACCTCGGCAAGGACGGCCGGCGGTTCCTCGACCACCTCGAGGCCGCCAACCTGCAGGCCAACCCCGGCCTCTCCCGCCTCGCCCTCAAGCTCGCCACCGGCGCCGGAAAGACCGCCGTGATGGCGATGGTCATCGCCTGGCAGACGGTCAACGCGGTGCGGAGGCCGAACAGCAAGCGGTTCACCCGCGGTTTCCTGGTCGTCACGCCCGGCCTCACCATCCGCGATCGCCTGCGGGTGCTCCAGCCCAACGACCCGGACAGCTACTACCAGCAGAGCGAGCTGGTGCCCGCCGAAATGCTCGGCGACATAGGCCGCGCCAAGATCGTCATCACCAACTACCACGCCTTCAAGCTGCGCGAGACGCTCGAGCTTTCGAAGGGCGGACGCTCGCTCCTTCAGGGCCGCGGTCCAGACCTCCAGACGCTCGAAACAGAAGGCCAGATGCTGCAGCGGGTGATGCCTGAGCTCCTGGGGCTCAAGAACGTCCTGGCGCTGAACGACGAGGCGCATCACTGCTACCGCGAGAAGCCCTCCGAGGAAGCTGAGGAAGAGGACCTCAAGGGCGAGGAGCGGGAGGAGGCCGAGAAGAATCGAGAGGCGGCGCGCCTCTGGATCTCGGGCCTCGAGGCCGTCGAACGGACGCTGGGCCTGCAGCGCGTGCTCGACCTCTCCGCGACGCCCTTCTTCCTCCGCGGCTCGGGCTATGCCGAAGGCACCCTCTTCCCCTGGACCATGTCCGACTTCTCGCTGATGGACGCCATCGAGTGCGGCATCGTCAAGCTGCCCCGCGTGCCGGTGGCCGACAACGTGCCGGGCGACGACATGCCGCGCTTCCGCAACCTGTGGGAGCACATCCGCTCGGACATGCCGAAGAAGGGGCGCGGCAAAGCGAAGTCGCTCGATCCGCAGAAGGTCCCGATCCTCCTCAGGAACGCCCTCGACGCCCTCTACGGCCACTACGCGGAGACCTTCGAGCTATGGCGGAAAGAGGGCATCGAGGCGCCGCCCTGCTTCATCATCGTCTGCAACAACACCGCGACCTCGAAGCTGGTTTACGACCTCGTCTCCGGCTTCCTGCGGGAGAACGACGACGGCTCCGCCACTCCCGTTCCCGGCGCTCTGCCGCTCTTCCGCAATCACGACGAGCACGGCAACCCGCTGGCGATGCCGCACACCTTGCTCATCGACAGCGAGCAGCTCGAGTCCGGCGAGGCACTCGACAAGGGTTTCCGCGCCGCCGCAGCCGAAGAGATCGAGATCTTTCGCCGTGAAGAAAATGTCCGGTACGGGGGGCAAACACGAGCCGAGGACTTCTCCGACCAGGACCTCCTCCGCGAGGTCATGAACACGGTCGGCAAGAAGGACCGGCTCGGCGGCTCGATCCGCTGCGTCATCTCGGTTTCGATGCTCACCGAGGGCTGGGACGCCAACACCGTCACCCACGTCCTCGGTGTCCGCGCCTTCGGCACCCAGCTCCTCTGCGAGCAGGTGATCGGCCGGGCGCTTCGCCGTCAGTCCTACGACCTCAACGAGGAAGGGCTCTTCAACGCCGAGTACGCCGACGTCCTCGGCATCCCCTTCGACTTCACCGCCAAGCCGGTCATCGCCCCTCCGCAGAAGCCGCGCGAGACGATCACCGTCCGGGCGGTACGCCCCGAGCGCGACGCCTGCGAGATTCACTTCCCCCGCGTGCAGGGTTACCGGGTTGAGCTGCCCCAGGAACGGCTTGCGGCGAAGTTCGACGACGACTCCACGTTCGAGCTGAACCCAGGCGTGGTGGGGCCCTCCAGTACCCGCAACGAGGGCATCATCGGGAAGGGCATCGACCTCGACCTCGTCCACCTCGAGGACGTTCGCCAGTCGACGCTCATCTTCCACCTGACGAAGCACCTCGTCGAGACCAAGTGGCGCGACCCGGGGGAGGAGCCGAAGCTCTACCTCTTCGGTCAGCTCAAGCGCATCACCCGCTACTGGCTCGACAACCATCTCGTCTGCACCGGCGGCACCTATCCGGCGCAGCTCCTCTACCCGCAGCTCGCCGACCAGGTATGCGAGCGCATCACCAACGGCATCGTCAGCCACCACATCGGCGAGCGGCCGGCGAAGGTGACCCTCGACCCCTACAACCCGGCCGGCTCCACCGCCCACGTTCTCTTCACCACCTCCAAGGAGCACCGCTGGCAGACCCGTCACGACCGCTGCCACGTCAACTGGGTGATCCTCGACAGCGATTGGGAAGCCGAGCTCTGCCGGGTGGTCGAGGGCCACCCTCGCGTCCACGCCTACGTCAAGAATC
The DNA here is from genome assembly GCA_035524895.1 of Thermoanaerobaculia bacterium. GTDB lineage: Bacteria > Acidobacteriota > Thermoanaerobaculia > Multivoradales > Multivoraceae > DATLFI01. The sequence continues at coordinate 2,064 of DATLFI010000368.1, read as the reverse complement.
ACAACCTCGGTTTCGAGGTGCCCTACCTCCACGGCTCCCAGGCGCGCCGCTACCGGCCGGACTTCATCGTCCTGGTCGACGACGGCCACGGCGCTGACGACCTCCTCCACCTGGTGGTCGAGATCAAGGGCTACCGGGGCGAGGACGCCAAAGAGAAGAAGCGCACCATGGACACCTTCTGGATCCCCGGAGTCAACCACCTGGGCACCCACGGCCGCTGGGCCTTCACCGAGCTGAAGCAGGTCTACGAGATCGAGAGCGGCTTCGCCGCCGAGGTCGAAGCGCGCGTCCAACAAATGATCGACCAGGCAACCGACAAGCGGTGGGCCGCGACGGCCTGAGGAGACAGATGGCCCGCAAGAAGAGCACGCCGAAGGCCAAGCAGGTCGAGACCCTACGCCACGCCGAGGCGACCCGCAAGAACATCCCCACCGCCGAGTACCAGTCCGTGCTCGCCAAGGAGGACCAGGCCCCCGTCGAGGTGCGCTACCCGCGCGACGCCTCCGGCCTCGAGGAAGAGAAGGCCCAGCGCAACCGCGACCTCGACCCCCAGCTCGTCTGGCGCGGCAAGGACGAAAAGGATTGGTCCGACCTCGTCGTCCAGGCGCCGCCCCTCTTCATCCAGGAGAAGGTCCACCCCAAGGTCCTGATCGACGACCTCCTGCGCCAGAGCCAGCGCGCCAAGGCCCAGCGTGGTGGCGGCCGGTCAGGGGAGCAGATCGACCTCTTCGCCGACTTCAACGGCCTGCCCGACGACCACGCCCGCACCGAGTTCTACCGCCACGACGCCAACTGGGCCAACCGCATGATCCTCGGCGACAGCCTGCAGGTCATGGCGTCACTGGCCGAGCGCGAGGGACTGCGCGGCCAGGTGCAGTGCATCTACATCGACCCGCCGTACGGGATCAAGTTCAACTCGAACTTCCAATGGTCGACGACGAGCCGCGACGTGAAGGATGGGAAGGTAGACCACATTACGCGGGAGCCGGAGCAGGTTAAGGCGTTTCGGGATACGTGGCGGGATGGCATTCATTCTTACTTACTCTATTTGAGAGATCGGCTGACCGTCGCCCGAGATCTTCTTTCTGAATCGGGCTCAGTTTTCGTGCAGATCGGCGATGAAAATGTCCATAGAGTACGCTCGCTGATGGATGAAGTGTTTGGAAGTGATTCATTTATATCCTTGATCGCATTTAGAAAAACTGCAGGTCAGTCCTCCCTCGGCCTTGCCGGTACCCTCGACTATATTCTTCACTATGCGAGAGATAAAGCGCAAATTAAGTACCGCCAGCTTTTCGCTGAAAAGGAGCTTGGCGGAACTGGTGCGGACAAGTATCAGTATGTAGAAGACGCCTCGGGTCATCGTGTCCGGATACCTCCAGATCTGGATGAAGGTAGCGTTGCCGCCCTCGGCCGACCTTTGGCAATCGATACACTGGTTTCTCAGCGCCCTCCTGGCGACTTCCCCGTCCCCTTTCAAGGCAGGACCATTAGGCCCAGTACCGGATATTGGAAAACTGGCGAAACTGGAATGAGCCGACTGACCCGTGCCGGCCGACTAGCATCCGCCGGGCGTGGCATAATGTACAAGCGCTATCTCGCGGATTTTCCTGCAATTCCCTACGTCAACCTTTGGACCGACACGAGCAGCGGAGCGAGCACTCTCGACCCTAAAGTTTATGTAGTACAGACGAATACCAAGGTCGTGCAGCGCTGCATACTTATGACTACGGATCCCGGTGATCTTGTCCTTGATCCCACGAGCGGGTCCGGAACCTCCGCGCTAGTTTCCGAGCAGTGGGGCCGCCGCTGGATCACCATCGACACCTCCCGCGTCGCACTCGCCCTCGCTCGGGCACGTATCATGGGTGCCCGCTACCCCTACTACCTCCTTGCCGACAGCCGCGACGGGCAGATGAAGGAGGCGGAGGTTACCCTTGCCGAGCCCTCGACTGCGAACACCCGTGGCGACATCCGACAGGGCTTCGTCTACGAGCGGGTGCCGCACATCACTCTCAAGTCGATCGCGAACAACGCCGAGATCGACGTCATCTGGGAGGATTT
>DATLFI010000367.1:0-19585 GCA_035524895.1 Thermoanaerobaculia bacterium | reverse complement strand
CCCGAGCGCGCTGCCGCTGTGCTGTCCACCCTCGACGTGCCTGTGGTCGTCGAGGTGCTGGAGCGTCGCGATGGGTGGGTGCGCGTGCGCCACGGCGCGGTCTCGGGCTGGGTCGCTCCCCCTGGTCTTGGCGGTGGGCTTCGCGCGGAGCGTGTGGCGGCGGTCGATCCGCAGCGCCGCGAGCAGCGCGTCGCGGCGGCGCGCGCGGTGCTCGGGCGTGGCGGCGACCAAGCCATCGAGCTGGCGGGAGTCTCTTGGGTCACCGACGTGCCATCGCGCTCGGCGACGTTCCAGCGGCTGCTCGCGATCGCCTCGTGCCTGCCGGAGGTGTACGGCGAGCGCTACGGGCTCCCCGAAGTGGCCGCCGAGGAGCTGCCGCGCCAGGTGGTGGTGCTCTTCGCACGCGAGCGCGACTACCGCAGCTACGTCGAGCAAATGGGGGAGCTCGAGAGCGCGGAAAGCGGCGGCCACTACGCGGACGGCATCGCGGTGCTGTTCACTGGGGACCGCGACGAGGAGGACGTGGCCGCCACCCTCGCGCACGAGCTGGTGCACCTGCACAACGCGCGCGCTTCCACATACGTACTGCCCGGGTGGCTCGAGGAAGGTCTGGCGCAAGATCTTGGACTCGCAGCCGCGGGCAGTGAGGGTTGCCCGGTACCGGGAGCCTGGCCGCACCTGCGCGTAACCGAGGAGGAGCGCGTGGTCGCCGGGGAGGTCCACGTGGTGACGCGGTGGCGCGCGGGCGGCGAGGCGCGCGCGGCGGCTTGCGCGGCGCTCGACTGGCGGAGTGGTGCCGACTCGCCGCGCTTGGCCGAGCTGGTGGAGCTGCCGATCGAGGAGCTGTCGGCGCCGGCGGGGCGCGCGCGTCGTTACCTCGCGGCCGCAGCCCTCGTGCGCGTGCTGTTGGACGGAGGAAGCGCACGCCGCGCCGCCTTTCTCGAGCTGCTTGCCGCGCTACGCGCCGGCGAGGCGAGGGACCTTCACGCCGTGCTGGCGTCCGTCGGCACTCATTTGGCCGCTGCCGAACGAGAGCTCGTGGAGCTCTTGCTGGAGCGGCTTGATCTGCGACTCTGCGATCCGCGTGTTGCGGAGTGAGCGCATTCGGCGCTATGCTCGACACATCAACACAAAGACTTGTCTCATAGCACGGTCTCTCACGTGGTCGGCGCTGCGGTCGCGATCGGCCCAACGGTCGTGGGCGGTGATGACGGAGGGTGAGTCATGGCAGCCAAGAAGCGAACTGGCGGCGGAGCGAAGACCAAGTCGAGGTCGAAGAAGAAGCCGGCGACCAAGAAGAAGGCAGCGGCGCCGAGCCGGCGTAGCGCGGCGAAGAAGCGCTCGCAGCGGCCGGCGCGCAAGACCACGACCAAGCGGCCGGCAGCGCGCAAGAAGGCTGCCGTACGCAAGAAGGCGCCAGCTCGCCGGACGGTCAGCCGCGCCGAGTCCAGCCGGGCGATAGCGCGTCTGCGACGAGACATGGCCTCCCGCAACGAGACGATGACCGATCATCCGTACCTCGAGCGGGTTCGCCGTTTCGTAGAGAACCGCCTGGGATCGAAGATGACCCTGTCGCGAGTCGCCGGCATCGCGGGCCTCGAGGAGACCTACTTCTCGGCCTACTTCCACACCACCGTCGGGTTGACCTACTCCCAGTGGCTCTCCGGCCTGCGGGTGATCGCCGCGGTGGATCTCATGCAGCAGGGCGCCTCGATGGAGGTCGCCGCGCGCAAGTCGGGATTCGGCCATCTGCGCACGCTGCAGCGTTCCTTCAAGCGGCGCCTCGGCCTGCCCCCGCGGGCCTACAAGTCGAGCTAGGGCTCGGAGCCTCGAGGGCTAGAGAGGCGGCCGCGGAACTCCGCGTCGTCGAGCCACCGCGTCTGGTAGCTCTCGAGCCAACGTCGCGTCTCCGGTTCCTCGACACTACGTCCTTCCTCCGGCGGATAGCCGCCCATCGCATGGTACGGCCACGGCTCGACGGTGGCCGACTCGCGGGTGTTGAGGTCGGCGTCCTTGACCCAGCCGTCGGTGTACAGGATGAAGTCACGAGTGAAGCCGTCCGGCAGCGCGGGCAACGCCCTCGCGTCGTAAACGAGAGTCAGCTCGTCACCAGGCGCCATCACCACGTAGCGATCGTCCTCCTCCCGCAGCAGCTCGAGGACCGAGCCGTGGCGAGTGTGGCGCCCTGCCATGGGCGGGAACGGCGGCACGACCTCGGTGTGGCGATAGTCGAAGAGGTGGGGGCCGCTCGACGACTCGCGCCAGAGCCGGGAGAAGCCTCGGTAGTGGAGGTCGGCGACCACGGGCTCGAGGCTCGCCAGCCGCGCCAGCCTCCGCGCGTCCCTGCTGGGGACCTGGTCGCCAGCGCCGCTCGGAGGAAAACCGAGCGCGGCAGCGTCCCAATAGATCTGCATGGTGGTCGCCAGCCGGATGGTGAGCGGCTCGGCAACGGAGTCGACGAGCCCGGCGCGCTCGAGCGCCGCGCCCAGCTCGAGCACCATGGCCTTGCGCTTGCCCATCGGGATGCCGATCGAGGGCTCGACCGTCGCCCACGTTCCATCGGCCAGGTGGACGTCGAGGCGAGGCGGTGTCGCGTCGAGCGACGGGTCCTGCGCGAGCGCGACGTTGATCGAGGTGTCGGTGGGGAAGATCCAGCCCCACAGGACCAGCAGGGTGCCGTCGCCGGGTCGCGGGCGGTGATCGAGCTCGAGCACCAGCTCGTGAGCGGTGGTCGCGCCCTGGTAGCGGGTGAGTGGCAGGTCGTCGACGTGCACCCCGTCGCGCCGCGCGATGGCGGCCGATACGTCGCGACCAGCGTGGTCGCGCGCGGCCGACGGCGGCAGCCAACGCTCGACCAGATAGAGCGGCGGAGTCGTGGGATGCGGCGGCGGCCGGAAGCTCTCGTCGACCACCGCCTCGACGCCGGGAGGCAGATCCACCACCCACAGCGCCTGGCGGTCGACGTAGATCGTTTCCCACAGCTCGGCGGTCACCTGCAGCCACAGCTCGTCCCCAGCCGGACGGAGCGCCGATCTCGGCACCAGCACCCAGTCGCGCGCCGACTGGTGAGGCGCGGCCGAGCCGTCGGCGAAGGTCATGCCGAGCGTCGAGCGCCACATCAGATCGGTGACGAACTCGAAGTCCTCGCCGTTCCAGGTGTAGAGGAACGGGCACGAGCCCTTGAGCACCTGCTTCTCGACCAGAGTCTGGCCGGCGGCGAGCTGCTGCCAGGTCTGCGCCAGACCGTTCGTCCAGACCACACGCAGCACGTCGGCCTGGCGGCGGGCGCCCAGGCCGAGGTGGTTGATCCCGCCGTTGCCCAGCGTCGCCTGGTAGGCGCCGCCCGAGCGCACCTCGATCAGCGCGTGCAGCCCCTCGCTGTTGTTCTTGGCGTTGTTGTCGACCAGGCCGCGCAGCGACACGCGCAACCAGTGATTGCGGTTGCCGCCGTCGTTTTGCAGCAGCGTAACGCCGGCGCCGTGTCGAGCGAGCAGGTCGAGGTCGCCGTCGCCGTCGAGGTCGAGCGCCAAGAGCTGGTCGGCCTCGGCGGGCAGCCGCGGCATCGCTTCGGGAACGAAGGCGCCGTCCTCGCGCTGGCGCCAGAGGGTCACACCGCCGGCCTTCGATGCGACGACGTCCTGGTCACCGTCGTTGTCGAGGTCCGCGACCACGACCGCGGTGAAGGCGCGGGCGGTGTCTCCCGGTCCCAGCGGCTCCGAGCGGAACGAGCCGCTGCCCTGGTTGTAGAGGATCCTCGCCGGCGCCGCGCCGCCCCACAGCAGAACGTCGAAGCGGCCGTCGCGGTCGAAGTCGGCGACCACGGCGCCGCTTGCCGGCGCCTCCGCCGCGAGCCCTGCCCGTTCGGTCGCGTCCTCGAAGCGACCGCCGCGGCGGTTGCGCAGCAACTGCGGCGGTTGCGCCTCGTGGACCAGCAGCAGGTCGAGAGCGCCATCCTGGTCGAAGTCGGCGACCGCGATGCCGGTCACGCCACCCGCCACAAGTACGCCCAGATCGGCGGTGGCATCGACGAAGCCGGCGGCGCCGCGGTTCTGGAGGTAGCGCAGCTCCGCGCCAGTCACCACGAGGAGATCGAGGTCCCCGTCGTTGTCGAGATCGAGCGGCTCGAGCACGCGCGGGGCTCCGGCGAGACCGCTGGCGATGCTACGCGGCTCGGCGAACCCGCCGTCCGCTGCTCCCGGGTAGAGCACCAACTCGTTTCCGAGGGCCACGATCAGGTCGGTGTGCGCGTCCTGGTCGAGGTCGTGGGACCACACCCGAGTCGCGCCGGCGAGCGCCGGCAGCCCGCGGCGATCGAGCAAGACGTTCTCGCCACCGATCGCCGCGGTCGCCAAGCCGTCTTCGAGCAGCAGCCAAGCGCGCTCGGGACCGCTCGCGTCGTCGACGAGCTCGCGGCGCACCTCGAGGTGGAGCACCCTCCTGCCAGCCAGCGCGGCCTGCAGCCCACTTTCCCGGCTCGCGTCGCGCAGCGCGAGCTCGATGTCGGCACCGCCCTGGATCGCCTTGGGCAGTGGCGGCACGAAGTCGAGCTGCGGAAACAGCATCGCGCCACCCCCTCGGCCCTCGAGCTCGGCGCGACCGACCTGGTAGAGGTCGCTCGGGCGTAGCAGGTTCTCGAGCACCAGCGCCGCCGGGCGTAGGGCGTCGAGCGCGACCCGGGCGAGCGTCGCGCGCAGGCGATCGGCGTGGGGCGCGAGCGCCGCGTCGAAGCCGTTGAGGCGGTCTTCGAGCGCGTCGAGCGCGTCGCCGGTCGCGTCGCCGTCGCGCGCGGAGGCCGCGGCCACCACGCGATCGACCAGCACCACCAGGTTGTCCCGGCTGCGCTCATGGGCGGCATCGAAGGCTTCGATCGCCTCCGCGTACCGTCGTTGGTCGCCCAGGAAGCGCCCGCGCAGCCACGCCGCTCTCGGGTCGTTCCGGTCGAGCCGATCGAGGCGGCCGAGAGCGGCTTCGAAGCGGGCGAGCACCGCAGTGTTACTCGCTGCCGCGGGCGCGAGCAGGCGCGCCTCGGTGTAGAGGAGCTGGGCGTTGTCGGGATCGATCGCGCGCGCCCGGTCGAGCGACGCCAGAGCGACGCCGGGACGGTCGAGCCCGAGGTAGACGATCGCGAGGTTGATCCAGGGCAGCGCGTTCTCGGGCATCAGACGCGAGAGCTGCTCGAAGCCCTCCTGCGCGCGACCGAGGTTGCCATCCTCGAGGTCGGCGAGTGCCGCGCCGGCGAGGCGGGCTGCCTCGCGGTAGCGCTCCTCGTCCGAACGACCCTGGGACTGGACCGTGACCGCCGTCGCGAGCGTGCCCACGAGCAGGAGCGCACCTATGGAGTCTCGGGAGACCACGGGCTTACCGCGTACCGCCGTCGTCACCTGGAGCCCACACGACCTCTACCTCTTGCGCGCCCTGACGCAGGCGGAGCGATCGATTGGCGCGCACGCCGCGCAGCGCCTGGCGATCGCCGTTGGGCCATCGGATCTCGAGGTCGACCGCGGACGCCGTGCCGAGACCCATGTGGACGGCCGGGCTGTGCTGTCCGAGGTAGGCCTCACCGCCGGTGACCATGCGCCACACGTAGAGGTCGGGAGCGGCCTCGCCGCCGCGCGCGATCACCACCGCGCCGATGGCGTCGCGGTTGCTGCGGCGCTCCGGGTCGCCTTCCAGCGTCAGGTGCAGCCAGTTGCCTCGGGCGGCGTCGTTGCGCAGCAGCCGCGGCCGGTCGTGGAAGGTGGTCACCAGCAGGTCGAGGTCGCCGTCGCGATCGTAGTCGAGCAGCACCACGCTCCGCGAGTTGAGACCCGCCAGCTCGGCGCCGCTGCCCTCGACCAGCACGTTGGGTATGCCGTCACTGCCGCCCGGGTTCAGGAACAGCAGGTTCGGGTCGCGCGCGTTGTGGATCGGGTAGAGCTGGTCCGGCTTCTCGGGGTGCGGGCGGTACTGCACGAAGGTCATGTAGTCGGTGAAGCCGTTCGCGACATAGAGGTCGTCGTCACCGTCGTGGTCGACGTCGAAAAAAACGCCGGCCCACGACCAGCCGCTGTCCGGGCCCAGCAGGCCCGGGTCTTCGACGCGCCGGAATGCCGGCCGTCCGTCCTGGATCGTCGACAGCAGCAGCGTGTTGGTCTCGGTGACCGCGCGCTTCGCTGCGGCCCAGAACCAGATGTTGGTGACGAAGATGTCCGGCCGCTCGTCGCGGTTGAGGTCCGCCATCGCCACGTTCATGCCGTGGTGCGGGTCGTCGCTGGCCGTCGTCTCGCCGAGCGCCTCGAACGTGCCGTCGCCGCGGTTGCGGTACAGCTGGTTGCGGCCGAAGTCGTTGGCGACGTAGAGGTCCTGGTGGCCGTCGCCGTCGTAGTCGAGGTGCGACAACGCCTGCGTCCAACCGACGTCGCCGACTCCGGCGCGCTCGGTGACGTCCTCGAAGCGCAACGGACCGCTCGGGTTCTCACCGGTGAGGTTGCGGTAGAGCCGGTTCGGCTCGGCGTTCTTGGCGTCGAGCGAGACCCAGGCCGAGGCGCCCTCGAGGTAGTTGCCGAAGTTGCCGACGTAGATGTCGAGCCAGCCGTCGCCGTCGTAGTCGAACACCGTCGCCGGCCCGCCGATGAGGCCAGGGCTCTCGAGACCGGAGCCGGTGGTCACGTCCTCGAAGGTGCCGTCGCCGCGGTTGCGGAAGAGGCGGTTGGTGTCGCGGGCGTAGGTCACGAAGAGGTCCTTGTCGCCGTCGTTGTCGAAGTCGGCGAGCACCGGCTGGCGCGCCTCGCCCTCGACCGCGATGCCGGCGGCGGCGGTGGCATCGACGAAGCGGCCTGTCCGATCGGCGCGATAGAGCGCGCAGCCCCGCCCACCGCACAGCACGACGTCCTCCCAGTCGTCGCCGTCGACGTCGGCGACCGCGGCGCCGCTGCCGCTGAAGGTCGGCGCGCTCGAGCCGTAGCGACGAAAGTGGTCGAGCCAGTCGGCGGTGACGTGGCGGAAGTCGAGTCCGCTCCCGGCGGTGACGTCGGTGAAGTGGCTGCCCGTTGCGGCCGGCGCCGGTCGTTCGAGGATGCGCGCCGTGTCGCCGCCCGCCCGCGACGCGATCGTCTTGCCGGCCGACCGCAGGTGATCGGTGCGTAGGTGCGGCGCGAGCTCGGCGCGGGCGTGCTCGCCAGCCAACCGGAACAGCAGCAGGCCGTAGGCGTTGATCGCCGAGACGAGCTCCACCGCGGCGTCCTCCTCGAGCTGCAGCAACGGACCCTGGGGCGTCGCCTCGACCTCGGCGAGCGAGGCGAGGACCTCCCAGGCGAGGCCGACGTCGAGGAACGCCTGGAGGTCCCAGGTCTCGAGCGGGGTCGGCTCGACCCGCGGGAAGTACACGATCTCCTTCCACTCGTTGGCGCTGCGCGGCAGCAGCCGGTCGGTGGCTGCCCGCACGTGGGCGCGGCGGATCGCTGGCGCGCGATCCTGCTCGGCTAGCGCGCGGGACGCGCCGAAGAGGAGCAGGGCCGCCTGCTCCGACATGCGCTGCGCCGTGCCGAGCACGCGCTGCAGCTCTTCCGCGACCTCCGGCACGGTGTAGATCGCGAAGTAGCGGCTGAGGTTTTGCACCAGCAGCTCCTGACGCGAGGAGAGGGTGCCGTCGTTCTCCTCGAGCCTCTCCAGCGCCGCGACCGCCACGCGATACGCGCTGGTCTGCTCGAGCGGGATCACGGGCTCGGGCGTCTCCAGCGCCGGTGGCGCTGCCTGGGGCGGCGACTGCCCGACCAGCAGTGCGCCCGCTCCGGCGAGCACTCCGAGCGCTGCGCACAGAGCCGCGACGGCCGTGGAGCGGGCGCGAGCAGAGGTCGAGGGTGTCGGCGGCATCGGAGGCGAGGGTACGGACTGGCGGCGGACTCCGAGAGGTCCGCTGCAAGACTACGCGACGACGACGGGGGCCGGGTGCGCGCCGCCACGTATACTCGCCACTTGACAGCGAAGTAGCGATGTCTGCGCCCGATCAGCCGGAACCTCCCGCCAGGCTCGCGGTCGGGGAGCGGCGGCAGGTCACGGCCCTGCTGGAGCAGGCGAGGGCCGGGGATGCCCGCGCCCTCGACCAGGTTCTGCCTCTGGTGTACGACGAGCTGCGCCGCCTCGCTCGCCGTCATCGCGCCGGTTGGCGACCGAACGCCTCGGTTCGGCCGCCGGGCACGGTCAGCCTGGTGCACGAGGCATACCTGCGGCTCGTCGACCAGACCCAGGTCGAGTGGCAGAGCCGGGCGCAGTTCTTCTACCTCGCCTCGCGCGCCATGCGCAGCATCCTGGTCGACAGCGCGCGCCACCAGCTGCGGCAGAAGCGCGGCGGCGGGCTGCGCCAGGTCGAGCTCGAGGAAGCTTTGCTGGTGTCGGAGGGTCGCGCGGAAGAGCTGGTAGCTCTCGACGAGGCTCTCGACAAGCTCGCGTCGCGCGACGAGCGGCTCGGTCGAGTCGTGGAGTGCCGCTTCTTCGGCGGGCTGAGCGTCGAAGAGACCGCCGAGTCGCTCGGCATCTCGCCCGCCACCGTCAAGCGCTGCTGGAGCGTCGCGCGCACCTGGCTCTTCCAGGAGCTCGCGGGTGCCAGCGCATTGGCGCTCGCCGGCGAACCGGGCGGAGGCGAAGGATGAGCGACGCTCTCGGACGCGCCGAGGAGATCCTCGCCCGGGCCGAGGGCCTGGCTCCCGGGGATCGCGAGGCCTTCCTCCGCGCCGAGGCGGATGGTGACGAGGAGCTGCTACGGCTGCTGCGCGCGGCGCTCGACGAGCAGCACCCCGCCGCTGCGTACTTCGATTCCCTGAAAGGCCACGTGGCGCGCCAGGTGGCAAGGGCGTCCGTGTCTCCGGCGGAGAGCCTCTTCGAAGACGACGAACTGCCGCTCGACGGCGGCGTCACCGCGGAGGGTTGGCCGTACCTGGTGATGGAGCTGGTCGAAGGCGTGCCGCTGCTCGAGTACTGCGACCGCAACCGTCTCGATATCGACCGCCGCCTCGAGCTGTTCGAGCAGGTGTGCGGCGCGGTGGAGTACGCACACGGGCGGCTGGTGGTGCATCGCGACCTCAAGCCCGGCAACATCCTGGTCGCCGAGGACCCGGGGACCGATGGCGGGCCAGCCAGGCCGCACGTCAAGCTCGTCGACTTTGGCATCGCCAAGATCCTGGCCGGCCGGCAGCCTCACGAGCTTGGCGCCACGCTACCGCTCACCCGCACCGGCGTGCGGCTGATGACGCCCGAGTATGCGGCTCCCGAGCAGATCGCGGGCGGCGAGGTGACGGTGGCCACCGACGTGTACGCCCTGGGGGTGGTGCTCTACGAGCTGCTCGTCGGCATGCGCCCGTTCGACGAGAGCCGCGGTGGCCCGCTCGGAATCGAGCGTGCGGTTCTCGAGACCGAGCCGGCTCGTCCCAGCTCACGGCTGCGCGAGCGGACGGCGTCCACTTCCGGCGATCCCAGCGTCGCCGAGCTCGCCGCCCGTCGTGGTCTGCGCCCCCATCGCCTGCGGCGCAGGCTTCAGGGAGACCTCGACACCATCTGCCTCGCCGCGTTGCGCAAGGAGCCAGAGCGCCGCTACGTGTCGGTGGCGCGTCTGCGCGAGGACCTGCGGCGGCACCGCGGGGGCCTGCCGGTGTCGGCCCGCCCGGATACTCTCGGCTACCGCGACAGACTGCGATCGCCGCGCGAGAGCGAGACAAGGCCAAGCGTGTGGCGGAGCTCCTCGTCGAGGTTTTCGGCGGCGCAGATCCCAGCGAAGCCCGTGGTGGCGACCCCAGCGCCCGCGAGCTCCTCGATCGTGGTGCCTCACGTGTGCTCGACGAGCGCTCGCGCCTCGAGGATTCGCCGGACCTGCGCGCGTCGCTGCTCGACGTGCTGGGGCGCGTCTACGGCAACCTCGGCGACTACCGGCGAGCCGAGCAGCTGCTCGAGCAGGCGCAGGCGCTCTTCGAGGAGTCGCTGCGCATTCGTCGAGAAAGGCTGGGAGCGGATCATCCCTTGGTGCCGGCGACGCTCAACAACCTCGGGCTCGCGCGCCTCCACCAGGGTGATCTCGCCGGCGCCGAGGAGTATCTGCGCGAGGCCGTGTCGATGCGCCGAGCGCAGCTCGCCGCCGACCACCCGGACCTGGCGCAGGGTCTCGCCAACCTCGGATACGTGTCGCAGGTCGCAGGGGCCAGTACGGAGGCCGAGGCGCTCTACCGGGAGGCGCTCGAGATCCGGCGGCGCGCGCTCGATCCGAGTGATCCGCGCATCGCACAGTCGCTCAACAACCTCGGACTGCTCCTGGTCGCCCGCGGCGCTCCCGAGAACCTGCGCGAGGCAGAGATCCAGCTGCGCGATGCACTCGAACAAGTGCGGAGGACCTTGGGGGACCGTCATCCCCTCTGGGCCACTGGCCAGAACAACCTCGGGCTGGTCCTCCTGCGCCTGAACCGAGCCGAGGAGGCGCGAGCGAGCTACGCCGCCGCGCTCGCGCTGCGTAGGGATATCCTCCCTGAAGGCCATCCACACACCGCCTACGCGCTCCTCGGCCTCGGGCAGAGCCTGACCGCGCTTGGCGGGGAGGAGAACCTGCGCGAGGCCGAGCAGCACTTGCGAGAGGCGCTGGCCATTCGCGAGAAGACGCTGCCTTCCGGCCACAGGTTGATCGCGGAGACCGAGGCTGCGCTCGCCGCGTGGCGGACGGTGAGCGGGGCGCCAGGCCGCTGACGTTCGCGGCTCACGGCGCCCAATACACCCGCACCGGGGCCGCGCTGCCATGCAGCACGGCAGCAACCGGTAGCTCGAGCGACTGCGCGTCGTCGAGCGCTCGGCGGTACACGGCGAGCTTTCGCTTCCCGGCGATCAGCAAGTAGCTGCGGCGCGCGGAGAGCAGCGCGGGCGCGAGCAGCGACAGCCTGACGGCGCCCGTCCCTGGCGCGCGTGCGACGCCGCACGTCCGCTCCCCCGCGGGGTCGAGGCTTTCCGCGAGATCGGGCTGTCCCGGGAACAGCGACGCGACGTGACCGTCCTCGCCCATGCCGAGGACCACCACGTCGAACGGCAGGAGCGGGACGATCCTCCGCTCGCAGGCCGACAGGGCTGCTCGGGGCTCGGCGTCGCCGGTGTAGAGGCCGATCCAAGAAGCGCCCCCGGCGCCTCCGGCGCCCCCGGCGAACAGCTCCTCGCGCACCAGGCGCTCGTTGCTGTCGGGATGATCGGCGGGTACCCAGCGCTCGTCGGTCAGCGTGACCCGCACGCGGGGCCAGTCCAGCTCCTCCTGACCCAGAGCGCGGAGGAAGGCGCGAGGAGTGGTGCCGCCGGGTACCGCGAGCGACGCGGTGTCTTGCTGCTGCAAGGCGTCGCGCAGGTCGTTCGCGACCGCCCTCGCAAGCGACGCCGCCATGCCGTCGCGATCGTCGAAGAAGCGCTCCTCGAGCCGCGGCGACGGCGGCGTTGCCCGATCGTCACCGTTCACGCCAGGTGCTCGTACCAGGAACGCTCGTTGCGCAGCATCAGTGCGATCGCCTCCTCTGGACCCCAGGTCCCGGCGGCGTAGGTACGCGGCCGGCTGCCGACGCTGTGCCAGCCTTCGAGGATGGGCTCGATCCACCGCCACGCCGCCTCCACTTCCGAGCGGTGCATGAACAGCGTCGTGGTCCCGCGCATCACGTCGAGCAGCAGCCGCTCGTAGGCGAGGGGGGCGCGTTCCTCGAACGTGTCGGCCAGGTTGAGGTTGAGGTGCACCGTCTTGTGGCGCATGTGCATGCCGGGGATCTTGACCATCAGTGCGAGCTTGATGCTCTCGTTGGGCTGCAGCCGGATGACCAGGCGATTGTCCTGGATCGCTCCCAGCCGATCCCCGAAGAGCTGGTGGGGGACACGCTTGAACTGCAGCACGATCTCCGAGACCTGATAGGCCATGCGCTTACCGGTGCGCAGGTAGAAGGGCACTCCCGCCCAGCGCCAGTTGGCGATCTCGGCGCGCAGGGCCACGAAGCTCTCGGTGGTCGAGTCGCGCTCGATCCCGTTCTCTTCCAGATAGCCGATCACCGCCTTGCCGTCGACCACGCCAGCGCGGTACTGGGCGCGCACGGTTCGGGTGGCGACCTCGGTGGCGTGGATCGGCAGCAGCGAGCGCAGCACTTTGATCTTCTCTTCGCGGATCGCCTCCTGCTCCAGGCGTGGCGGCGGTTCCATCGCCACCAAGCACAGGAGCTGGAGGAGGTGGTTCTGGACCATGTCGCGCAACGCGCCCGTGCGGTCGTAGTACTCGCCGCGGCCCTCCACGCCGAGACGCTCGGCGACCGTGATCTGCACGTGATCGACGTATTCGGAGCGCCACAGCGGCTCGAAGAGCGCGTTGGCGAAGCGCAGCACCATCAAGTTCTGCACCGTCTCCTTGCCCAGGTAGTGATCGATCCGGTAGATCTGGTCCTCGTGGAACGCGCCGCCTACCTGCGTGTTGATCTCGCTCGCCGAAGCGAGGTCGTGGCCGATCGGCTTCTCGAGGACGATGCGCGAGCGAGGCGTGACCAGTCCCGCGGCGTGGAACACCTGCGCCAGCGGGCCGTACAGCTCGGGTGAGGTGGCGAGGTAGAACACCCGCACCCGCTCGGGGCTGTCGCCCAGCAGCGAACCCAGGGGCCGGTAGGACTCCACCGTGACCTCCGGCGCCGCGGCGTAGTGCAGACGCGCCGCGAACGTCCGCCAGGCCTCCTCGTCGAGCTCTGCGGGCGGGATCTCCGCCCGCACGCTCTGCTCGATGCTCTGTTGGTAGGTTTCGGTGTTGAGCGGCTGCCGCGCGACGGCGAGGATCCGTCCGTTCGGCGAGAGCTGCCCGTGGCGGTGCAGCAGGTAGAGGGAGGGCAGCAGCTTGCGGCTCGCCAGATCGCCAGTGCCGCCGACCACCACCATGTCGAAGGGGGGCGACCTCTCATCGATCATGACGACACCTCTTGCGCGAGAGCCGTGATGGCGTCCCAGTCGCCGGCCGCGACCAGCGCCGCGGGTGCGACCCACGAGCCGCCCACGCACAGCACGTTGAGTAGCTCGAGATACTTGCGGTACGTCGTGACCCCGATCCCGCCGGTGGGGCAGAAGCGCAACTCCGGCAGCGGATCGGCGAGGGCGCGCAGCAGCCCCAGGCCGCCGGCGGCCTCCGCTGGGAACAGCTTGAGCGTGCGGAACCCTGCCTCCCCCGCGGCCATCGCCTCCGAGGCGGTAGCCACGCCCGGGATGACCGGCAGTCGCGAGGTCGCCGCCGCTGCGGCCAGCGCGGCGGTGAAGCCAGGGCTCACCGCGAACCGGGCGCCGCTTCTCGCCGCGGCCTCGAGGTCGGCGCCCCGGCGGACGGTGCCAGCGCCCACGACGACCTCGGGAACGTTGGCGACGATCGCAGCGATCGCCTCGAGGGCAGCGGGGGTGCGCAGCGTCACCTCTATCGTCCGGAGCCCGCCGTCGGCGAGAGCGCGCGCCACGCCGACTGCCTGATGCGCGTCGTGCAACGTGAGCACGGGCAGCACGCGGATGCCCCGCAGCAGGTCGGCTGGGTCTGGGGGAGTCATGGGTGGCGGGGTCCGGATAGCATGTCGGCGACGGAGTGGCGGTGCGGGCAGCGACCGGGAAGCCGGCGCGCAGGAGTTTACTAAATGGTTTTAGTAAAGGCGTTTCACGCCCAGAGAATGCTGCCGACCCCCATCATCGCATGCCAGATCCAAGAGGTAGGACATGACCCAGCACCATCCATCGCTCCACGCGGCCGTCGCACGTGTCACCGACCGCGTGCGCGAGCGCAGCCGTAGCGATCGCGCGGCCTACCTCGAGCGAGTCGGCGAAGCCGCTGGCCGCGGCCCGCGTCGCTCGACGTTGGCGTGCTCCAACCTCGCGCACAGCTTCGCTGCCTGCGCGCTAGACGAGAAGACCTCGCTGCGCGACGGGAGCGCGCGGCGCCTCGCCATCGTCACGGCCTACAACGACATGCTCTCGGCCCACCAGCCGCTCGAGACGTATCCCGCCGAGATTCGCGCCGCGGCCGCGGCGGTAGGCGCTGTAGCCCAGGTCGCCGGCGGCGTGCCCGCGATGTGCGACGGTGTCACCCAGGGCGAGGCCGGGATGGAGCTGTCGCTGTTCAGCCGCGACCTGATCGCCATGGCGACCGGTGTCGCGCTGTCCCACGACGTGTACGACGCCGCGGTGTGCCTGGGAGTGTGCGACAAGATCGTGCCGGGCCTCCTGATCGGCGCCCTCGCGTTCGGCCACCTGCCATTCGTCTTCATGCCGGCCGGCCCGATGCCCTCGGGGCTGCCGAATCGCGACAAGGCGCGCATCCGCCAGCTCTACGCCGAAGGCAAGGTGAGCCGCGAGCAGCTGTTGGAGGCGGAGTCCCGCTCCTACCACTCGCCGGGGACCTGCACCTTCTTCGGCACCGCCAACAGCAACCAGCTCTTCATGGAGCTGATCGGCCTGCACCTGCCCGGCGCCTCCTTCGAGAACCCAGGAACGCCGTTGCGGCGCGCGCTCACCGCGGCGTCTGCGCAGCGCGCCGTGGCGCTGGCGCGCGGCGGTGCGGAGTACACACCTATCGCCGAGGTGATCGACGAGCGCGCTCTGGTCAACGCGGTGGTCGGTCTGCTCGCTACCGGCGGGTCGACCAACCACACCCTGCACCTGGTTGCGGTTGGTCACGCCGCGGGCCTGACGCTCGAGTGGGAGGATCTCGACGAGCTCTCGGGGGCGGTGCCGTTGCTCTCGCGGATCTACCCGAGCGGCGCTGCGGACGTCAACGACTTCCACCGCGCTGGCGGCATCGCGTTCCTGGTGGGCGAGCTACTGCGCGGCGGTCTCGTGCACTCGGGCGTGCGCACCGTCGCCGGCGGGAGCGGGCTCGAGCCCTACCGCCGGCCGGCGCAGCTCGTCGACGGCACGCTGGCGTGGGGCGACGTCGTGACAGCGAGCTCGGATCGCGACGTGCTGCGCCCGATCGACGACCCGTTCCAGTCGAGCGGCGGTCTGCGGCTGGCGCTCGGAAACCTGGGACGGGCCATCGTCAAGGTGTCCGCGGTCGACCCAGCGCGCCATCGCGTCGAGGCGCCGGCGCTGGTGTTCGACGACCAACAATCGCTGCGCGACGCCTTCGAGCGCGGCGGGCTCGACCGCGACTTCGTGGCGGTGGTCCGTTTCCAAGGACCGCGCGCCAACGGCATGCCCGAGCTGCACGGTCTCATGCCGCTGTTGGGTGTGCAGCAGGACCGCGGCCGACGCGTGGCGCTGGTCACCGACGGCAGGCTGAGCGGTGCCAGTGGCAAGGTACTGGCCGCGCTGCATGTCTGTCCGGAGGCCGCGGCGGACGGTCCCCTCGCCCGCGTGCGCAACGGTGACACGATCGTGATCGACGCCGAGGCGGGACGTCTCGAAGCCCTGGTGAACGAGGAGGACTGGCGTCGCCGCGAGCCCGCGCGCCCGTCCGCTGCCAGCGACTTCGGCTGCGGTCGCGAGTTGTTCACCGTGTTTCGGCGCACGGTCGGCTCCGCCGACCGCGGCGGGTCTTCGCTCGGGTGAACCGTCACCGGAAGTGGAACCACAGCGAGAACAGGATCACCACCAACGCGATCGACAGGAAGATGCTCACGCGGCGCATCGCGGCCGACTCGGGCTCGGCAGCGCCCGCGTCGTCGGCGGTAGCGAACGTGAGGCCCGCAAGCTGCGCGCGCGGCGGTGCCGGCGTGGACAGGCTCACCGCGACCAGCACGCCGGTGCACAGCAGGAACATGATCACCGCGTAGTGCAGGAAGTTGATGTCGACCAGTGCGCGCGCCCACGCCATCTCTAGCGGTTGCATGCCGTTGCGGACCTCGAGCACGAAGCGCACCGAGCCGAGGCCGAAGCCGGTGAGCAGCGCGGCATAAGCGCCGGTGCCGTTGACCCGCGTCCAGAACACGCCGAGCAGGAACACCGCGGCGATCGGCGGCGAGATGTACGCCTGCACGCTCTGCAGGTAGATGAACAGTTGGTCGGAGATGTTCTTCATGAACGGCACCCAGAGGATGCCGAGCAGCACCATGACCACCGTGCTGAGGCGCCCCACGGTGACCAGCCGCCTCTCGCTGGCGTCCGGACGGTAGCGCTTGTAGAAATCCATGGTGATCAAGGTCGAAGACGAATTGAAGGTCGCGCTCAGGCTCGACATCACCGCCGCCAGCATCGCGGCGACCATGATCCCGGTGAGCCCCGGCGGCAGCAGGTTCACCACCAGGTTCGGGAAGGCCTCGTCGCCGACCACGTTCGGGTAGAGCACGCGCGAGACCAGGCCGGGCAGTACCAGGATGAAGACCGGCAGGATCTTCAGGTAGCCCGCGAAGATCGTGCCCATCCGCGCATCCGCGATGCCGCGGGCGCTGAGCGTGCGCTGCACGATCACCTGGTCGGTGCACCAGTACCAGATGCCGAGGATGGGCGCGCCCAGGAACACCCCGGTCCACGGGAAGTCCGGGTCGCTCATCGGCCGGATCATGTCGAAGAAGTCCGCCGGCAGCTCGGAGCGCAGGCCGGCGAAGCCGCCCACTTCCCCGAGGCCGATGATCGTAAGCATCGCAGCCCCGCCGATCAGTACCACAGCCTGCATCACCTCGGTGTAGATCACCGCCGCGAGGCCGCCCGCGATGGTGTAGACGCCGGTGATCACCACGATCACGATCGCCGAGGTATAGAAGTCCCAGCCCAGCGTGAAGCGCAGCAGGAGCGCGCCGGCGTAGAGCGACACGGCGATCTTGGTGAGGATGTAGGCGACGATCGAGATGGTCGTGAGGTAGGTGCGACACGCTCGGTTGTAGCGCCGCTCGAGGAACTCGGGCATCGTGAACACCTTCGAGCGGTGATAGAAGGGCACGAAGACCCAGCCCAGGAGCAGCACGATGAGGCAGGCGAGCCACTCGAAGTGCCCGATCGGCAGTCCGGTGGCAGCACCCGAGCCCGAAAGGCCGATGAAGTGCTCGCTCGAGATATTTGTGGCGAACAGCGACGCGCCCACCGCGATCCACCCCACGTTGCGGCCGGCCAGGAAGTAGTCGGTGCTGTTCTTGCGGCTGCGCGAGAACCAGAAGCCGATGCCCAACACCACCGCGAAGTAGGTGACCAGGATGACGATGTCGATCGCTGGAAGCTGCGTCATGGTCGCTCCTCGAGACGAATGTGACGGCCCGCTGGCTCGACGCTCAAGGACACGCGGCGTCGCCGGCCGCCGCCGAGACCAGCTCGACATCGGCCAGGCGCAGCGACAGGTTCCCGGCGGTCGCGAGCAGGAAGGGCGTGTCGATGCGCGTCATGTCGGCGCCAGCGTCGGCGAAGCAGCGCAGCCGGAAGCGTAGCGTCGACCACTCCCCGGGCGGTAGCGCCCGCAGGCGCTCGGTGACATCGAGCGCGCCGCTGCATGGGAAGCCACAGTCCATCCGCAGGGTGACCTGGTCGCCGGGCGCCTCCTCGAGCATCACGTCGAAGGCCAGCGCCATCTCGCCGTTCGACTCACGGCTGAGGTCGACCGGCGTCTCGGCCTGCAGGTAGACCTGTGCCGGCGCGCCGCCGGCAAAGCGCACGGCGCGCGCGTCGCCCTGCCGCTCGCGGTCGACCGGCTGCAAGCGCAAGGGCGACGGACCGGTGGTCTCGACCACGCCGCTCGCGGCGATCTTCCAGTTCGCGGCGTCGCCCACGTAGAGACCCCAGGGTGCCACCGGGTCGCCGGCGAAGAACGCGCTCGCACCGCCGGCCGCGGCTGGTGCCGCACCTTCCTCGGAGAGCTCCGCGAGGTCGCCACGGTCGGCGTAGGTCAACCCGTGGCCGAACGGAAAGAGCGGGTCGTAGCCGGCTAGGCCTCGGTGCAGCACAGCCTGGTCGGGCCGCTTCGGCCAGGAGAACGAAAGCTTGCCCGTGAAGTCGTGGGCGACCGAGCCGTCGGGCGCGCGGAACAGCACGTCGGCGACGCCCGCGCCCTCCGAGCCGGGCAACCACGCCGCGACGAACGCGTCGGAGGCGTTGAGCTCGGGGTTGACCCACAGGGGCCGGCCCGAGAGCAGCACCGAGACCACCGGGATGCCTGATTCGCGCAGGCGGCGAAGCAGCTCGAGGTCGCGCTTGGCACCGGGCTGGTGCTCGAGTGTCGGCACGTCTCCCTGGAACTCCGCGTAGGGGTTCTCGCCCCAGACCACGATCGCGACGTCGGGGTGCGCGCCCGCGGCGAAGCTGCCGTCGACGCTGAGGGTCGCGGCGCCGCCGCCCGCTTCGACCGCGGCGCTTATGCCTTCCCAGATCGACGTGGCGCCGGGGAAATCGGCCCTCGTGGTCTCGGTGCCCTGCCAGGTGATGGTCCAGCCGCCGCTCTGCTTGGCGATGTCGTCCGCGCCGTCGCCAGCGACCAGCACGCGCTGGTTCGGGCGCAACGGCAGCAAAGCTCCGTTGTTCTTGAGCAACACCAGGGACTGCCGCACGGCCCCGCGCGCCAGGGCGCGATGCTCGGGAGCGCCCAAGAGCTCGCGCCGCCCGGCGAGCGGGCGCGACGAAGGCCGGCCGCGCTCCGGCAGACCAGCGCGCAGCTTCACGCGCAGCATGCGGCGCACTGCGTCGTCGAGGCGCTCCGCCGCGACCTCGCCCGACCGCACCTGGTCGAGGGTGGCCTGGTAGAGAGCCTTCCAATCCTCGGGCACCATGAACAGGTCGATGCCGGCCTGGAGCGCGGTGGCACAGCTCGCATTCGTGCAGCCGGGCACCTGACCGTGGGCGTTCCAGTCACCGACCAGGATGCCATCGAAGCCGAACCGTCCCTTCAAGACGCCGGTGAGGAGCTCGCCGTGGCCGTGCATCTTCGTGCCCTGCCAGGAGCTGAAGGAGGCCATCACCGTCTGGACCCCGGCTTCGATTCCAGCCACGTAGCCGGCGGCGTGGACGTCGCGCAGCTCATCCTCGGAAGCCAGGGAGTCGCCCTGGTCCTTGCCGCCGTCGGTGCCGCCGTCTGCGAGGAAGTGCTTCACCGTTGCGATCAGCTTGTGCGGCGCCAGGAACTCTTCGCTGCCGGCACGTCCCTGGATCCCTTCGACCATCGCGCTGGCGTACGACGCGACGATCTCGGGGTCCTCCGACCAGCTCTCGTAGGCACGACCCCAGCGATCGTCGCGCGCCACCGCGACGGTAGGGCCGAAGTTCCAGTCCAGTCCTGTCACCGCGACCTCGGTTGCGGTGGCCGCGCCGATTCGACGGAGCAGCTCGGGATCGCGGGCCGCCCCGAGCCCCACGTTGTGGGGGAAGAGCGTCGCACCGATGACGTTGTTGTGGCCGTGCACGGCGTCCACGCCCCAGATCACCGGCACACCTACGCCGCCGTCCGAGGTGTCGGTGGAGGCATCCCAGAACGCATCGGCTAGCGCGACCCAGTCGGCGACCGAGGCGTTGCGGTTGGCGCCGGGATAGGAGCCACCGCCGTTGAGCACCGAGCCCAGGTTGTACTCGCGCACGTCCGCCGGCGTCACGTGCTGGATTTCGGCCTGGATCACCTGGCCGACCTTCTCCTCGAGCGTCATCCGCGCCAGCAGCTCCTCGACACGCCGCTCGAGCTCGGGATCGGTTGCCA
>DATLFI010000366.1:0-17782 GCA_035524895.1 Thermoanaerobaculia bacterium | reverse complement strand
CACCGACGTCGCCGCTGCGCGGCTCTGGTAGGGGGCGGCGTGGGGCCGTCTGCGGTGTTGCGCTCGCGAAGCGTGTGACCCAGCATCGCCACCGCTCGCGCGCCAACGCCGAGCCGCCGGTAGAGCCGCTGCAGGCGAAGGGCCTTCCCCGCGCACCGCATGACCATCCGGCCCCACGGCGCTCCCAACGCAGCCCACGGGGGTTCCACCACGGGCTGCTAGGTGCGAGCTAAGCTCGACTGCGTCCCCGAGCGGGCGCAGCGCGCAGTGACCCGAGTCGAAGCGGCTAGCGCCTCGGACTATCGCTCGGGAGCCTGGAGAGGGAGTGCCCGCACTCGGGAGAGGCCGTTCCACAGGTGGCTTCGGCAGAGGAGCTTCGGCGAGAGCATGGACAACCTCGGCAAGTATCAGGTCCTGCGCAAGATCGGCCAGGGCGGGTTCGGGATCGTGTACGAGGGCTACGACCCCGCGATTCGCCGCCGCGTCGCGATCAAGACCTGTACCTCGGCGGACCCGAGGGTGCGGCTGCGCTTCGCCCGCGAAGCCGAGATCACGGGCAACCTCTCCCATCCCAACATCGTGGTGATGTTCGACTACGGCGAGGTCGACGGCAATCCCTACTTGGTGCAGGAGTTCTTGGTCGGCGAGGACCTCGAGGAGAAGATCGCCCGCCGCGAGCGGATTCCGCTTGCGACCAAGGTCAACTACCTCATCCAGGTCGCCGATGCGCTGTCCCACGCCCATCGCCAAGGTGTGGTCCACCGCGACGTCAAGCCCTCGAACGTGCGAGTGCTCGAGACCGGCATCGTCAAGGTCATGGACTTCGGCATCGCCTGGATCAAGAACCACGAGTCGATCACGCTGACCGGTCGGACCGTGGGAACAGCCGCATACATGGCACCGGAACAGCTTCGCAACGAGCCCGTGGGGCCGCGAGCCGACATCTTCTCGTTCGGAGTGCTCGCGTACGAGCTCCTGACACAGGAGCGAGCGTTCGCTGGGGACTCGCCATCCCAGGTCCTCTACCAGGTGCTCAACGTGGAGCCGGTGCCCATTCGTGCCCGCAGCCCCGACGTGCCAGTGGAGCTGGCAGCGCTCATTGCCGGCTGCCATCGCAAGGATCCCGAGGAGCGTTACCGCAGTCTCGACGCCTTGATCCCGGCGTTGCAGCACGTGGAGCTGTCCTCGGCAGACGGCGAGCCGCTGGTCCCGTCGCGCTCGGCATCCTCGCCGCCTCCGGCAACGTCCCCTCCGCCCGCTCCGGCACGACGAGCATCCCCTGCAGGTCCGATCTCCGCCGAGCGCACCCAACCACTCTCGCTGCCCGCTCACCCGGCTGCAACCGCCGGCAGTCTCGACCACGTCGAGCTGAGGCTCCGAGCACCGCCCCAGCAACAACCCGCACCGCTCGCGCGAGCGGTCGCGGCGCGCCGCTCGCTCACGGGTCCTCTCGCGGCGCTCGCTCTGGTGCTGGCCCTGGCTGCGCTGGCGACGGCCGCGGTGACGCGCCGACAAACGATCGGTCCGCTGCTCTCTTCCTGGCTCGGCGGCGCCGAAACTGCGGGGGCCTTGGTAGCCGCGGCCGAGGAACGGGATCCCGAGCAGACCTCCACACCTTCTGCATCGCCTACTCCTTCCGGACCCGCCGCGGCCGAGCCAGCGCTTGCGTCCAGCCGCGACGATCCACCGCAGGCTGCCCCTGCCGACACCAGCCCCGTTCCGCGCGTTGCCGCAGGCGTACCGGTCTCGGTGGGACCGGCCACAGCGCAGGTGACACGGCGCGCACCAGCGGCGGCCGCCTCGGCAGCCCTGTCGGTTCGCGCGGCGTTGGGAGCTCCGCAGGGCTGGGCGTGGCTGGACGACGAGCCACTCGGCCGCACTCCGATCCGAAGCATCCCGGTCGCTCCAGGCACGCGCCGCCTGCGGGTGGTCCTCGACCCCAACGGCGTGGCGAGCGCACTCCCCTGGGAGGTGACGTTGACGAGAGGCCAGGAGCTCATTCTGACCATCGACCCGTCCACCGGTGAACCGCCTCACCACGTGCGCCGACCCTTGTCGAGGCCATGAGGACAGTCCTCGCTCTCGCGCTGCTCTGGGCTCTCGGGAGCTCCGCGTGCCTGCGGCACGTTGCTCACGCGCAAGCTCCTGATCAAGCCGAGCTGGAGGCCACGGCCCAACGGCTGTTCGCGAACGACCAGCTCGACGCGGCAGGGCGGCTGTACGAAGAGCTGGCGGCTCGCTCGGAGGTGATCGCCGAGCGGGCGCGCGCCCTGACGCTCGCGGCCTGGATCGCCTGGCTGGCCGCAGACTCGCCGAGGGCGGAGATGCTGCTCGGCAGGTTGGTGCAGGAAGCACCTTCGTTCGAGCCCGATCCGAGCCGTTCCGACCCCGTCTTCCTGTCCCTGTGGCGGGCCGCTCGAGACGGAGCCTCCCGAGGATCGGCCAGCCTCGTCGCAGCGCTGGTCGACGAGGCCGCCGCCTTCGCGCGCGGCGGCGACCATCGCGCCGCGGCGCAGCGGCTCGACCAGGCCCTAGCGATCGATCCCCGATCCCCGCTGGTGCTGCTCCACCGCGCTCGCGCCGCCGCCCGGCTCGGCGAGCACGCCTCCTCGCTCGAATTGCTGGATCGGCTCGAGCGCATCGTCACCGACCCCGCACACTCGGGCGGCAGACCCTCTCTGGCAGACGTGCTCGCCGAGCGAGGTCTCACGCACTACCGTGCAGGCGACTTCGACTCGGCAGCGCAGGCTCTGGCCCGCGCCGCCGAGCTCGACCCGGACCAGGACTCGACGTGGATCAACCTCGCCCTGGCGCGCGAGCAGGCAGGCGACCTGCTCGGAGCCGAGAGTGCGTATCGCCAACTGGTCGATCTCGGCCGGGCCGACATTCGAACCTGGCGGTCGCTCGCCGCCGTCGTCGCCAAGCGGGGGGATTGGACCGCCGCCAGAGAGCTACTCGAAAGCGCAGTCGCACAGGGCCCTGCCACCACCGAGCTCCCGGCGCTGTTGTACGAGATCGCTCGAGCCGACCGAGCACTCGGCCGCCTCGACGACGCGCGGGCGCGACTCGAGAGGGTCGTTTCGCTGCTCGTCTCGCAAAGCGCCACGACCGAGGCGGAACCGACCCTGGCAGTGGTGAGGCGGGAGCTGGCGTTCGTCCTGCTGGAAGCCGGCGACCCGGCGGCGGCGCTGGAGTCGGCCGACGAGGCGACGCGGGAAGACCCCGAGCACGCCGACGCCCATCTCGCGCGCGGTCGCGCCCTCCTCGAGACGGGTCGCGCCGGCGAGGCGGTAGCGGCACTCGAACGGGCCCTCGAGCTACGACCCGCTCGTGGCGACATCGCGAACACACTCGGACGCGCTCACCACCTCGCCGGCGACGCCCCCGCCGCGGCTGTCGCGTTCGCGGAGGCACTGCGCCTCGACCCCACGCTCGAGGCCGCGCGCGAGAACCTCGCTTGAGTTCAGATCGAGGTCGAGCGGGCCGCGTCGACGGAGGCATCGGCGCGCGCCACCGCGATCTTCCCGGGCTTCGCGATCGAGGACGCCACCTGGGCCCGGGACGGACGTCGCGCAGCGAGGATCGTGGAGATCGCGCCGTCCGGCGCGGCCGCCGTCGCTGGCCTCCGCCCTGGTGACCTGATCCTGCGCGCGAACGGTGCCGCGATCTCCAGCGCTGCGACGGTCGACGCGATGCTGCGCCGGGCCAGCCCGGGGAATGCCATCCGCCTCGACCTGGTGCGCGACGACGCGCCGTTCAGCGTCGAGTTGCAGCCCTGACGTACGCCTCGCGATAGCGAGCGGCGACACGATCCCACGTCAGCTCGCCGAGCACGCGGGCCCGCGCAGCGTGCCCCAAATCGCGGCATCGGTCCGGGTCCGCCAGTAGCTCCGACAGCGCGCGCCCCAGCGCGGCGGCGTCATGCTCCTCTACCAGGAGCCCCTCCTGACCCGAGGTGACCGCGAGCGGAATCCCCGACACCCGCGTCGCCACCACCGGCAGCCCGCTCGCCATCGCCTCCAGGATCACGTTGGGTAGACCGTCGACGTTGCCGCGGGCGTCGTGCACCGCGGGCAGAACGAACACATCGGCTGCGCGGTACAGGTCGGGCAGAGCGTCGCGCCCCACGGATCCTGGAAAGTGCACGCGGCCGCTCAGCGGCGCGGTGGCCTCCTTGAAGGCCGGCTCGAGGTCGCCGCCGCCTGCAAGCACCACATGGGCCGAGGGAAACTTCCCGAGCACCTCCGGTAACACGCCTAAGAGCACCTGGAAGCCCTTCTTGGTGACCATGCGGCCGACGCCGAGGATCACGGCCGCCTCGGAGGGGATCCCCAACCTCTGCCGCCAGACGGCGCGTCTCGAGTCGTCCGGAGAGAACGCCTCACCGTCGACGCCATAGGGGATCACCTCGCGATGCTCAGGAGACGCGCCCACCGCATGCACTCGATCCACCAGCTCGGCCGAGCAGCCCGTCAGGAGCACCGACCGTTCGAGGGCGCGCCGGACCAGCGGCCGCATCACACGCTTCTCGGCGAGGAAAGCATCGCTGCCGTGGATGCCGATCGCAACCGGGACCTCCCGCGGCAGCGCGAAGGGCAACGCGGCGACGATGCCGTTTGGAACGATCCAGTGCAAGTGCGCCACGGTGGGAGGGGAAAGCTGGACGGCGGCACGTGTAGCGCGAGCGGCCCCCATCAGGTAGAGGGGCGCGACCAGTGCCGCGATCAGGCGGGGGCGCTCGTCCGCCACCAGGCTGCGGCCGTAGCCGAGGCGCTCGAAGCGTTCTGGCGCGTAGCGGAACGAGCAGACCTCGAGCGGACCGTCGCGCCAACGAGGAGGCAGGCCGGCCGCGTGAGGCACCAGCACCTCGACATGATCCCCTGCCCGCGAGAGCCCCAGCGCCAGCTCCCGTATGAACGGCCCGGCGGTGTCGGTGGGGTGCCTCGGGAAGGTCTGGGTCAGGAAGAGGATGCGGGCCAGCGGTCTACTCCAGCCATTCCTTGATCGAGTAGCTGTCCGAGCGCTGGAAGCTCTTGAACGTGATCATCTCTCCGATCAGTCCGCTGGTGAGGATCTGGATGCCCAAGACCATCAGCAGAACCCCCAGCAACAACAGTGGACGATCCGCGAGCCTCGCCCCGCCGAACCACTGCCATGCAAGCCAGGCGCAGATCGAGAAGCCCGCGCCGAAAGAGAGGAGGCCAAAGACACCGAAGAGATGGAGCGGGCGCCGGTTGTACCGAGTGATGAACAAGACGGTGATCAGATCCAAGATCCCCTTGTACGCCCGGTCCCAGCCGTACTTCGACTTGCCGTGCCGGCGAGGGTGGTGTCGCACCGGCAGCTCGCCGATCACGAAGCCGCGCCGGCTTGCCAGCACCGGAATGAAACGGTGCAGCTCGCCGTACACCGCCACCTGCTCCAGAACCTCGCGCCGATACAGCTTGAAGCCGCAGTTGAAGTCGTGCAGGTCGACCCGCGCGAGCTGACGGGTGAACCAGTTGAACAGAAGCGACGACAAGCGCTTCGACCACGGGTCCTGCCGCCGCTGCTTCCAGCCCGATACCAGGTCCAGGTCTTCTGCCTCGAGCATGTCGAGCATCCGCGGGATCTCGTTCGGGTCGTCCTGGAGATCCCCGTCGATGGTGAGCACGAGCCGGCCCCGAGCGTGGTCGAAACCGGCCGACAGGGCGGCCGCCTTGCCGAAGTTGCGGCGCAGGCGCAGCAGCTTGACCCGGTCGTCGAGCAGGTGCTGCTCGCGCACCCGCTGGACCGTCCCGTCCCGCGAGCCGTCGTCGACGAACACGACCTCCCAGCTCAGGCCGCGAGCATCGAGCACCTCGCGTAGCTGGTCGGTCAACGGCGCCACCGAGTCGGCCTCGTCGAGGACCGGCACCAGCACGGTGAGATCGAGCCGACGGTCGGTGCGCGAGGTTTGGGACAGGTCCACCTCACGCACGAGAGGCCGCTCCGGTGGGCTCTGCAGTGCGGGCGCCATGGTTGGCCGGCAAGATATCACCGGCAGCGTCAGTGCCAGGTTCAACCCAGCAGCCGCTCGACGGCGCGGACGGTGGCATCGAGCGGCTGTGCGCCCAGCTCGCGAGCGAGCAGCCCGCACAGCTTCTCGTACTGCCGTCGCACCAGGTCGGTACGCCCGCGACGAGCGTGGAGCAGCATGAGCCGCAGATGGACATCCTCGCGCAGGGGATCGCTGGCAAGCAGGGTGCGTAGACAGTCCTCGGCCTCCTCGAGACGTTCCAGCCCGGCGTAGAGCTCGGCCAGCTCGGCCAACACCTGACGGTGCCGCTGATCCAGACGCCTCCGGGGCTCCGTCGTCCAGGCCTCGGTGACGCCTTCCAGCAAGGGTCCCCGATAGAGCCGCCACGCTTCCTCGAGCTGAACAAGGCGGCCCTTCGACCGCTGATCTCCGGCGCCCGCGATCGCGAGCTCCTCGAACCGGAGCGCGTCGATCGACCAGGTCCACGCCGGGTTGAGCCGATAGACGCCGTTGCGGAGGACTATCGGGTTCCCGGCGCCTCGAGACCGCGCCAGCAGGCGACGGAGGTGGCTCACCGTAGGGTGGAGGCTCGCGCGAGCCGCCGTCAGGCCGGTATCGGGCCACAGCGCCTCCAGGACCCGCTCCTGTGTGCAACCGTCCGGCGCGAGCGCGAGAAGGCCGAGGAAATGCAAGACGCGGCGAAACGGCCACGACACCTCTTCCGCCTCTCCCCGTTCGTCTACCAGCTCGATCCGAGGGGGTCCCAGAAGGCGGATCACCACCCGGCCGGCTGCGCTTCCCTTCGCGTCCACTGACGTCGTACGCCGGGACGAGCCCTCTGACAGGTAGAGAGCCAGGGGTCTAGGCATCCGAAAGGCGTCGGGAAAGGGCACCAAGAGCTCCCTGCGTTCGACCAGCTCGCGCCAGGCAGAGCTGCTCACACCGGCCCGCACGCTCGTGCCACCCGTGACATCGGTTCCTCCCTCGAGGGAATCTCGGCCGAGGCGCCTCAGTGCGGCGATCGACTCCGGACCGAGGCCCGCTAGGACTCGATCACGCATGAAGGAGCGCATCGGCTCGTACGTCGCGAGTTGCTGCTCCAGCTCCCTGCTCGCTACCTTCGCAGCACCGAGCGATGCTGCGGTCAGGGCCAGCTCCAGCGGCACTCTCCAGCCATCGGAGAGCCGATGCCAGCCTTCGGCCAGATGCGCGTCGATCCCGCGCCGCGACAAGGCCTCGCCCACCTCCGTGACAGTCAAGAGCATCTCCAGCGGCCCGATGGTGCAGGAACGCGCGCGCGCGACTGGCCCGAGGCGGTCCCAATGCGCACCGCTGCTGGCGATCAGTGTCTCGTGCGGCTCCAGCCAGGAGAGGGCGTCTCCGAGCGCCGCAGCCGGCCAGTCGTCCGCCAGGAACCAACGCGCGCCAGCCTCTCGCAGCACGGCCAGCGTCGCCCGCAGCGCTTCCGTATCGTCAGCCAGCGCAGGCGGAAGCGCTGCAGCCGTGGCGTCCAGCTGCTGCCGAAGGGCCTGTAGCAAGCTGCGGCGACCACTGCCAGGCCAGCCAGCGAGCCAAACCAATGGCGCGCCGGACTCGACGATGCGCGTCGCGAGCCGACGGTGGTGGATCGGCAGCCCCGCGAGGTCCATCCCGGGCAACCCCTCGGACACCACCGCTCGATCGCGCTCGCGGCTGGCTGCGGACTTGCGCGTTCTCGGCACGGGACCCCTTAGCCAGCATGCTAACCGGGTCCAGCGAGGAGGATCGCGACGGCCACTCACCCCACTTCCTGCCAAGATCGCCTCGTGCTCCAGGAGAATTGCGATCCCGAGGCTCCGCGAACCGCTCGACCCTCCGCGAGCTCAGATCAGGTTTTTCTCTGGACAGCGGCCGTCCTCCCCACCGCGGCGGCGTGGCTCTACTTCGTGGCCCTTCGGGACCATCCCGCCGCGCCCATCGCCTACGTCCTCGCCAAGCTGATCCAGTTCCTGCTTCCGGTGGCGGCGCTGGCCTGGCTGGCGCGACGAACAGGCCAGAGGCCGTCGTTCCGACAGGTCTGGAGGTACCGGCCTCAGACCGCTTCGCCGCAGGGTGCCAGGACACATCACCGACGCAGACGAGGCGCGGTGCTCGCGGGACTGTCGACGGGCCTGCTGCTCGCCGGCGGCGTCGTCGCGGCGCGCGCGCTGCTGCGAAGCGACCCGGCGTTGGATCAGGTCAGCACCGCGGTGGCAGTGCGGATGGCGACTTTCTCCCTGACCGGCCCCGACCGCTTCCTCGCGTTCGCGCTGTTCCTGAGCCTCGTGCACTCGGCTCTGGAGGAGTACTACTGGCGCTGGTACTTGCTGGGCGGCCTCCGCGAGCGCTGGTCTGCGGTGTCGGCTTCGGTGCTCTCGAGCGTGGCGTTCACCTCTCACCACGTGGTGGTGGTCGGCGGATACGTGCCGCCAGATCGCTGGCCACTGCTCGCCCTGGGTTCCCTGGGCGTCTTCCTGGCCGGCATGACCTGGGCCTGGCTGTACCTCGACCGACGGGGAATCCTGGCGCCTTGGCTCAGCCATGTCCTCGTCGACCTGGCCGTGCTCGCGGCGGGCTGGGAGCTGGTCGCCCGGGGACAGCATCCAGCCAACTGAGCCCCCTCGGAACGTGGTGTCGGCACGTGCTTCGGAGTGCACATCGATCCGCAGAACCTGTGGAAGACCCTGTGGAAAGCTACGGTGTTTTTCCTTCCCGCGCTCTTTGTTTTCAACGGTTTGAATCCGCTATGCACTGATTCTTGTGCAGCCAGATCCTTCCTATAAGCTCTTTGTTTTCAACAACTTACCGGGAAATTCTTGGGTTCCTCGGGCACTTGGTGTGAGCGGGACCCCACCGCCGCCCGCGTAAAGGAACGCTGCTGCGGATTTCGCCAGCCGGTAGAACCCGCTGCGACCTCCCGTGAGGCTCGTGCCGGCGCTGCGGACCTCTCCGTCAGGGGCGCGATTGCTCCCCGCCGCGAGCACGCTCCGAGCACACCCGCGTGCCGCGCGGCTCGCCGGTGAGTGCCTCGAGCAGTGCGCCCGGGCGCCGGCCATCGACGATCCAGGAAGTCACGCCTCGGCGTGCCAGGGACCAGGCTGCCTCGACGCGCAGATGCATGCCGCCGGTGACGTCGACTCCGGCCGAGCCGCCAGCGACGCGCATCGCTTCCGCGATCTCCCCCTCGCCGATACGAGGGATAGACCTCCCGGCGGCGTCGAGCAGTCCGTCGGTGACCCCGAGCCAGAGCGCTTCGCCGACCGGGCGACCCACCGAGCCGAGGCCAGTGGCCCACAGCTCCAGTAGCTCTTCGGTCGAGCAGATCGTGGCTCCGGCGTCGCCATCCACCACTACGTCTCCGTAGCCCACGGGCACCAGCCCCAGGTCGAGCGCCCCCAGCAGCGGGTCCAACACGCCGCAGGTCAGCAAGCCGTCGGTCCGCCACACGAAGCTCGAAGGGGCCAGCGAGAACGGCGTGACTCCCGCGTCGAGCAGCGCGCCGATGACCGAACGGTGCAGGCGCGCCGCAGCGTCCTGGGTGCGGGCTGCGGCGAGACCCAGCGCTTCGATGTCACCGCCGAGACCGCGACGGCCGCGATCACCCAACGGTGTCCCGGCCGCCGCGGCGTGACCGAACGAGCCGCTGCCGTGAGCAAGAACCACTGGCGGACATCCCGCCTCGCGGGCGGCGCGTAGCTCGCTGGCGAGCCGCGCCAGCACCTCGAAACGAACGACCTCTCGGTCGAGCTTGTCGGTGACGAGGCTCCCGCCGAGCTTCACCAGCACCGGGCCGCGGTTCACGACGAGTCGTCCTGCAGGCGGAGCACCACTTTTCCGAAGACGCCGCCCTGCTCGAGGTCCCGGTAGGCAACAGCGACTCGCGCGAAGGGCAGGACCTGGTCGATCACGGGCAGGAGTCGGCCGTCTGCCAGCCGAGGGAGGCCGAAGTCTGCAAAGCTCGCCACGAGGCCAGCTTTCTCGGCGCGCGAGCGGCTGCGCAGCACCGAGCCCACCAGCCTCAGGCGTCTCCGCAAGACCAAGCCCAGGTCGATCGTCGACTGCGTTCCCCCGAGGACGCCGACCAGGACGATCCGGCCGCGATCGCGCACGCACGCCAGCAGGTCCGCGAAGACCTGGCCGCCGACCAGGTCCAGCGCCAGATCGACGCCCCGCCCGCCGTTGGCGTCAGACACGCGCGCAGCGAGCCCGGAGCCGAGCTCCACCAGCTCGTCCGCGCCGAGCTCGAGAAGCGCCTCCAGGCGCTCCCGGCTACGACCCGCCGCGATCACCGTAGCTCCGAGCTCTCTCGCGACCTGAACCGCGAAGGAGCCGACGCCCGACGCAGCGGCCGTGATCAACACGGTCTGTCCCCGTTCGAGCCGACCCTCGTATACCAGGTTCGTCCACGCGGTGAGCGCGACCTCGGGAACACCCGCCGCCTGCTCGAAAGTCAAAGACTCCGGCACCGGCATCACCTGACCTTCAGGCGCGACG
Source organism: Thermoanaerobaculia bacterium (assembly GCA_035524895.1). Lineage (GTDB taxonomy): Bacteria > Acidobacteriota > Thermoanaerobaculia > Multivoradales > Multivoraceae > DATLFI01. The sequence goes on along the minus strand of DATLFI010000366.1, from coordinate 7,272 downwards.
ACCCGGGAGGCGTGACCGCCGCCAGCGAGCAGCGCCATCACACGGTCACCGGACTGGTAGCGAGAGGTCTCCGGGCCACACGCCACGATCACCCCCGCACACTCGAGCCCCGGCACCGACGACTCGCCAGGCGGCGGCGGGTAGAGACCTCGCATCTGGAGCAGGTCGGCTCGGTTCAGCGCCGTCGCGCGCACGTCGATCAGGACTTCGCCGACGCCTGGCTCCGGGTCGGCCAGCTCCACGAGCGAAGGGAGCGAACCGACCCCCGCCTCCCCGACGAACGGAGCTACCGCGAGCACGGGGAGACACCGCCCGCGACTCGTCGCCGCCCGCAAGCTCCGCGCGCAGGACCCACCGCTCGACCGCGTGCTCGCGGGCGGCACCAGGCCCCCGCCGCGCCCACGGCTTCGTCCACCGTCACGCTCGGGCCGGAGCAGCGTCTCGCCGAGCAGCCTCCGGGGTCTCGACCTCTCCGATCGCGCTGGCGCGAGCGAGCCCCTCGAGCAGCTCCTCCATCCACACGTGATCACCGGCCAGAACGCGTTGCGCAAGCTCGTACCGCTGCGCGTCGTCATTGCCCCAAAGGGCGCGGAACAGCTCCTTGACCCGGCGGCGCGATTGCCGGCAGAACGTGTCCGCCAGCTCTCCGGCCGACTCGGCCGAGGGATCCCCGCTCTGCGCAAGCGCGTGGGCACGTGCCACCGAAGCCGACATCGCGAACAGCTCGTTCACCACGTCGACGAGACGGAACAGGAATGCCTGTTTTCGCTCCATCTTGGCCCGATAGACCATCATGCCGTGGAAGCTCTCACGGGCCAGCTTGCGCGCGGCGCGATCGACGAACCGCAGGTGCGTCGCCAAGGGACCGAAGGACGCGTAGCGCGGCCAACCGGACCACCCCAGCCACCTCGTCGGGTACCACCAGGCGTAGAACAACGCGATCTTCGGCAGCGCGGCGAGCTTCTTGCCGACCGAAGCCTTCGGGTCGATGACCGCGCCGGCGACCTGCAGGTGCTTGTCCACGGCCTCGCGCGCCATGATCAGGTGCATGATCTCGCTCGAGCCTTCGAAGATCCGGTTGATGCGGAAGTCGCGCATCATGCGTTCGATGCCGATGGGCTTCTCGCTGGGCCGACGACGCAGCGACAGCTCGTTCTCGTAGCCGCGGCCGCCGCGCACCTGCACCGTCTCGTCGATGATCTTCCAACCCTGATCGGTGTTCCACTCCTTGCAGGCCGCGCTCTCGAGTCGCAGGTCGAGCTTCTTGTTGTTCGACATGTGGCTCGCGAGCTTGACGATCGATTCCATGGCGAACGTCGTGCCCGCTATGTAGGCGATCTTCTGCGCGATAGCCTCGTGCTTGCCGATCGGGTGGCCCCATTGCACGCGCTCGGCGGCCCACTCGCGGACCGTCTGCAGGCAGACCTTGGCGGCTCCGACCGCGGAGTTGGGGATCGAAAGGCGACCGTCGTTCAGCGTGGTGAGGGCGATCTTGAGGCCGCGGCCTTCGTCCCCGATGCGGTTCCCGACGGGCACGCGCACGTTGTCGAAGCGGATCACGCCGTTGGCCAGCGCCCTGAGACCCATGAAATGGCAGCGCATCTCCACGCTCACACCCTCCCAGTCGCGTTCGACGACGAACGCGCTGATCTTCGGGCTGTCGGCGTGGCGCGCCATCACGACGTAGAGCTTCGCCAGCGTGCCATTGGTGCACCACAGCTTGGTGCCGTTCATGACGTAGGCACTGCCGTCCTCGGTGAGCTGCACCGTGGTCGCGAGGCGCGCCGGGTCGGAGCCGACGTCGTTCTCCGTGAGCGCGAAGGCCGAGATCTCGCCGCGGGCACAGCGCGGCAGGTACTCCCGCTTCTGCTCCTCGGTACCGAACAGCGCGAGCGGCTGCGGCACCCCGATAGACTGGTGCGCGGAGAGCAGAGCCACCAGGTTGCCATCGTAGGCGCCGAGCAGCTCCATGACCTGCGCGTACTCGAGCTGGTCGAAGCCGAGACCGCCGTACTGCTCGGGAATCTTCATCCCGAAGGCCCCGAGCTTCGTGAGCCCGTCGACGACGTGCTGCGGGTAGTCGCCGTCGGCGTCGATGCGCCCCGGGTCGACCTCGGCAACGAGGAACTCCTGGAGCGCGCGGTAAAACGCCTGAAACTGCGGCCGCCACTCGGCGCGCCGCGGGTACGGGTGGATCAAGTCGAAGCGGAAGTTCCCGAGGAAGAGCTCCTTCATGAAGCTCGGCCGGTTCCACTCGGACTCGCGGGATTCCTCGGCGACCCGACGGGCCTCGGCTTCGCTGGCGTGGCGCACGGGCTGGCTCATAGGGGTGGCTCCGATCGACGTCTCGACGTCACATGTGGTGGCCGGAGTCTACCAGTCGCGGCGGGAATCTAAGGGTCGGAGGGCTGGAGCGAGGGCGCGGAGAGAGGCCCACGTGGCCTCCCCGGAAGGCGCTACGGATAGATCTTGTACAGCATCCGTGGATACGGGATCGTCTCCCGCAGGTGCGGCACACCCGAGACCCATGCCACGAAGCGCTCGATGCCCATGCCGAACCCGCTGTGCGGGAAGGTGCCATAGCGGCGAATGTCCAGGTACCACTGGAAGGCCTCGATCGGCAGATCGTGCTCGCGTATCCGCCGCAACAGCAGGTCGTGGTCGTGGATGCGCTGGCTGCCCCCCACGATCTCACCGTACCCCTCGGGCGCGAGCAGGTCGACCGCGAGCGCCAGGCTCGGGTCCTCGGCGTCGGGCTCCATGTAGAAGGCCTTCGACTTCGCGGGGTAGTGCGTGACCATGAGCGGCCGGTCGAACTGGCTGGCGAGCAGCGTCTCGTCCTCGGCGCCGAAGTCGTCGCCAAAGGCCTTCTCGACCCCCTGCTGCTTCAGGATCTCGATCGCCTCGCTGTAGCGCACGCGCGGAAACGGCGGCTGCACCGACTCGAGGCGCGCGACGTCCCGCTCGAGCACTCGCAGCGGCTCCCGGCAACGCTCGAGGACCTGGGAGACCAGGTAGACCACGAACTCCTCCGCGAGCGCGCAAAGCCCCTCGAACTCGAGGAACGCGACCTCTGGCTCGACCATCCAGAACTCGGTCAGGTGGCGCCGGGTCTTCGACTTCTCGGCGCGAAACGTCGGCCCGAAGCAGTACACCTTGCCGAAGGCAGCCGCTGCCGGCTCGAGATAGAGCTGGCCCGACTGGCTGAGGTAGGCAGGGTCGCCGAAGTAGTCGGTCTGGAACAGCGTCGAGGTGCCTTCGCAGGCCGCCGGAGTCAGGATCGGCGAGTCGATCAGCACGTAGCCACGATCGTCGTAGAAGCGGCGGATCGCGTGCGCGACGACGCTGCGCACCTGGAGCAGGGCTCGCTGCTTGCTCGAGCGCAGCCACAGGTGGCGATGCGCCATCAGGAACGCCGTGCCGTGCTCCTTGGGCGTGATCGGGAACTCCGGGCTCAGCGAAGCGATGGAGAGGCCTTGTGCGTGCAGCTCGACCCCGCTCGGGGCCCGCTCGTCCGCGGCCACCGTGCCGGTGACGCGGATCACGCTCTCCTGCGTCACCTGCTTGACCGCCTCCCAGGAGGGCTCGTCCACCGCGGCTCGGCTCACCACCGCCTGGACCACACCGCTGCCGTCGCGGACCTCGACAAATCCGATCTTGCCGCTGGAGCGATGCTTCTGGACCCAACCCTGCACCAGCACACGCTCGCCCACGCGGGTCGCGAGCTCCGCGATCCAAACCGGTGGCGGTGGCGACGGCGGCTGGGTCACGTGAGCGAGATCCGAGTCACGGAGTGTCCAGACAGTTCTTTGGGGCGATGCGACTTCTCAGGGCGCGATCCCGAGCGAGGCGACACCGGACGCGCCCGACACCCGGGCGCATTGTAAGAGTCGCCGTCGAGCGAACGCAATTCGCCCTCAGGTCGGAGCGTCTGGCGACCCTGGCGCCCCGTCCTCGGCCGTGATCGTCGCTTCCCTTCGTTGCAGGTACTCGATGGCGCGCTCGGCGGCCGCACTCTCGGCCGCCTTCTTGCTGCCGCCCTCCCCCACTCCCAGACAGCGATCCCCGACCCAGCACTCCACATGGAACGTGCGTTCGTGGGGGGGCCCGTGCTCGGCCACCGTCCGGTACTCGGGCAGCGGCTCCCCGCTCGCTTGGAGAGATTCCTGCAGCCGCGTCTTGGCCTCTTGGAGCTGCAGCTGAGGCTCCCGCAGGACGGCGGCTTCGAGCCACGGCCGCACCACGCCGCGCAGCGCGTCGAGCCCCGCATCCAGGTAGACGGCCCCGAGCAGCGCCTCCATACAGTCCGCGAGCAGGGACGGCTTGTCGCGCCCGCCCGACCGCTCCTCGCCCGCGCCCAGCACCAGAACGCTGCCCACGTCGAGCTGCCGCCCCCAGTCCGCGAGTGCGCGTGTCGAGACGAGGTAGCTCTTGAGCCGCGCCAAGCGTCCTTCGGGCTCTTCGCTCAGCGTCTCGAACAACCACTCGGCCGCCGCCAGGCCCAGCACGGCGTCGCCGAGGAACTCGATCCGCTCGTAGTGGGAATCGCCTCGCTCGTTGGCTGCGGAGCGATGCGTGAGAGCGGTGCGTAGCAGCTCGGCATCGCGGAAACGATGTCCGAGGAGGCGTTGCAGGCGCTCGATCTGCTCGTCTTGATTGCGCTCTGGGGTGTCGAGGGTCTCTGAGATCACGACTCATCGTCTCCCGAAGCGAGACTCGAGATCGGCATCGTTCATCTCGAGCACCGTGGGTCGGCCGTGCGGACACGCGTACGGTTCGTCGGTCTGGAAGAGCTCGGCAACCAGGCTCTGCATCTCTGTCATCGTGAGCGGCTGGTGGATCCTCACCGCGCCCCGGCACGCTCGCGACGCGGCGACGCTCTCGAGTAGCTCGACGCGCACTGCCTCGGCGCGGGACGCTGGGTCCTCGAGCTCGTCGTGCTCGGCGAGCCGAGCCGCGAGCGCCTGCAGCACCGCCTCGCCCTCGGCGGCGGTCACGAACGCTGGCTGCGCCAGCACTCCCACGCTGCGCGTGGCCACGGGCAGCAACTCGAAGCCGACGCGTTCCAGCTCCGGCGCTGCGGTCAGCAACGCGGCCGCCGCTGCCGGGCCGAGGTCGAGCACCAGCGGCTCGAGCAGCCGCTGCGAGGGCGCCTGCTCCTTGTCCAGCGCGCGCCGGAACCGCTCGTAGAGCACTCGTTCGTGCGCCGCGTGTTGGTCGACGAGGTACAGCGCTCGCGGTCCTTCCAGCAGGATCAGCGACCCCTTGTACTGGCCGAGTACCCGTAGCGAGCGTTGCTCACCGCCGCGCGAGAGCGCCACTACCGCGGGCGCGGGCGGAGCCACCACGAGCTCGCCGAGCCGCGCCGGAGAGCTGCCTACGACCGGCTCGGCGACCGTGCCCGTCGCCCAATCCCCCAGAGTGCTCGCCCCCCGGTCTCCGCCAGCCTCCCAGGGCGCCGGCATGTCCCAAACTCTCGGCAGCGACGCCAGCCCAGGACCAGCGGGATACAGCGGCGCCGCAGCCTCGCCCCGGGCTCGAGCCAGGGCGTCCTGGAGCGCGCGCGCCACCTCTCCGAGCCGCCTCGGCTCGCGGAACCGCACCTCGGCCTTCTGAGGGTGCACGTTGACGTCGACCTCCTCGGGCGGCAGCTCGACGAACAGGAAGAGCGACGGGGTGTCCTCGCTGTGCCAGGCGTCCCGCACCGAGCGATAGTAGATGCCGAGCAGCGCCCGGTCGCGGACGAGACGACCGTTCACGAACACGAACAGACGTCTGCCGCGCACCGTCTTCCGATTGCCCACGAAGCCGCTCGCGACGCGAGAGCCCTGGAGCGGCTCGAGGTTGGAGGCGAGCTCGCTGCCGAACAGCTGAGCGATCCGCTCGAGTCTCCCTTCGGGCGTCTCGGCCGCGACATCCGCCCGTAGCAGCTCGCGCTCGGCGGCTGCACACACGAACGAGACATCCGGCCGCGCCAGCGCGTAGCCCTGCACCACCTCTACGCAGCGCCGCTGCTCCGTGGCCGGAGTCTTGAGGAACTTGCGCCGCGCCGGCACGTTGAAGAACAGCGAACGCACCGCGAGGCTCGTGCCGCGGGCAGCCGACGCCGGCTCCAACGAGAGCACCCGCCCGCCCTCGATGCGGATGCGATGACCCACGCCGTGGGCCGTGGCGCTCAGCGCCTCCACCCGAGACACGGCCGCGATCGCGGCCAGCGCCTCGCCGCGAAACCCCAACGTCCCGACAGCATCGAGATCCTCGATGCGCGTGATCTTGCTGGTGGCGTGACGCTCGAACGCCAGCGCGAGATCCTCGCGGTCGAGGCCGCTGCCGTCGTCGACGACCGACACCAGCTCCTGCCCGCCGGCGTCGAGCGCGATCTGGACCCTTCGCGCGCCGGCGTCGAGCGCGTTCTCGATCGCCTCCTTGAGGACGGAAGCCGGCCGCTCCACCACCTCGCCCGCCGCGATCTGGCTGATCAGACGGTCGGGCAGGCGATGGATGGCGCTCATTTGCGCGAGCTACCCAAACCCGTTCGGAGCAAGGTCCGCTCAGAACTCGAACCTCACCGCGATCTGCAAGCGGCGCGGGTCGAAGAACGAGCGCGGCTGGCCGAAGCTGGCGAAGCTGCGCACCGGTTGGATGTTGTAGCCGGTCTGCTCGTCGAAGACGTTGTAGAGGTCGCCGCGAAGCTGGATGTTGTAGCGATTCCCGATCGGGAAGTTGTGCGTGTAGTTGAGGTCGATCTGCCAGTGGTCGTCGCTGGTGCGCGAACCGGCAGGTTCCGCGAACCGGCTGGTATTACTGGTGCTGCTGGTCAAGGAGCGGTAGACCTCGACGTCCCAGATCTCCCAGGGCTGGCCGGACTGGAAGATCGCGAAGGCGCCGGCATTGGCGTTCCAGGGCAGCTCGCGGTAGCCGTAGAGCTTGAGCTGGTGGCGGCGGTCGCCGCGCAGGTCGCCGTACTTGAAGTCCCACACCTGGCGACCGGCACCGTCGGCGATGAACGACGAGCCGATGAAGACTGCCGCGTCGTTGGTCGTGGTGCTGTTGTCCTGGTCGAAATTGCCGTAGTAGTGGCTCCAGACGTAGGAGCCACGCACGTACGATCTGTCGCCGCGCCACTCGCTCTCGAGGCCGGCCTCCCAGTACTTGGTGAAGGCGCCGTCGAGCTCCGCGATGACGTAGGAAGATCCACCGACCTCGGCGCGGTACTGATCCAGCTCGGGGATGTAGAGCTCTCGCGGAATGCCTTCCGGCGGGTTGAACGCG
>DATLFI010000365.1:0-2159 GCA_035524895.1 Thermoanaerobaculia bacterium | reverse complement strand
CGCAGGGGGGCGCTCGATGGACGATCTCGACGGCGGGGGGCACGGAGCCGGTGTGGTCGAGGGATGGTCGCGAGCTGTTCTATCGAGAGGAGCGGAGGATGATGGCGGTTCCGATCGAAGTGGACGGCGATGGCATCGAGCTCGGCCTGCCGACTCCACTCTTCGAAGGAGACTACGACCACGAGATCGTCGGCAATGCCAACTACGACGTCGCCGCCGACGGCCGCTTCCTCATGCTCCGTCGCAGCGACCCTTCCAAGGGTCACCTGATCGTCGTGCTGAACTGGGATCGGGAGCTCGAGGCAGCTCTCGGGAGACGGTGAAGGGGCAGGCGTAGACGCCGTTTCCCCTCGGCGATCCTGCGAGGTTCCCCCTTGGGGGTGTGAGCGGTCGGACGCCGCATCGGGTCGTTCTTCCGGTGGCGCCCCAGAAAGGTCGCTCTGCCGGTGGCGTCCAAGAAAGGGGTCAAAGGCCTCGGAGCCACTGGAGAGGCGGTCAGAGGGGTCAGGAACTGCTACCGAGGACGATCTCGGAGCGTCGGCGCCGACGCAGCCGTCCATTCTGGCTGCGATGTGCCGGCGATGGAGGATTGAGCGACTTTCCTCCAACGACGTCCTTGGCCTTCTTCCGGCATCGCCGGCACCGCCACCCCGTGAAGCGAGCGCGTGGAGATGGGGATGCCACCTGAGGTCCAATGACGCTGTGTGCACCGTGGCGACCATCCCAGAACGCACATCTCCACCAGCCGCTTCGGCGATCAGCGGCGACCGTCTCCCAACCTGCCCGACAGCCCGACAGACGGGGCCAAGCAGCTCGCGACGGTGGAGGAACGACTGGCTCCGCGTCGACCTGCGCGTTGGCGCTACGTCGCCGGGTACAGCGAGATCCCGCTCGCTCCTCCGCACGCGCCGCCTGGCGGTCTGGCGGCGGACGCCGTGCTGCGCAAGGGGACCCGCAGGGCCCGGGTCGGCATCAGTCTGCACATCCCGGGTTTGCACTGGGACGTGTACGAGCTACCGGCCCACTCGTCGTGGCCCTTGCTGCCCAAGGCATGGATCGGGCGTCTACGGTTTGGCACGCGCCTTGCTGTTGAGAAGCCTAGCAGGCGGACGACCGTGTGGCCGTGACGCCGAGCGCGATCGGAGCAACGATTGGAACGAGGGAGGAAGCATGAATCTGATCATCTGGCTCGTCGTCGGAGGTCTCTTGGGCTGGTTGGCCAGCCTCATCATGAAGACCGATTCGCAGCAGGGCATCATTCTCAACGTCGTCGTCGGTATCATCGGCGCTCTCATCGCCGGCTTCGTGCTGACTCCCATGTTCGGGGAAGGCACGATCAACTCCGGTGACTTCAGCGCGATGGGTCTGATCCTGTCCCTGGTGGGATCGATCGTCCTCTTGGCCATCGTCAACTTGGTCCGCCGCGGCGCGGTCCGCTAGCCGTGTCCGAGGCCTTCAGCGAGCGAGTGCAGCAACGCAGGCCCGCCCAACCCAGAGAGCGGGGGTTCACCACGGGCTGCTAGGAGACTCAGCCTCTCCGGAGACACGTGAGCCCGTAAGCGATGCGCGAGCGACTTCACCGTTCCGATCGGGATCTCGAGCGCCTCCGCGACACCTCGCTGCGTCAACGACTGCAGGTAATGCATGGGGAGCACGATCTGCGCGCGCGGCGAAAGGGCCGCGAGCTTGACGGGGAGCTCGGCCAACAGCTGCTCGTCGATCCCGGTCTCGACCACAGGTCCTTCGGGCAGGCTCGGCAGGTCCTCCACCGGCTCGCCGTGCGCCCGGCGCTTGAGGCGAAGGTGCGCACGATGATCGAGGGCATCGCCGAGGAGGCGCGAGAGCGGAATCGAGCACGCGGTAAGCGGGCGATGGGTGTCGCCGTGGTTCTGGCGCGGCACCCGTACAGCCGTGCGAACTGCTTCGCGCCACGGCGGCAGTTCGTGCCGCGTCAGTGCGAGCGCGAGCCGCGAGCGAGGGCACCGGGCACGCCGTAAGCGGCGGAATCGACCCTCAACTGGTGCTCGGCCTCGGCGTTCGGAGGGACGCCGAGGTCGAGGTGCGCTCTGGAGAGGCGGTCAGAGTGGTCAGGAACCGCTGCCGAGGACGATCTCGGAGCGTCGGCGCCGACGCAGCCGTCCATTCTTGGCCGCGATGTG
>DATLFI010000364.1:0-9400 GCA_035524895.1 Thermoanaerobaculia bacterium | reverse complement strand
CGGCGCGCCATCGGGGCCCACGAAGGAGAGCACCCGCGCCTTCTCGGGCGTTCGCTGCCTCAGCAGCTCCACGCCACTCCCGGCGGCGCCTTCCCGCGGGGCCAGATGCAGTGAAGTGAGCGCAGCCCCCCGGTTGCTGAGGGTCGCGGTGTACTGCGCCGTCTCGACCCGAACCTCTGACTCGATCTCGGCGGTGAGCAAAGGGCGCTCTACGGCAGGCTCCGCGGCCGGCACCGGCGCCGGCTCTGGCGCAGCAGGAGTCGCGGTAGCAACCGCACCCGTTTCCGGGCTGCCGGCCGAGATCTCCGGCCGCTGGGCGCTCGCGTCGGGACGTACCGGAGGCTGCGGCGGAAAGGCCCACCGCCACAGCAGCAGGACCAGCATCGAGAGCAGGGCGGCGACGAACAGTCTGCGACTTTCCACCGGTGACTAACACTCCGTCGCGAGCCAGGCTCGCCGCGTACTCGGGTTGAACGTCTTCGGAACAGACGGGTGTCGAAGGGGCATTGCGGGGCGCTGCTCAGGGACTCGTACCGCCCCTGCCCGTGCGTGGGGCTCAGGGCAGGTCGACGCCACCGAGAGCGAATGGCTGGCAGCGCATCAGTCGCCAAGTCGTCAGGACCAGACCTCGCCACACACCTCGATCTCGAATGGCGAGCTGGGCGTACTCGGAACAGGTCGGCGTGAAGCGGCAGCTCCGTGGCAACAGGGGCGACACGAAGCGCTTGTAGCCGCGAAGGAGCCAGAGCAGGAAGGCCCTCATCGCTCCCGCCCTGGCGCAGTGGCCCAGCGCGCCGCCATTCTGGCGAAGAGGCTATCCAGGTCCTCTTTCATATCGTGGAACACCAGTCTCGCAGATTCGGGTTTGAGGTGGATCACCAGATCGAGTCCGATCAGCCCCGGCCTCGACTTCGACCGCCGAAAGACCTCGCGCACCTGGCGCTTGAGCCGATTTCTGGTGACTGCGCCCCCAACCTTCCGGGTCGCCGTGATCCCGAGCCGGCAACGCCCCTGGTATCCGGTCGTCGGAGCCGCGTGGAGCACGGCGGCCACGCCGTGCTCGCGCCGGCCTTCGCGGTAACTCCGCTGGAAGTCGCGGCGCCGCAACAGCCGGTCCTCCGGCCGCAGGCGGGTCGTCTCGCCTCCGGCCAGCCCGCGTGCCTCCATGGCCCCAGCCAGCTCACGGCTCAGACGCAGAGGCGCTTGCGGCCCTTGCGCCGCCGCCGCGCCAGCACGGCACGGCCGTTCTTGGTGCGCATCCGGACCCGGAAGCCATGGGTCTTCTTCCGTCGCCGGTTGTTCGGTTGGAACGTGCGTTTCACTTTCGATCCCCTTCTCGTTCGAGCCGCCGGCTACGGCAGCAAAGGCTCGGCTTTCCGGATTCGCGGCGCGCCAACTCGGTCGCGCGGCGGCTGCACTCTCGATGCGCCCAGTCCACTGCTTGGGTCGCGATTGGGCCGTGAAGGTTGGCGGAGAGGGTGGGATTCGAACCCACGGACCGCGTAAACGGTCAACGGTTTTCGAGACCGCCCCATTCGACCACTCTGGCACCTCTCCGCGTTGCTGTGTCTCATCATCGTCTCTGAGGTCTTCGAGGTCTTCGGGTCTGCTGGGTATCCGGTCCTGCTAGCTCCGTCTTCTCAATCGTCCGTCTTCGATATCGCCGGGGCGCTGAGCCGTCGCCCGGTGAGCGCGAGCCCTGCTCGGATGGCGGAGAGGGTGGGATTCGAACCCACGGTAGAGCTTTTGACCCTACACACGATTTCCAGTCGTGCACCTTCGACCACTCGGTCACCTCTCCACGTGACGCGGCCCGCGACGCATCGCGTCGAGGCCGCCAAGCACAGCAGTCAAAGATCGTCGTTCCGCCGCGTGGTGCGCCGAAGCCGCGCGAAGAACTGCTGCAGCAACGCCGCACTCTCCTCCGCTAGGACCCCAGCGCGCACCTCCAGCCGGTGGTTGAGGCGCGAATCTCGGACAATATCACCGAGAGAACCGCAAAAGCCCGCCTTGGGATCGTGAGCGCCGAACACCAGTCTGTCCACGCGGCTGTTGACCAGCGCCCCGGCACACATGGCGCAGGGCTCGAGCGTCACGTACAGAGTGCATCCATCGAGGCGCCAGCCTGGCCGGCCGAGAGCCGCCTCGCCGAGCGCGATCATCTCGGCATGAGCCAGCGGGTCGCCGGTCCTCTCGCGGCGGTTGGCGCCGCGACCGATGACTCGGCCCCCGCCCACCACCACCGCGCCCACCGGCACCTCGCCCTCGGCTCCCGCTCGCCGCGCCAGATCGAGAGCCTCCCGCATGAACGACGTGTCCTGCATCGAGATCACCGCGCAGGCTGCCGCGGGGATCCAAACGCGGGCCGCCGTCCGGCGGAAGCGCCGATTCTAGCAGGACATCGCGCGGCGAGACAGCCTCGAGGCAGCGTCACCCATTGCCTCCCCAGCGCGACACGCCGCCAGCCGCCTGTTCCACCCCGCCGCAGGGTCTCGGCACGCTCCTCGCTTTACACCCTCGGCTGGGGACCGTACGATTCGCCGTCGCGGCGGACCCAGCCGCGGCTGAAGGGCTCGGGCCCTGTGCATCGGGCGGCACCGAACCTCGTCAGGCCCGGAAGGGAGCAGCGATAAGGCGCTCGTCCCGAGTGCCGCAGACCAGCCGGAGCCCTTCACTCGCCGCTGGACCGCCTCGACTCTGCTCCGCTCCCGGCTTCCGCCCGATGAGCTACCAGGTCCTCGCCCGCAAGTGGCGCCCGCAAGACTTCACGGCGCTGGTCGGACAGGAACCGATCGTGACCGCGCTGCGCAACGCGCTGCGCGAGGGTCGGGTGGCGCAGGCGTACCTGTTCTCTGGGATCCGCGGCGTCGGCAAGACCACCGCGGCACGGGTGCTCGCGAAGGCCCTCAACTGCGAGCGCGGTCCGGCAGAGGACCCCTGCAACGAGTGTCGAGCCTGCCTCGAGATCACGGCCGGGACCGACCTCGACGTGCAGGAGGTCGACGCGGCAACCTACTCGAAGGTCGAGCAGGTCCGAGAGCTCACGGAAGGTCTCCGGTACGGTCCCGCTCGAAACCGCTACAAGGTGGTGGTGATCGACGAGATCCACCGGCTGTCGCGCCAGGCTTTCGACGCGTTGCTGAAGATCGTCGAGGAGCCGCCGCCCCACCTCGTCTTCCTCTTCGCTACGACCGAGATCGAGGCGGTGCCCGCCACCATCTTGTCGCGCTGCCAGGAGTACCACTTCCGGCGCGTCCCGGCGCAAGTGCTGGCCGCGCACCTGCGGCGCATCGCGACGGCCGAGGGGATCGAGGCCAGCGAGACCGCCCTGCGCCTGATCGCGCGTGCAGGGGAAGGCAGCGTGCGCGACTCCGTGGCGCTGCTCGACCAGCTCGCCACCTTCGGCGGCAGCGCGATCGCCGACGACGACGCAAAGCGGCTCCTCGGCGGGCTCGACAGCGCTCTGTTCCATCGGCTCCTCGCGGCGCTGCTCGAGGGCGACCCGGTGGCGGCGCGCCTGGTGGTCGAGGAGATCGAGGAGCACGGCTGGGACCCGCGCGGCGCCTTCACCCAGTTCCTGGGATATTGCCGCGACGCGCTCCATCTCGCGCTGAAGGCCGACCCCGCCATCGTGGACCTCCCGACCGAAGAAACCGTCGCCCTCCGCGCGCTGGCCGACCGCGCGGGCTACCCTACGCTGCTCCGCCTGTTGCATCACCTGTTGTCGAGCGAGCCGCTGGTGCGCCGCAGCGAGGCTGCGCTGCTGGCCGTCGAAGTGGCGTGGCTGCGCGCCGCCGAGCTGCCGCGGCTGGTGGGTCTCGAGACGCTGATCGCCGGCGGCGGGTCTCCCGGCGGCCTCACGAGTCAGAGCGATACGACTTCTCGGGCTGGTCTGAGCGGTCCGACCCGTCCGACGAGACAGGCCAAACAGCCCGATCGGACGACTCAGACGACTCAGACGGCTCCCGAACCTCCACCTCCCCCCGCCGACGGTTCCGGCCTTCCGGCACTGATCGAACGCGCCGGTCGCCTGCGGCCCACGCTCAAGGCAGCCTTGGAGCGCGCGCGGCTCTCGCTCGACGGCAACACCCTCTCGATCGAGGTCACCGAGGCATTCGCCGAGTCGACCCTACAGCGCCTGGCCGCGCAGCTCGACCGCCTCGTGCAAGAAGCCCTGGGCGAGGGCGCCTGCTGGAAGCTTCGCCGCGCACCAGCTCCCGCGGAGCCCGCCGGCGAGAGCGGCCGCGCCGGGACGGCTCCAGCCCCTGGCGTCGAACCGCGGCCCGCGGGCTCACCGCCCAAGAGCGACGAACGGGACAGCGCGGCGGCCCAGAGCCGGCGGGCCGAGCTGAGCCGGCACCCGGCGGTCCAGCCGGTGCTACAGATCTTCGAGACCGAGGTCGAGTCCGTGGAGCCCCGTGACCAGGGGCCCGACGGCGAAGAGTGGACCGGGGAGCCGCAGGGGGATCAGGAATGAACATCCGGAAAATGATGAAGCAGGCCCAAGAAGTCCAAGAGCAGATGCAGCGCGAGATCGCCGCCATCGAGGTGGAGTCGACCGTCGGCGGCGGCATGGTGGCGGTGCGCATGAGCGGCAACAAGCAGGTGCTGCAGGTGACGATCGACCCTGAGGTGCTCGATCCGTCCGACCCGACGATGGTGCAGGACCTCGTGCTCTCGGCCGTCAACGACGCGGCGCGCCGGGTCGACGAGGAGATCCAATCGCGCCTCGGCGCCCTCACCAGCATGCAGGGGCTGCCCGGCCTCGGGCTGGGCTGAGCCGTGGCGGGCGATCCGCTGGCTCGCCTGGTGGGCGAGCTCTCGCGGCTGCCCGGGATCGGTCCGAAGACCGCGAGCCGGCTAGCGCATCACCTCTTGCGCACGCCCCGCCGTGAAGCAGAGGAGCTCTGCGCAGCGATCCTCGAGGTGAAGGACCGCCTGTTCCACTGCGGCACGTGCAACACCATCACCGCGGTGGACCCCTGTCGCTTCTGCTCCGACCCGTTGCGTGATCGGAGCAGGATCTGCGTGGTGGAGCAACCGTTCAACGTCGAGCCGATCGAGCGCACCGGCGAGTACCGCGGGCTCTACCACGTGCTGCTCGGGGCTTTGTCGCCGCAGCGCGGCATCGGGCCCGACCAGCTCGCGATCCAAGGACTGGTCGCTCGCCTGACGAGCATCGAGGAAGTCGTGATCGCGACCAACCCCAACGTGGAAGGAGAGGCGACGGCGCTCTACCTGGCGAGGGTGTTGCGCGGGCAGAGCGCTCGCGTCACGCGGCTCGCGTTCGGCCTCCCGGTCGGCGGCGATCTGGAGTTCATCGACGAAGTCACGCTCGCCCGGTCGCTGGTCGGCCGGCGCGACCTCTGAGACTCAGGGGAATCGCCCATGTCCCGGCCGCCGACCTCGTCGCCTCAGGCTGCTCCGCGCCGCCTGGAGCGCGGCGATCAGCTGCCGCTGATGTGCTGCGAGCCACCGGGCCTTCGCGCCCGCGCCCTCGCGCGCGACCTGCGACGGTTCGAGGCACCCGGCGTCGACACGGTGCGCGGCGACGAGCTCGCGGTGCCGTGGGCCGAGGCTTGTGGGTCCAACGTGCTCGACGTCGACGGCAACCGGTACCTGGACCTCACATCGGGCTTCGGCGTCGCGGCGATCGGCCATCGCCATCCCCGCGTGCTGTCGGCGATCGCCGAGCAGGGCGGGAGGCTCCTCCACGGTTTGGGCGACGTCGCCGCCCATCCGGCACGTGTCGAGCTGGCCGGCCGCCTGGTCGGCCTCGCCCCGTTCCCGGCGCGCGTTTACTTCGCCGTCTCGGGCTCGGACGCAGTCGAGATCGCGCTCAAGACGGCGATGCTGGCGACCGAGCGGCCCGGCGTGCTCGCGTTCTCGCCCTCGTACCACGGCCTGTCCTTGGGCGCGTTGGCCGTCTCGTCGCGTCCAGCCTTCCGCGACCCATTTGCCGCGCGCCTCGGCGCCTGGGTGGTGCGCCTGCCGTTCGGTTGCCCGGAGTCCGAGCTGGAGCAGGCTCTGCGTCAAGGGGCCGGCCGTCTGGGGGCGTGTCTGGTCGAGCCGATCGTCGGACGCGAGGGCGTGCTGCTGCCGCCTGCTGGCTGGCTCTCGCGCCTGGGGGCCCTGTGCGCCGAGCACGGCCTGGTGCGCATCGCCGACGAGGTGTTCACGGGTTTCGGACGGGCCGGCGAGCTCTTCGTCAGCGAGACGGACGGCTACGAGCCCGATCTCCTGTGCCTCGGCAAGGCGCTCGGCGGCGGTCTGCCGATCGCGGTCGTACTGGGCAGGGCCGCGCTGTTGGAGTGCTGGCCCGGGAACGGCGAAGCGCTCCACACGGCGACATTCCTGGCTCACCCGCTGGCTTGTGCGGCCGCTCTGGCGTCGCTGGACGTCCTCGAGCGAGAGGACCTGGTCGCGCGCTCCCGGCGTCTCGGGGAGCATGCCGGCTCTCGGTTGCGATCGCTGCCGGTCCCGGTACGCGGTCGCGGGCTGCTGTGGGGAATCGAGTCCGACCGCGCCGAGGTCGCGCACCGCTGGGCCGACCAGGCGCTACGCCGCGGAGTGATCGCCCTGGCCGGCGGCCACCGCGGTACCGTGCTCCAGGTCGTGCCGCCGCTCACCATCACCGAGGAGCAGCTCGACTGCGCGCTCGACGTGATCGAGCAAGTCGTCGGTCGCTGACCGGCCGACTCCACGCTCAGCCGCCCGCGGCCTCGACCACCGCGTCGCACACCCTCTCGATCTGCGACGGCGACAGGTACGGATTCATCGGCAGGCTGAGCACCTGACCGCACAGCCATTCGCTCACCGGCATGGAGCCCGCCCCTTCGCCAAATGCGGCGTAGGCCGGCTGTAGGTGCATCGGCTTCGGGTAGTACACGGCGGTGGGCACGCCGCCGGCTTCGAGCACCGCCTTCACGCGATCGCGCTCCTCGACCAGAACGGTGTACTGGGCCCAGGCGCTCGCCGCGCCCTCGGGCCGCAGCGGCACCGTGACCACGGCCCGCAACCGCTCGTCGTAGCGCCGGGCCAGGTCCTCGCGACGCGCCTGCTCCTCGGCGAACACGCGCAGCTTCACGAGCAGGATCGCCGCTTGGAGGCTGTCGAGCCGCCCGTTCAGGCCCACCCGCAGGATCTCGTAGCGCTGTGCCCCCTGGCCATGCTCTCGCAGCGAGCGTGCGACCGCGGCAAACCCCTCGTCCTCGCAGAGCAACGCGCCGCCGTCGCCGTACCCACCCAGCGGCTTCGCGGGGAAGAAGCTGGTCGTGGTGACCGGCGCGAGCGTTCCCACCCGTGCGCCGTGGAGGGAGCCGCCGAAGCTCTGCGCGGCGTCGGCGATCACCAGCAACGACTCGCGCTCGGCCTGTGCGCAGAGCCGAGGGTAGTCGGCGGGAAGCCCGAAGAGATCGACGGCGAGCACCGCGCGCGGTCGCAGCCGTCCCGCCGAGCGCACCGCCGCGAGGCGCCGCTCGAGGTCGTCGAGGTCGAGGTTGAAGGTGCGACCGTCGACGTCGACGAACACCGGTTCTGCGCCGACCAGCAGCACCGCCTCCGCGGTGGCGGTGAACGTGAACGCCGGCACCAGCACCGCATCGCCGCGGCCGATGCCGTGCGCCAGGAGCGCCACGAACAAAGCGTCGGTACCGCTCGAGAGCGCCACCGCATGGCGCGCGCCGCAGAAGCGTTCGAGCTCCCGCTCGAGCTCGAACACCTCGGGCCCCTGGATGAACTGACCGTGATCGAGGACGCGCCCGAGCGCGCGCTCGATCTCGGGGCGCAGGCGCTCGAGCTGCGCGCGCAGTCCTACGAAAGGGATCGCGTCGGTCATCCAGGGCTCCGCGGGCGCGCGCAGGATAGCAGCGGCCCCGCTCGCGAGACCGGAAATCCGTCCGTCGCGGCCGTCCTCCGCCTCGAGGCTCGGCGGGCGGCTGGCTCTACCGGGGAGGCGGGCGGCAGGCTCCGGCCGCCCGAGAACCGGCAGCGCTGTCCCCCAACCGACCGTCTCTACGCCTTTCTCGCTGCCATGACAACACCCCTCTCGCTTCGGTCGACGGCCCGAGGCGAAGCCTCGATAGGGACCGAGGCGAAGCCTCGATAGCTCGGTAGAGTACTCGAGAGATGGACCGACTGCGTCGCCACCCCGGGCTCGCGCACTTCACGCGCGGGCACCTCGCCCAGCTCGAGCGGTGCACGACGCGCCGGCGGGCACCGAAGGGCGAGGTGCTCATCCGCGATGGCGAGGAAGCGCGCGAAGCGTTCTTCCTGTTGAGCGGCTCGGTCGAGGTCCGGCGACCCACGCCCTACGGGGAGTTCTTGCTCGCCCGCCTAGCTACCGGCGACATGTTCGGCGAGCTCGCGCTGCTCGATGGCGAGCCGCGGGCCGGAAGCGTGGTGGCGGCCTCCGAGGTCGAGCTGCTATCGCTCGACCCGAGCGCGATCCAACAAGCGGCCGAGGGCGACTCCTCGTTCGAGGTAGCCCTCTACTGGACGCTGTGGAAGAGCCTCTCGCGCAAGCTGCGGGCGAACAACTTGAAGCTCGTACGCTTCTTCCATCGGCACGCCCTGCCGCCGCCGCCCGCGACACTGACACCGCCCACTCCGCTAGCGGTCGATCTCGCCACGCGGCAGCGCGTGTTCCAGGAGCTCGGGCTGTCGAACATGGAAGTGAACTACCTCGCCTCGCTCGCCGAAGCCTGGGAGCTCGCGCCGAACCAGCCGCTCCTCCAGGATGGTGAGGCGGGCCGCGTGCTCTACGTCGTGATCTCCGGCCGAATCATGATCAGCAAGCACATCCCGGGCGCCGGCGAGGAAGCTCTCGCGTTCCTGGGGAGAGGGGAGCTGTTCGGGGAGATGGCGCTCATCGACGACTCGCCGCGCTGCGCCGACGCCAAGGCGGATGCCGACGGCGCGACCGTACTCAGCCTCCGCAAGGAGGTCCTCGACCGACTGCTCGACATCCGCAAGGCTTCCTCCATTCGCGTCCTGCGCATCCTCTGTCGGCGACTCGCGCAGCGCGTGCGCGAGGGCAACGACAAGCTCATCGGCTGGTACATCCTCTCGGGCGGCGGCCAGAGCGAAGAGATCACGGCGCCCTGACGAGCGCTGCTTTCGCGATCATCTCCTGCGTCGCGCGCCGCTTCCCGCCTCAGCCCGGCGTAGGGCGCCCAGCGCCTTGGAGACCAGCGAGCTGGTCGGCAGGGTGGCCAGCTCCGCCAGGGAAAACCATCCCGCCGCACCTTGCTCCGCGACGTCTCCCACCACGCCGTCGAGGCGCGCCCGCACCACGGTCGCTTCGATGTCACGGAAGGTGATGGCGTGGCGGGTGCGCGCGCGGATCCCGTCATGCAGCGCAAAGCGCACGCCGTAACGCCGCTCGGCGTCGCGCAGCGCC
>DATLFI010000363.1:0-22515 GCA_035524895.1 Thermoanaerobaculia bacterium | reverse complement strand
TTCGGCGGCTCGATGTGGCCGTGCGCCTCGATCACGAGCAGGCGCTGCTCCACTCCCTCGTCCGGCACCAGGCGCCACAGCACACCGGTGGGCAGCACCAGGTAGTCGCCTGGCCGATAGTGCAGGACGCCGTACTGGCATTCGAGCACGCCGGTGCCGTCGTGCACGAAGAGCACCTCGTCGCCGTGCGCGAATCGATACCAGTAATCCATGGCCTTCGTCGGACGCACCAGTGAAAGCACGACGTCCTGGTTGCCGAGGATCGGCACTCGCCCCTCCACCGCATCACCGCCCGCAGGCACGGCGGCCGTGCGCAGGTGCCGATGACGCAGCGGGCCGCCGTCCTCGTAGTCGGGAGTCGAGTAGCCGTCCGCCGGCACGGCACCCACCTCCTGCACCCGAGTCGGCGGGCGCAGGTGGTAGAGGATCGACTGGATCCCGGCGAACCCGTGGATCCCCATCACCTCCTCGTGGTAGAGCGACCCGTCCGGCCTGCGGAACTGGGTGTGGCGCTTGTGGGGGATCTGGCCCATTCGGGCGTAGAACGTCATGGTACGGCTCCTACCGGGACGAGATGGTCATGGCTCGCAGCGCGCGGACGCCGCAGGTTGCACCTGGGACCCCCACGTCAGAGGTTCCCCCGGACCGCCTGCTCTCGCTCGATGGCTTCGAACAGCGACTTGAAGTTCCCTTCGCCGAAGCCGCGGGCGCCGTGCCGCTCGATCACCTCGTAGAACACGGTCGGGCGATCCTCGACCGGCTTGGTGAAGATCTGCAGCAGGTAGCCGTCGTCGTCTCGGTCGGCGAGGATGCCGAGCTCGGCCAACTTCTCGACCGGTTCGTCGATCTTGCCGACGCGGCCCTCGAGCTCCTCGTAGTAGGTGTTCGGAACGCGCAGGAACTCGATGCCGTTGTCGCGGAGCTGCGTCACGGTGCCGATGATGTCGCGCGTCGTGCATGCGACGTGCTGCACTCCCGGACCATGGTAGTACTCGAGGTACTCCTCGATCTGCGACTTGCGTTTGCCCTCCGCCGGCTCGTTGATCGGGAACTTGACCTTGCCGGTACCGTCCTGCATCACCTTCGACATCAAAGCGGAGTACTCGGTCGAGATCTGCTTGTCGTCGAAGTGCATGAGCTGGCTGAAGCCCATGGCGTTGGCGAACCAGTCGACCCAGTAGTTCATTCTGCCTAGCTCGACGTTGCCGACCACGTGGTCGATGGAGAGCAGGCCCACCCCGGGACCCGGTGCGCTCTCGACGCGCGCAAACCCGGGCGCGAAGGCTCCCTCGTAGTCGCCGCGCTCCACGAACGCCATCCAGGTGTCGCCGTAGGCCTGCACCGCGGCCCGCCGGAGCACCCCTTGCTCGTCGCGCTCTTCGGTTGGCGCGAGCACGCCTGTCGCGCCACGCGCGGTCGCCGCGGCATAAGCGCGCACGGCGTCGGGAACCTGGAGCGCGATGACCTTCACCCCATCGCCGTGGCGGAGCACGTGCCGGCCGATCTCGTGGTGTGGATGCAGCGCCGTCGACAGGACGAGCCGAATCTTGCCCTGCTCGAGAACGTGCGAGGCCCTCTCCCGCTCGCCGGTCTCGAGCCCGCGGTATGCGACCCGGCGGAAGCCGAAGCACCGCTCGTAGAACAGGGCCGCCTGCTTCGCGTTGCCGCAGTAGAACTCGAGGTGATCGAAGCCGATGACCGGGAAGAAGTCCTCGGCGTCGGGTTGTGCGCGCGGCGCGGTCGCTGTTGCGGGGGCTCCGGCTGTCACGGTCATCTTCCTGCTCCTGCTGCGGACAGCTCCGCTCTCGGTTTGGCACTGGTGCGGAGATCCAGGGGGATCGTCAGGGTGAAGGACTCTCGGACCGAAGGCGTCTCCATCGAGAACACGCGCCGTGCCACCTCGGGCAGAGCGCGCTGCCCGACTGGGGCGGGTGCCTCACGGACGTGGAGTGGCGCCTTGGGGCGCCTCGCCTCCATCAACCGTGGAGTGCGAGCTGGAATTGCGAAAACGTGTTGGGTGCTCATTCTCGACCGACCTTTCGTGCGTCCTTCTGCGAGCTCTCCCGCTGCATCTCGTTCGCCACTTCCATCTCTTCTACCTCTTCTACCGATTCCATCGCTTTCATGCAATCGGCAATGGCTTCGACCGCCTCGCTGATGCTCTCGGGGGCCAGGCTGGAAAAGCTGAGGCGCATGGACCGTCTGCCCGCCGCTTCGCCCTCGCCGGTGGTCGCGACGAACGCGCGCCCGGGCAGGAAGGCAACGTTGCGCTCATCGAGGCAGCGCCGGAGCAGCTCTTCGGTGTCGAGCGACCTCGCAGCCACCTCCTGCTCCAGCTCGACCCAAACGAACATTCCGCCGCGCGGCCGCGACCAGGTCGCGCGGCCGGCGAAGTGTCGTTCGAGCGCGACGAGCATGGCGTCGCGCCGGGGGCGGTAGACCTCGTGCAACCGTTCCAGGTGCGCGTCGAGCCAACCCGGCTCCGCGAGCAGGCGGGCAACCGCCCGCTGCGTCAAGCCCGAGGTCTCGAGATCGCTCGCCTCCTTGATGGTCGACAACCGCCGCACGACATCGGGGGGGCCGACCAGGTACCCCAAGCGAAGGCCCGGGGCGAGGATCTTCGAGAATGATCCGACGTAGAGCACCCGGTCTGCGGCCAGAGTGTGCACGGGAGCGGCAAACGAGCCGTCGTAGCAGAGTAGGCCGTAGGGGTCGTCCTCGAGGATCGGGAGGCGGTAGCGCTGAACCAGCTCGGCCAGCGCGATGCGCCGGTCGGCGGCGAGGCTCACTCCGAGCGGGTTGTGCGCGTCCGGGATGAGGTACAGGAAGGCCGGCCTTTCCCCGGAGCGCAGCAGCCACTCCAGGTGCTCGACGTCGAGGCCACCTTCCAGGTCGCCCCGCACACTCAGAGAGCGTGGCTGTAGCGGCGCTGTTGCCTGCAGCACTCCGGGGTAGGTCATTGCATCGACCGCCACCGAGCCACCATGGGTCAGGAGGGAGCGAGTCACGATGTCGATTCCCTGCTGCGCACCAGAGGTCAACAGGACCTGATCGACGCTGCACTCGACTCCGCGGCGACGTACCAAGTCCACGACGTGCTCTTTCAGAGCCTCCTGAGCCGGCGAGTATTGCAACGCTCGCGGATCGTCGCGGAGCGCGACCTGCAACGCCGACGCGATCTCCGCAGAAGGAAACAGATCCAGCTCCGGCAGACCACCCGCGAGCGATCGCACGCCGGGTCGCGAGACAGTCGCGACCATCTGCCGCAGGAGGGAGCGCTCGCGGTATCGAATCCAGGGCGCGAGTTGCGACCCCAGCGTGGACTCGGCCGGCGAGTCCTTGGTGGGGTGGGGCCTGGTGGGCGTGGTGAGGGTCATGAGCCGGAAAAGTGCAGCTACGGCGGGCGCTTGCGGCCGCGTCTCGAGGACGCACGCAGTATACCATCGCCAACCACAGCCGTCAGCGTGGTTGGTACTATGAACCAACTAGCTCATATTCGAATCGAGTTGTAACCACGTCCGAGAGCGGAGCCCGGTGCCTGCCCCCAAGGTCTCATGGACGAAGGGTCCATCGGGTCCCTGTTAGTCTCCCTGAGCCTACCGAGGCTCGAACGAGCTGTGGCATCCGCAGCGCGCGTTGCTCGGCAGGCAATGCGGCAAGGGTGAATTCCAGCGAGTGCCGATGAAGCTCGACGCGCGTGACCTGGAGATCCTAGGTGTCCTGCAGGAGGACGCCAGCGTGAGCGCGGCCGAGCTCGCGCGCCGCCTGCAGATCTCGCCGCCGGGAATCCAGAAACGCTTGCGCAAGCTACAGGACGGCGGCGTGCTGCTGCGGCAGGTCGCTCTGGTGCGCAGGGAGGCGGTCGACCTCGACCTGCTCTGCTTCGTGCACGTGACACTCGCCCACCACCAACCGGAGACCGTTCAGGGCTTCCGCGAAGCGATTCGCGCCCTCCCCGAGGTGCTCGAGTGCTACTTGCTGACCGGCGAGTTCGACTACCTGCTCAAAGTGGTGGCGCGCAACCACCGGGCCCTGGAGCGCTTCCTGGTCGAGGTGCTCACGGCTCTACCAGGCATCGACAAGATCCGAAGCAGTATCGTGCTCAACGAGATCAAGAGCTCCACGGCGCTGCCCCTCGCGCAAGTGCAGGGGAAGCCGATTCGCGAAGCGCCGCCTGAACGGCCGGGAGAGCAGCGTCGGTAGCCAGAGGGAAGGGACGGAGGATGAACGGAGCCGAGATCCTGGTACGAACCGCAGCCGCGCACGGCATCGAGGTGTGCTTCACCAATCCCGGGACTACCGAGATGCACTTGGTGGCCGCGCTCGACTCGCAACCGGGTCTCCGCGCGGTGCTCGGCCTGTTCGAGGGGGTGGTCACTGGCGCCGCCGACGGCTACGGCCGCATGGCCGCCAAGCCTGCAATGACCCTCCTCCACCTCGGCCCGGGCTTCGCGAATGGCATCGCCAACCTCCACAACGCCCGGCGTGCCGCTACGCCGATCGTCAACCTGATCGGTCATCACGCCACCTGGCACCGCAACTTCGATCCGCCGCTGGAGTCCCAGGTCGAGCTGTTGGCGGCGGCGGTGTCGGTCTGGCAGCGCACCTGCGCCCACGCCGGGCAGCTCTCGCGCGACCTCGCCGACGCGATCGCGGCGTCGCTGCGCCTGCCCGGAGGCAGCGCCACGCTGGTCGTGCCCGCGGACTGCCAGTGGGACGAAGCCGGAGAGCGGATCGCCGCCCTGCCCCCGGTGCCGATCGCTGTGGTCGACGGCGACCGCATCGATCTCGCGCGGAAGCAACTCTCCGCGCACGCGGGACAGCAAACTGTCCTCCTGCTGGGAGGCAGAGCCCTGACCGAGAGAGGTCTCCTGGCAGCGGCGCGAATCGCGACAGCTTCCGGGTGCCGCCTCGCCTGCGAATCGTTCCCGCCTCGGCTCGAGCGAGGACCGCACTTGCCGGCGCTGCCGAGAGTCCCCTACTTCCCCGAGCAGGCACTGGCCTTCTTCATGGGCGCCAGGCAGGTCGTGCTCGCCGGAGCACGCGAGCCGGTCGCGTTCTTCGGCTACCGCGACGGGCCCAGCCTCCTGATACCCGAAGGTGTCGCGGTCGAGGTCCTGGCCGGTCGCGACGAGGACGTCCCCAAAGCCCTCGAGGACCTGGCCGAGGCGCTGGGAGCGCCCGCTCAGTTCCAGCACCTGCCGGCGGCGACGGCGGCAGCTCCCCGAGGCGCCCTCGACGCCGCGAACATCGCCGCCGCGGTGGTCGCCGCCCAGCCCGAGGGAGCGATCATCGTCGACGAAGGAATCACCGGTATCGGGCCCTACTACGAGCTGGCCGGGCAGGCTCCCGCGCATACCTACCTCGCGCTACCCGGCGGTGCCATCGGCTTCGGGCTCCCCTGCTCCGTGGGCGCCGCGATCGCCTGTCCCCGTCGCAAGGTCATCGTGCTCGAGGGCGACGGCTCGGGCCTCTACACGGCCCAGGCGCTCTGGAGCCAGGCGCGCGAGGGTCTCGACATCGTCAATGTGGTGCTCCGCAACGACGTCTACCGGATCTTGCAGATCGAGCTGCATCGCGCCGGAGTGCAACAGCCGGGGCCGCAGAGCCTGGCGATGACCGAGCTCTCCAACCCGAGCGTCGATTGGGTCGGTCTGGCACAGAGCTTCGGCGTTCCGGCATGCAGCGTCACGACCGCCGAGGCGCTCTACGCCGAGCTCGCGCGCGCCGTCGCGGAGCCCGGCCCCGCGCTGATAGAAGTGCGCGTCGGCTGAGCCGCGCGACGTAGCGCTCGACGAGGTCGAGCTCTATCGCGCGGCGCCGGCGTCTCCGAAGCGCGCCAGGTCGATCACCGCCCGCTCGTGCCGGCCACTGGATATCGAGCCGCGCGCCGACGACACCTCGACCGCGAAGTCGAGCCGTCGCTTCCGTACTTCCTGCAGCCGCACGTGGATCGAGATCTCTTCGTCCGGAAAAGCAGGTCCGCAGTGGCTCACGTCGACGTGGGTGCCGACCGTGGTCTCGCCTTCGTCGAGATGAGCCTGCGCCGCCAAGAGGCAGGAACGCTCGATCAGCCCGATCATCGATGGCGTCGACAGCACCTTGGCCGGCAGGTGCTCGGGCGACATGTCCGCGGTAACCGGGTATCGAAAGGTGGCTTCTATGCCGGGCTGGAGGGAGGTCTTCATGGGCCGGGAAGGCTACCAGGGACGCGCGACGAGGATAGTGCGGGTCCTCGACCCCACGGTCACGGCCCGTGCTCACGCTGCATCCACTCGAGCCACCACACGCCCTCTCCCTTCCCCTACAATCCGCCCCGCGATGCGTTACGCCATCACACTCCTGCCCGGCGACGGCATTGGCCTCGAAGTCTCCGAAGCCATGGTGCGTGTGGTGGACCACGTGACCGAGGGGCGCATCCGCTGGGAGCGTCAGGTCGCGGGCGGAGGCGCGGTCGCCCAGGGCCTGCCGCCGCTTCCCGAGGCGGCGTTGGCGTCGATCCGGCGCAACCGCATCGCGATCAAGGGCCCGCTCGAAACGCCGATCGCGAAAGGCTGGCGCAGTGTCAACGTCACCCTGCGCCAGGACCTGGACCTCTACGCCTGCGTGCGGCCGGTCCGAACCCTGCCCTCGACCAGAGCCCAGCGCTACGAGAACGTCGACCTCATCGTGTTCCGCGAGAACACCGAGGGCCTCTACAGCGGTGTCGAGCACGAGGTGGTCGATGGCGTGGTCGAGGCGTTCAAGATCGTCACCCGCCGCGCCTCCCTGCGGTTCCTGCGCTTCGTGTTCGAGTATGCCCGCAACCACGGGCGCAAGGGCCTGACCGTGGTGCACAAGGCCTCGGTGATGCGACTCTCCGACGGCCTGTTCCTCGAGTGTGCGCGCGAGATCGCCGAGGAGTATCCGTACCTGGAGGTGAGCTACCTGCCACTCGACAACCTGGCCATGGCGCTCGTCAGCGACCCTTCCCAGTTCGACACCCTGGTGATGGGCAACCTCGACGGCGACGTCGTCAGCGACCTCTGCGCGGGCCTGGTCGGCGGGCTCGGTATGGTGCCTGGTGCCAACATCGGCGACGGCTACGCGCTCTTCGAGGCGGTGCACGGCACCGCGCCCGACATCGCCGGGCAGGGCGTGGCCAACCCGATCGCGCTCGTGCTGTCGGCCGAGATGATGCTGCGACACATCGGCGAAGCGCGCGCTGCGGATCGGGTGCGCTCCGCCGTCGAGCGCTTGCTGCGCGAGGGCAGCGTGCTCACCCGCGACCTCGGCGGGAAGGCGGGCACCGCGGAGCTGACGACGGAGCTCTTGCGGCTGCTGGATCTCCGTTCCGAGGCCGCTAGCGGAGAGGCAGGAGCTTGAGCGCCGGAGCGAGGCCGCCGCGCGTCGCACTGATCGTCGGCGAGGGCGTCGGCACCGAGGTCATGCCGCACGCGCTCCGAGTGCTCGAGGCCGCCGGCACCTCGATCGAGTGGCTGCGCGTCGACGTGCCTCGCGTCACCGACGACACGGCCACTTCGCTGCTCGACGAGGTGGTGGAGGCGGTGCGGACGTGCGGGCTCGGCCTCAAGACGCGCCTGCTCGGCCCTGGCGGTACGGGCGCGGGGACCGAGGCGACCGTCCTGCGCGGACCCCGCAACCCCAACGTCGAGCTGCGCCAGCGCCTCGGCCTCTTCGCCGGAATCCGGCCCATCCGATCCTTCGCCGGCCTGCCTACCCGCTACCCCGGTCTGGACGTGGTGCTGATCCGCGAGAACACCGAGGACGTCTACCGCGGCATCGAGCACGAGATCACGGCGGGAGTGGTGCAGAGCCTCAAAGTGGTAACCCGCACCGCCTGCGAGCGGGTCACCCGCTTTGCCTTCGACTACGCCGCACAGAACCGCAGGAAGCACATGACGTTCGTGCACAAGGCGAACATCATGAAGCGCTCCGACGGTCTCTTCCTGGACGTGTTCCGGCGCATCGCCGCCGAGCATCCCGAGATCGAGACCCGGGAGAGCATCGTCGATGCCTGCTGCATGCAACTCGTGCTCGACCCCTACAGGTTCGACCTGATCCTGACCGGCAACCTCTACGGCGACATCCTGAGCAGCCTCGGTTTCGGTCTCGCCGGCGGCATCTCGGCTGGTCTGAGCATCAACGTCGGCGACGACTGTCGCGTCTTCGAGGCAGTGCACGGTGACGCGCCGCAGATCCTCGGGGCCGGCACCGCCAATCCGCTGCCGCTCCTCCGGCCCGCCGTGGCGTTGCTGCGCCACCTCGACCAGGAGGCCGCCGCGCAGCGGATCCGCGCTGCTGTCAGCCAGGTGCTCGAGGCGCGCGCGACGCTTACGCCCGACCTCGGCGGCCAAGCGACGACCTCGGCCATGTGCGACGCGCTCATCGGCGCCATCACCGCCGACCGAGCCTGAGGCGACGCCAGTCGCAGAAGAAACGCCGGCGACCAAGCTCCGGCGCCTGTCGGCCGTTCGCGACATCGGCGGGAGTAACATCTGAGCCAGCCATGACCCTCCTACCGGGCCGTCGACTCGGGCCGTACGAGATCCTCGCGCTCCGCGGCAAAGGCGGCATGGGCGAGGTGTACCGCGCCCGCGACTCTCGCCTCGATCGCGAGGTCGCGGTCAAGGTGCTGCCCGCCGAGCTGGTCGACACCGAGAACCTCCGCGAGCGCCTGCACCGCGAAGCACGGAGCGCCTCCCAGCTCTCGCACCCGCACGTGTGTACGGTGTTCGATGTCGGCCACGTAGACGGTCTCGATTACCTGGTAATGGAGTACCTCGAGGGCGAGACGCTCTGGGACCGCCTGCGGCGCGGGCCCATGGAGCTCGACGAGGCGCTCCGCAGCGGAGCCCAGATCGCCCGCGGAATCGCGGCGGCCCACCGCCGCAACCTGGTACACCGCGACCTAAAGCCGGGCAACGTGATGCTCACCCGCGGCGGCGCCAAGGTGCTCGACTTCGGTCTAGCCAAGGCTACGGACCGACCCGGAGCGCTGACCAGCGACACGCAAGGAGCGACGCCGCCGCCGCAGCTCACCCGCACCGGCGCCTGGGTCGGCACCCCGCACTACATGTCACCGGAGCAGATCTCGGGAGACCCGGCAGACGCCCGCAGCGACGTCTTCGCGCTGGGGGTGGTGCTCTACGAAATGGTCACGGGCCGGCAGCCGTTCGGCGGCGCGAACGCCGCCGAGCTGATCGCGTCCGTCGTGAGCTCGCAGCCCAAGGCGCTGAGGGTCCATCAGCCACGAGCTTCGCCTCGGCTGCAGTGGGTGATCTCGCGCTGCCTGGAAAAGGACCCCGAAGAACGCTGGCAAGACAGTCACGACCTCGCGCTCGAGCTCGAGGCAATCGCGGCGGGTACCGGGGACTCCTCAGCGAGCCGGGTCGCCTCCAGAGCGCTCCCGCAGGCCCTTGCCTGGCTAGGGGCGGCCGCCTTCGCCGGGCTGGTGCTGGGTCTGCTGCTCGGTCGCATGGTTCTCGGGGCGCGGGTCGACGCGGAGGCAGAAGACTCGCGACTCGCCACCTGGACGGTCACCGAGCTCGAGCTGCCATTGCCGCGCGGCTTCCAGGGCAAGAGCGTGGCGCTCGCTCCCGACGGCCGTTCGGTGGCGTTCGTGGGCGAGCAGCCCGGACGCCGCCAGCTTTTTCTTCGCCATCTCGACAGCCTGGAGTCGCGCCCGATCCCCGGCACGGAAGGGGTAGAGACCGTGTACTGGTTCTCGCCCGATGCCAAAGCGCTCACGTACCGCCAGGGGCGCGTGCTGCTGAGCGTGACGCTGCAGGGGGGCGGCGGAGTCCTGCCACTGGTCGACGACGGTTGGAACGGCAGGCTCGCGGCGGACGGCTACCTCTACTTCAACCGCCTGCGCAACATGGCCAACCGCGAGGGCACCGAGCTCTGGCGCATGCCCGCGGCGGGCGGCGAGAGCACGCTGCTGGGTCGCGGTTTCGTCGCCGGCGGACCCATCCCGGGCACCCAACTGCTGCTCACCCATGCGCCGAGCGCTGCCGGCTCCCGCTACTGGTTCGAGATCGAGTTGCTGGACCTGGAGTCCGGCCGGCTAAGCCACATCGTCGAGGGCGTGAGACCGTACTTCCTGGCGCCCGACTTCCTCGTGTTCTATCGCGAGAACACGCTGTGGGCGGCGCGCATCGACCTCTCGCGGAGCGAGCTGGCGAGCGAGCCACGCCCGGTCGAAACCAGCGTCCGCTCCGACCTCTTCGTCGCCAACGACTTCGGTGCGTTCGACCTCAACGAGCGCGGCGACCTGCTCTACCGAACCGTCGGCCAGGAGGGCCTCGCCGCGGTGGTATGGGTGGGGATCGACGGTCGCCGGCTGGGGGAAGCTGCACCAGAGCGGCGCGGCTTCGAGACCCCGTCGCTGTCGTTCGACGGGCGCTTCGTGGGCCTCTCGGTGCGCAACGCGAACGGCAGCACGGAACGTTGGCTGCTCGAGCTCGAGTCGGCCTCCTGGACTCGTCCGGCCCAGGCGGGTCGGATCAACAGCCGGCAGCTCTGGACCAACCATGGCCGCGAGACCGTATTCACCTCCAACCGAGAAGGTTTCCTCCGCGCCTACGTGCAGTCGGCCGACGGCAGCGGGCAGCCGACGCCGCTGCTCGACCTCGACGACGGGCACGTCCTCCTGGACCTCTCGCCCGACGGGCGATACGTGCTCTATTCGCCCATGTCGACTCGCGGCCTGCGCGTCTACGACCGAGTCAGCGACACCACCCGCACACTCGAGTCCTCGGCCTGGATCTTGTCGGCCTGTATGCACCCGAGCGGCCGCTGGGTGTTCTACGCCGCCGCGGTCGACGCCGCCAACACGTCGAGCGAGATCTGGCTGCAGCCCTACCCCGAGCCCGGCGAGCCGCGGCAGGTGTCGCGCGGCGGGGCCCAGGAGGTGCGTTGCTCGCACGATGGCCGGCAGATCTACTACCGCACCCCGACCCACTTCGTGGCACAGCCGCTCGCCGATGAGAGCGGGGCGCTGCGCACCGGACGCCCGGTGACTTTGTTCGAAGATCGCTTCTTGCACACCCAGGTCGACGGGCTGACAAACTACGCGGTTCACTCCGACGGACGCTTCCTGGTGCTCGAGCTCACAGCCCAGGAAGACCAGGGTGGCGTCGTTCTAATCCAGAACTGGGTGGCCAAGTTGCGGCGGATCTTCGAGGAGAACCGCGCCGCGTCGATCCAGCCGTGAGCGGACACTCTCACCTGGCCGGGAACGATCGTCCCAGGCGCTCGAAGAGGTCGGCGAGGAAGCGAAGCGTGAGCCCCCAGATCACCCTTACTTCGGTATCCGATGTGCCGGCAGCCCGTCCATCGTCTAGTGATTGGTCCACAGCCACGGCGGGAAACACCATCTCGGGTCGCAACGGGTACCGGTAGTCGCGGTAGCGGATCGGCTCGAGCAACGACTCGAGCGGTAGCCAGAGCGCGTCGGATACCTCGTCGTGGTTCGGGCGGAGGACGGGCGACTCTGCGCCCATCGAGAAGACGTAGCCGGCGACGCGCAGCGAGCCGCCGCTGCTGCTAGGCGCCTGTTCGACGAGACGCCCGAGCACGGGAGCGCCGTGTAGCCCGAGACCAGTTTCCTCGTGCGTCTCGCGGATCGCGGTTTGCAGCGGCGAGCGGTCCTCGACCTGGACGCGGCCACCCGGTAGCGCCATCTGTCCGGACCAGGGATCGCCGGGCCGCTGCACGCGCTCGATGAGCAGCAATTCGGCCCCACGCCCACCCTCCCGCAGAACACCAGCGACCGCGGCGTGCACCGGCGCGGCGGCCGGCTTCTCCGCCGGTAGGAGCCGCCCGCGGAGCGCCTCTGTGACCTGGTCCAGCCGCATGGCGCGAAGACTACCCGTCCAGAACCGCCTCGTCCGTCCGCTTGACCGGTCGCCGACCCACTGGGGATACTGCAAACCCGCAAGGGCCCAACGACCACGAGCCATGAACAGCCGCGCATTTCGCGACCTCCTCGGCAGCTTCGCCACCGGCGTGACGGTGATCACCACCAACGACCGCGGCCGGCTCCACGGCATGACCGCCAACGCGGTGTGCTCGGTCTCGCTCGACCCGTTGCTGCTGCTGGTGTGCGTCGACCGGCGGGCGCATTGTCACCAGCAGGTCCTCGCCGCGGAGCGCTTCGCCGTCAACGTGCTCGGAGCAGACCAGCGCGCGCTGTCGGACCTCTTCGCGCACACGCAGGAGCCCGAGGTCGGCGAGCTTCGCGGAGCGCCGTTCCGCCTAGCCGAGCATGGCGTGCCGATCCTCGACGGGACGCTCGCGCACGTGGAGTGTCGGCTGGCGGCCGCTCATCGAGCTGGCGACCACGACATCTTCGTCGGCGAGGCATTAGCGGGAAGGATCGAGCGAGAAGACCCGCCGCTGGTGTTCTTCCGCGGGCGCTACAGAGTGCTCGGCTGAGGCGAGCTCGGCTGAGGCCGAGGTCATGGCATCTGCGTGGGCTCAGCCGTTCTTCTTCGCCCCGCGGATCATCCGGAAGACCAACAGCAGCAGGATCGAGCCACCGACCGCCATCAGCATGCTGCGGAGGTCGAACCCCTCGAAGCTGCCGAAGCCGAGCTGGGTGCCCAGCCAGCCGCCCAGCGAGGCTCCCGCAATGCCGAGGATGATGGTGACGACGGCGCCCCCGGGATCCTTGCCCGGTAGCAGCAACCTCGCCAGTGCGCCGGCGACCAGTCCGACCAGGATCCAAGCCAGGCAGCCCATCGCGCTCCCTCCTCAGGCCAGCTCGCGCTGACGTTCTCTCACCACTTGGGCTCGCGCTTGCCGAAGAACGCGTCGATCCCCTCGGCCGCGTCCTCGTCGAGAAGGTTCCGAGCCATGATCTCGGAGGTCATCGCGTACGCCTCCTCCAGGCCCACTTCGAGCTGGCGGTAGAACGCCGTCTTGCCGAGCCGCAATGCCACTGGGGAGCGGGTGGCCACCTGACTCGCCAGCGCGAGCGTCGCCTCGGTGAGCTCGGCGTCTCGTACCACCCTGTTCACGAGACCGATCTCGCGCGCGCGCTCCGCCGGGACCGGGTCACCGGTGAGGAGCATCTCCATCGCCGCCTTGCGTCCCACGGCGCGCGAGAGTGCCACGGCCGGCGTCGTGCAGAACAGGCCCAGGTTCACGCCGGGCGTGGCGAAAGCAGCAGACTCGGCCGCAACCACCACGTCGGCGCTGGCGGCGAGCTGGCACCCCGCAGCGGTAGCGAGACCCTGCACGCACGCGATCACCGGCTTCGGCAGGCGCACGATCGCGGTCATCAGGCGGCTGCATTCCTGGAAAGCCACCAGGCAGCCGCCTCCGCGTCCTGAGCTGGCGTCGCTCTCGCGCTCCGCCGCCGCCGCGTCGCGCAGCTCGGCCAGGTCATGGCCGGCCGAGAAGACCGGACCGTTGGCCGCGAGGACCACCACCCGCACCGTCTCGGCTTGCTCCGCCCTGCGCAGCGCGCCGAACAGCGCGCCAATCATCCCGGCGGAGAGCGCGTTGCGACGGCGTGGGTTGTCGAGGGTGAGCCACCTCACACCCGGCGCCGGATCCGCCTCCACCACGAGCACTTGTTGGCTCGGCGGCGGGTCGCCTGCGGTCACCGGCGGAGCGCTGCGGGTGAGAGTCATGCGCTAGAGGATCAGGCAACTGTGGCGCGCCGGCCGAGTCAGCCGGCGGAAGCGACGGCAACGCTCACTCGATGCGTCGTCAGGCCTCCTGGAAGACCTCGTCGCTGGATGCCTCCGCAGCCTCGAAGGCATCGAGCGCCTGATCCAGGCTCGGATAGAAGGAGAAGAGCGGGAGGATCTGGGAGATGCTGAGCACGCGTTCGACGGTGGCACCGCCTCTGACGAACTTGAGCGCACCGCCGAAGCGATGGCAGATGCGACGGCTCGCGACCAGCTCGCCGATCCCGGAGCTGTCGATGTGGGTAACGTGCGTGAGGTCGACGAGAATCTTCTTCTCGCCCTTGGCCAGCAGCTCGTTGATCGCATCTCGGAGCTGAACATCGCCGACTCCGGCCACCAGCCGGCCATGGAACGACAACACCGTGACATCCCGTTCTCGCTTCGTCTCGAGGCGCATGGCGCGAGTGTAACACTCCACCTCGGGTAGTGGCTCGAGAGCGACTACCCCACCCCGAGCCCAGGCATCCCTTTGATAGACTCGTTCTCGGATGACTCGCCGACTCAGCCGGGCAGCCGACAGTGCACCTCGGAGGCACCCTCGGAGGCACCTGGGAGCCGTGACTTGAACCGCCGTGACCCCGTGATTTCCTTGCTCGTAGCGTCGATCTGCCTCGCGGCCGGGTCGTCCTTCGCGCGCCAGCTAGCCACGCCCGCCGGCTCGCCGACCGAGATCCGACCGCTCCTGATCGGCTCGGAGGTCCCTTCCGCCGAGGTCCGGAGCGTCGACGGCCAGGCCGCCGACCTGCGGGAGATCGTCCTCGGCAAGCCCACGTTGCTGCTGTTCTATCGCGGCGGCTGGTGACCGTACTGCAACACGCAGCTCGGTGAGCTGCGCGAGATCGAGACGGAGCTCCAGGGCCTCGGATACCAGATCCTCGCCCTGTCGGCGGACCGGCCCGAGAAGCTCCGCGAGACCTTGGACCGGCACGAGCTAACCTGGCGCCTCTACTCCGATGCCAAAGGCGCGGCGGCCCTGGCGTTCGGCTTGGCGTTCCTGGTCGACGACGCGACGGTCGAGCAGTACAAGAGGTACTCGATCGACCTCGAGGCTGCGTCCGGCGAGACGCACCACATGCTCCCGGTGCCTGGGGTATTCCTCACCGACGCGGAGGGTCGCGTGCAGTTCTCGTACGTCAACCCCGACTACCGCGCGCGCATACCCGCGGGGGCAGTGCTCGCCGCCGCCAAAGCCTTCCAGGCCAAGTAGGCGGCTAGCTGCTCACTATCCCCAACGCGCTCCACCGCTGCCTTTCCCACCGCCTCAGCTCTCTCCGTGTCGCTCCGCCGCCCCCCGCACGATCACACGGTGTGCGCGCAACCGCAGCGCATTGATGCGGATGAAGCCGCGCGCGTCGGACTGGTCATACCCGCCTTCCACGTCCATCGACGACATCGCGCGGTCGTAGAGCGAGCTCGGTGACTCGCGTCCGATTACCTGGATGCCGCCCTTGTAGAGCTGTAGGCGCACGCGGCCGTCGACGATCGCCTGCGCCTGCGCGAAGGCGGCGTGAATGAAGTCCATCTCTGGGCTGAACCAGAAGCCGTTGTAGATCAGCTCGGCGAACTTCGGCGAGAGCGAGTCGCGCAGCCGAAGCACCTCGCGGTCCATCGCGATCCCTTCGACGTCGCGCAGCGCGGCGTGCAGGATGGTGCCTCCCGGGGTTTCGTAGACACCGCGCGACTTGATGCCGACGAAACGATTCTCGACCATGTCGATCCGTCCGATGCCATGCCGTCCGCCGATCTGGTTGAGGAACTGGAACAGCGGCAGCGGCTCGGTGTGCTCCTCGCCGGTCTCGAGGTCGATCGCGCGACGCGGCATGGCGTCCTCGAAGTGCACCTCGATACGCGCCGGTTCGTCGGGTGCGTCGAGCGGCGACGCAGTGAGGTGGAACATCTCGGCTGGCGGCTCCAACATCGGATCCTCGAGCATGCCGGCCTCGTAGCTCTTGTGCATGAGGTTCTCGTCCATGCTGTAGGGCTTCTCCGCCGTGGCCTCGACCGGGATCCGCTGCTCCTGCGCATAGCGCAGCAGGTCCGTTCTGCCCTTGAAGCGGTCGAGGAAGGCGCGGTCCTTCCATGGGGCCACCACCTCCATCCGTGGCGCCAGGGCCGCGTAGGCGAGCTCGAATCGCACCTGGTCGTTGCCCTTGCCAGTGGCGCCGTGGGACAGCACACGCGCACCCTCTCGCCGCGCGATCTCGACCTGGTGCTTGGCGATCACGGGTCGCGCCAGGGCCGTGCCCAGGAGGTACCGGTTCTCGTACACGGCGTTGCCGGCGACTGCAGGGAAGATGAAGTCGCGGACGAACTCGTCCTTGAGATCGACCACGTGCACGCTCGAAGCGCCGATCTGGCGGGCGCGCGCGACGCCGAGCTCGAAATCCTCCTGCTGTCCGACATCCGCGATGTAGGCAACCACGTCGTAGCCGCGCTCCACCTTCAGCCAGTGCAGGATGCACGACGTGTCGAGCCCGCCGCTGTATGCCAGAACTACCTTGTCGCCCATGGGGTCTCCTCCTCCGGCGCTCCGCCGTGCGGAGCGAGCGACGGATTATCGACGAGGGGGGCCTTCTCCGCCAGCAGCTCCGCCACCGGTCGCTGCAGCCGCCGGCGGATCCGAAGGACCAGCAGCGCCGCGGTAACGGCGAGGCCCGCGGTGAGACCCCACCAGAGCCCGGCAGGACCGAGCCGGAAGGGGAACGCCAGCAGGATGCCGGTGGGCAGACCGATACCCCAGAAGCCTACGAGCGCGCAGATCGCGGCAAAGCGAGTGTCGGCGACGCCGCGCAGGATGCCGGCGCCGACCACCTGCGTGCCGTCGGCGATCTGGAACGCGGCGGCCACGGGGATCAGCATGGCAGCCATCGCCAGAACCTCGGTGTCAGGGGTGAACAGGCGCGCCAGCTGCCGCGGCAGCAAGTAGAACGCGGCGGCCGAGACGACCATCACGGCACCACCGAGGAGCAGGCACACCGTTGCCGCGCGCTTGGCCGCCGAGGCGTCGAGCCGTCCCACGGCGTTGCCGACTCGCGTGGCTGCGGCACCGGCGATGCCGAGCGGCACCATGAAGGACAGCGCCGCCAGGTTCAACGCGATCTGATGGCCCGCGAACTCCGCAGCGCCCAGGGCGCCCATCAGGAGACCCACAGTCGTGAAGAGCCAGAACTCGAGCGACTGGTGGACGCTGATCGGCAGGCCGATACGCAACAGGTCCCGTTGGGCAGCAAGTCGCCAGGACCCGCGCAGGTGCCGCCGCCACGCACCTCCCAGCAAGCTTCCCGTGGCGAGCGCGAGCACGAGGAACATCGTCCACCGCGACAGCGAAGTCGCGAGCGCCGAGCCCAGCACGCCCAACGGCGGCAGACCGAGGCCGCCGAAAATCAGGAGGTAGTTGGCGAACACGTTGATCGTGTTGGCGACGACCACCGCGATCATCGCGGGCCGTACGATGCTCATGGCCTGGAGCGTCTGGCGAAGGGTGAGAAACAGCAGAAAAGCGGGCACGCCCGGCACCAGAGCCAGCAGGTACTGGCTCGCGAGCGGCACCAGCTCCGGCTGCTGGCGCAGGAGTCCGAGGTAGGGGCCCACCCCTCCGATCAGCAGACAAGCCGGCAACGACAGGTACAGCGCCGCCACCAACCCGCGCGCGACGTGACGCGCCGCGCGGTCGCGGTCGCCGGCGCCGTGCGCCTGGGCAACCAGTGGATCGAGCGCCATCAGCAGGCCCATCGGCACCGCCAGGATGCCGAAGCTGATGGCGTGGCCCAGGGCGCCCGCGGCAAGCGCCTCCTTGGAGACGCGACCGAGCATCATGGTGTCGACCACGCCAAACAGGAGCTGCCCGATCTGCACCAGGACGACAGGGGTCGCCAGGCGCAGCACCGCCTTCAGCTCGCGCCGACCAGCGCCGTGGGTCTCGCCCTCCGGAGCGGCGACGATCAGCGGCGGTACGTCTCCCGGTTCGGTCCGATCCAGCTCCAAGTCTCGCTCCCTCTTTCCAAAGCCGATGGCGCACCCTGGAGGTCTCGGCAAACCGCGAGAGTCTACGGGTGCCAGGCAGCGGCCCAAGCCGGTCGCGGTTGAATCGTGCTCGACCCCGCGTTACTGTCCGGTCGGTCGTCCCCGCCGCGACCTACGAGGTCCGCGCAACCCTCGAGCCGCCTCGTCCTCCCTTGCCTGGAAGCGGGTCCTCCGCGGAGCGCATTGTGAGCGAACCCAGCCTGCACAGCTTGAGCCTCGGCTACGTCGAGAGCCTGCTCTCCGACTACCTATCCGATCCCGATTCGGTGCCGCACTACTGGCGGGAGTACTTCCGTCAACTCAGCGGCAATGGCAGCGGCAACGGCTCCCTCCAAATCGGCCCGACCTTCGAGTCGTCCACCCTCTTTCGACCCATAGGGACCGGCGCGTCCGAGGCGGCGAGCGAAGAGGCCCGCCTGCTCCAGCACCGGGTCGACGAGATGGTGCGCACGTTCCGCATCCGCGGTCACATCGCCGCGCAGCTCGACCCTCTCGGCCAGCGGCCGTTCCCGCCCGAGCTGGAGCTCTCAGCGTTCCAGATCGGGCCGGAGAGCTTGCGCGCCCCGGTGGCGGCCCGCAACCTCCCGGGCCCCGACGTGGTGACCATCGGCGAGCTGTACGACCGGATGCGAAGCACCTACTGCCGGTTCATCGGTGTCGAGTTCATGCACATCGACGACCTGCAGGCGCGCTCCTGGCTCCAGGCGCGCATGGAGCCCTCGCAGAACCACATCCGCCTCGACCGCGACACGCAGCTCCGCATCCTGCGGCGACTGACGGATGCTTCCGTGTTCGAGAGCTTCATCCAGAAGAAGTACATCGGAGCCAAGAGCTTCTCGCTCGAGGGCGCCGAGAGCCTCATCCCGCTGCTCGACCTGGCGATGGAGAAGGCGGGCGCCCACGGTGTCCGGGAGATCGTCCTCGGGATGGCCCACCGCGGCAGGCTCAACGTGCTGTCGAACATCCTGGGAAAGGACCCGCAGACGATCTTCCGCGAGTTCGAGGACGACAATCCCGAGCAGTTCCGTGGCGGCGGGGACGTCAAGTACCACCTCGGCCACAGCAGCGACTGGGTGACGGCGGCCGGCCATTCGATCCATCTGTCGATGTGCTTCAACCCGAGCCACCTCGAGTACATCAACCCGGTAGCGCTCGGCCGGGTGCGCGCCAAACAGGATCACCAGGGCGACCGTGAGCGCCGCGTCGGCATGGTCGTCCTGATCCACGGCGACGCCGCGTTCGCGGGCGAAGGCGTCGTGCAGGAGACGCTGAATCTGAGCGAGCTGCCCGGCTACACCGTCGGCGGCACGCTGCACGTGGTCGTCAACAACCAGATCGGCTTCACCACGTCGCCGTACCAGGGTCGTTCGAACACGTACGCCACCGACATCGCCAAGATGCTCCAGATCCCGATCTTCCACGTCAACGGCGAAGACCCCGAGGCGGTCGCGCAGGTGGTCGACGTCGCGATGGACTTCCGGGAGCGTTTCCGTCGCGACGTGGTCATCGACATGTACTGCTATCGGCGGCGCGGCCACAACGAGGGCGACGAGCCGGCATTCACCCACCCTCGGATGTACAAGCAGATCCGCGAGCGGCAGCCGGTGAGCGTGCACTACCTCGACCACCTGCTCCAGCTCGGCGGCGTCACCCGGGAGGAGGCAGAGGCGCTCATACACGAGGAGGAGGCCGAGCTCGAGGAGGCGCTGCAGTCGGCCCGGCGCGCCGAGGGAGGCCGCGGCATCCAGTCCGGTCAAGGGCTCTGGCAGCCATTCCGGGGCGGCCGGCAATCGGACGTGCCGGACGTCGACACCGGGATCGACGAGGCCACCAGCCGCGCTCTGCTCGAGCGTCTGGTCACCTACCCCGAGGGCTTCCGACCGCATCCCAAGATCGAGCGGCTCCTGGAGACCCGCCGCCAGATGGCTGGGGGCGAGCACCTGCTGGACTGGTCCACCGCCGAGGCGCTCGCCCTCGCGTCGCTCGCGGCCAGCGGAACGCGCATCCGGATGACGGGTCAGGACGTGGAGCGGGGCACCTTCAGCCAGCGCCACGCCGTGCTCCACGACGTCGAGCGAGACGCGCAGCACTGCATTTTCTCCACCCTCGCTCCCGACCAGGCGCCTGTCGAGATCCACAACAGTCCGCTGTCCGAGGCTGGGGTGCTCGGATTCGAGTACGGGTACAGCCTCGACTACCCCGATGGCCTGATCCTCTGGGAGGCGCAGTTCGGCGACTTCTTCAACGCCGCGCAGGTCATCATCGACCAGTTCCTGTGCAGCGCCGAGGACAAGTGGCACCGCCTGTCGGGCCTGGTCCTGCTGCTGCCGCACGGCTTCGAGGGTCAGGGTCCCGAGCACTCGAGCGCGCGACTGGAGCGGTGGCTCACGATGTCCGCGGAGGACAACATCCAGGTCACCTACCCCACGACGCCGGCACAGTACTTCCATCTCCTCCGGAGGCAAGTACTCCGTCCGCTGCGCAAGCCGCTCATCGTGCTCACGCCCAAGAGCCTACTGCGCAGCCCGCGCGTCACCTCCACCCTCGCCGACCTCGAACGCGGCACCTTCCGGCGTGTGATCGGAGAACCCTCCGCCGAAGAGCATGCCGGGGAGGTCCGCCGGATCCTGTTGTGCACCGGCAAGCTCTACTGGGAGCTCCTGGAGCATGCGGAGCAGCGCGGCCGCCTCGACGTCGCGATCGTGCGGCTCGAGCAGATGTACCCCCAGCCCGACGACGAGCTGCGCCAGGCGTTCCGGCCTTACCCCGCAGGGGTCGAGGTCGTTTGGGTCCAGGAAGAGCCGCGCAACATGGGGGCCTGGCCGTTCCTGCACCTGCACTCGGACCAAGAGCTGCTGGGACGGCCGTTCCGCGGTGTCTACCGCCCGGAGTCGGCGAGCCCCGCAACCGGGTCGTCGGCCAGCCACCGCATCGAGCAGGCGGAGCTGATCGCGTCGGCTTTCGCCGGCCTCGACTGAGTCGAGGTTCGGGTCGTCGGGAGCTGTCCGTGCATTCCGTTGCTGGTCGCTCTGTTACCGCCTGCTACGCTTCCAGGTTGGATGCCAGGGCGCAGAGCGCCCCCGCGAGCTGTCGCTGCACCCGCGCCCACCCGACTTCCGCACCTTCCTCTCTCCATTCCGAGGCCATTTCATGAGCGTGGAGCTGAAGATCCCTTCGGTCGGCGAGTCCATCACGGAAGCGCTGATCGCCCAATGGTTCAAGTCCGAGGGCGACACCGTCGAGAAGGACGAGCCGGTCGCAGAGCTGGAGACCGACAAGGTCACGGTCGAGCTCCCTGCGCCGGTAGCCGGGGTTCTGGTGAGCATCTCGCGGCAGGAGGGAGAGACGGTCGCAGTCGGCGACATCATCGGCGTCATCGCGGAGAGCGACGGCTCGTCGGCGAGCACGGGTCCGTCCGCGAACGCCGCGAGCCCCAAGTCGGAGGGCGAGTCCGACGCGGAGCCCGGCCAGCCTTCTCCATCCGAGCCAAGGCAGACAGGGGCGCGTGCCGCCGCCCACGTGCTCCCCTCGGCGCGCCGGGCGCTCGCAGAGTACGGGCTCGAGGCGGACCAGGTGCGGCCCACCGGCCCCAGCGGTCGCCTGCTGCGAGAGGACGTCGAGCGTCACGCCGCGGCGCTCTCGGAGCCCGACGCGGAGCACGACACCGCCGAAGACGCCCAGGACTCGGACGCCGATCAGCCCAAGGACAAGAAGGCCAAAGGGAAGAAGGACAAGGATCGCGACAAGAAGGACCGCAAGAAGGATCGCCGTGCCGAAGAAGAGGCAGAGCACGCCGTGCGTCGGCTGCGCGAGAGCGCCGGCGAACGCGCGGAAGAAATCGTACCGATGTCGCCGATCCGAAAACGGATCGCGGAGCGCCTGGTCGAGGCGCAGCGCGTCGCTGCGCTGCTCACCACCTTCAACGAGGTCGACATGTCCGCGGTGGTGGCTCTCCGCCAGAAGCACCGCGACGCTTTCGAGAACCGGCACGGCGTCAAGCTCGGCTTCATGTCCTTCTTCGTCAAGGCCG
Organism: Thermoanaerobaculia bacterium; assembly: GCA_035524895.1. Classification (GTDB taxonomy): domain Bacteria; phylum Acidobacteriota; class Thermoanaerobaculia; order Multivoradales; family Multivoraceae; genus DATLFI01. The sequence continues at coordinate 759 of DATLFI010000363.1, read as the reverse complement.
CGATCGACGCGCTCCGTCAGTTCCCGCAGATCAACGCCGAGGTCCGCGGCACCGACATCGTCTACCGCAACTACTACGACATCGGCATGGCGGTGAGCACCGACCGCGGACTCCTGGTGCCGGTGCTGCGCAACGCGGAGACCATGAGCTTTGCCGAGATCGAGACGACGATCGGCGACTTCGTCGAGCGCGCGCGCAGCGGCAAGATCCGACTCGACGACCTCGAGGGCGGCACCTTCACCATCACCAATGGCGGCGTGTTCGGGTCCATGCTCTCGACACCGATCGTCAATCCGCCACAGAGCGGCGTGCTCGGCTTGCACGCGATCGAGGATCGACCGATCGCGAGCGACGGACAGGTGGTGATCCACCCGATGATGTACGTGGCGTTGAGCTACGACCACCGCATCGTCGACGGACGGGAGGCGGTCACCTTCCTGCGGCGGATCAAGGAGACGATCGAGGATCCGACCAGGATTCTGCTCGAGAGCTGAGCCGCGACGCGGGCGAGGACTGTCACAGGGAACCTCGCCACCAAACCCACGCGAGGCTCGCGAAGCCGGCGGCGTTGAGAGCGACGCCGAAGACCTGGAACTCCCGTCGGGTGTAGGGGCGGTTCCTGTAGAGCAGGGTCACGTCGAGTAGCAACCAGACGGCGCCGAGCAGCAGGAACGCTCCGAGCACCGGCTCGCGAAACGCCAGGAAGAGCATCGCGCCCTCCCCGGCAACCAGTGCGAAGACCACGAGCTTGGTCGCGCG
>DATLFI010000362.1:0-4613 GCA_035524895.1 Thermoanaerobaculia bacterium | reverse complement strand
TGGCTCGACTCCGCCTTGTTCATGACCCCATCTCAATTTGCGACATCTCGATGGCCCGAGCGTCGGGAGCGCCTGAGCGCGGACCGCATACGATGCTGGGCCAGCGACGACGAGCAGGCGTTCGGCAGGACGACAGAACCGCGGTGAGCCGAAAAGGGTCAGTTTGCTGTCGGGGTCGGCTCGGTGGGCGCGACGGCGGAAGCGCGAGCGTGGGCGGCGGACGCGTCTGCCCCAAGGGCTCGATCGAGGAGCCCGACGAGCGGCTCGGCGCGTAGCGCGTCGAAGATCTCTCGCGCCTCTTCGGCGGCACGCCGTGCGTCGGCCGAGCCCGGACCCAGCATAGTGACGAAGTTGAGCTCCGCGAGCGCCATCTGGTACCGCGCGCCGAGCTCACGCCAGCGGCGAATCACATCGCTGAACGCGCTCGACGCCTCATCGCGACGCTCTTCCAGGGCGGCCAGCGTGGCCTCGAGCTCGCGACGACCAGCCTGCACGACGCGGCCGGAGGGCGGCGGAAAGGACGCGAGAGCCTCGCGGAGGCCGGCGATGTCGCCCAGCCAGCCGGCGATGCGACCCGCGCGAAGCGCCGCCGATGCGGACGGCCCGGCCTCCCGCCGATACGACGACGCGGTCAGGCGGAGGGCGCGTTCGAACTCGCCACGGGCGATCAGCACGTCGCTCGCGGTCTCCTCGTTGTCGGCGCGAAGGTGCGGAGGTGCCGCCTCGTCTTCGGCCACCCGAAGGCAATCAGCTAGTTCGGCGTCGATCGCCTCGCCGCGCAGCCCGCGGACCGTGAGAATGATCCAGCGGGCGGGGACATTTGGCCTATCGGGGTCGGCCGCGATCATGGCGCTCGATTCGGCCAGCGCCCAGTCCCAATCACCGACGTCGATCGCGGCCGATGCCGCATTCCCCAGCAGGAAGTCCCCCGGCCCCTTGAGGCCGAACCGACGGGCGAATTCGTGTCCCTCTCGGGCCACGCGATATGAGAGGAGTGGATCATCGGCCGAGGCGACGTAGCTAAGGTTCAGATGCGCCCTGCTCTGGAGATCGCGGAACGCGTGCGCGTCGGTCAGCGAGAGCGCGCCGCGGAGAACCGCGATCGCCTCCAGCAGCCGACCGGTACTCACGAGCGACGTCCCGCGGGTGATCAGCAGGCTCAGCGCCGTCCTCGTCAGCTGGAGTCGCTCGGCGGTGGGCAGAATGGAGTCCGCAAGCTCGACGGCGCGCGCGTGGTGGCCCTCGAGGCTGTGCCCGCGCGCGAGCTCGGCGATCAGCTCGACGTGCTCCGCCGAGCCGGCAAGATCGGCGTAGTCCTGCCCGGCCTGCTCGAGCAAGGCCGTCCCGTCGGCGAATCGTCCCGCGAAGCGGACTGCAATCGCCAGATCGATGACCGCGCGCAGCTCGCCGGCTCGGTCGCGCAGCGTCCGGAACAACTCCAGCGCAATCTCGCAGTGCGGGATGGCCAAGTCGGGGCGCCCGGCGCCCAAGATGAGCGCCGTGCCGGCCGCGGCATGCAGCTCGGCCTGCTCCCGCCGATCGAAGGTCACCTCGAGCGCCGTCTCGAGGTAGGAGGCTGCCTGCCGGTAGGAACCGAGCGCGACGGCTCGGTCGGCGCCCGCACGCAGCGCTACGCGCGTCTGGGCCGCGAGCGCCTCGCCCTCGGGTCCCTGGGGCTGGGCGCGGTATGCGGCCAAGTAGTGCTCCGCCAGCGCCCCGGCGAGGGCGTCGTCATCGAGCGTCTCGAAGTAGCGCGCGGCTGCCAGGTGGAGACGTCGGCGATCGCCACGGGCGAGCGTCGAGTAAGCGACCTCGCGCAGCACCGCCTGTACGAACCCGTACTGCCCGCGCTCGGGGGAGCGCGGATCAGCGTCGAAGGCCAGCAGCTCGCGGCGGACGAGCGCGCGCAGCGCAGGCGTTATCTCCTCGGCTGGCTGGCCACCTATCGCCGACAGTGCGTCGACAGTGAATGTCTTGCCGAGGACCGAAGCGGCGTGTAACAGCGCCCGATCGGCCGGATTGAGCGCGTCGAGCCGCGCGGCGACGAGCGCGTGGAGCGACGGGGGGACGGTCAGCTCGGTCAGGTCACCCACGGGCCTAAACGTGCCATCGTCCCGCGCGAGCCGTCGTTCGCTCAGCAGCATGCGGACTATCTCAACCGCGTACAGCGGGATGCCCTCCGCCCGGTCCACAATGCGGGCCACGGCCGGCTCGGGCAGCCCGGGAACGAGGCCGGCCAGCAGCTCCCGCATCTCGCCGTTGGAGAGCGGCTCGAGTACGAAAGAGGTGAAGTTCCGACGTCCGGCACCCCAGTCAGGCCGGCGGTCGAGGATCTCGGGGCGTGCCAGCGCGATCAGGTAGATTGAACGGTCGCGGGACGAGTCCAGGAGATGCTCGATGAAGTCGAGGAGCCCGTCATCGGCCCATTGGAGGTCTTCGAAGGCGAGAACCACCACGCCTCGCTCGGCGATCCGGTCGAAGAAGGTTCGCCACGCGGCGAACAGCGACTCGTGGTCGCGCCGATCCGTTGGGGCGGTGTCCAAGCCGAGCAGCTGCAGGAGGCGCGGCTCGAGCCAGGCGCGCTCGGCATCGTCGGGGATCCAGGTATCAAGCGACTGCGCGATCTTGATGCGAATCTCCTCCGGTGCCTCGCCCTCGGCGATGCCCGCGCGCCCGCGAACCATCTCGGCCAGCGCCCAGAAGGTCACTCCCTCTCCGTAGGCTGGCGAGCGGCCCTGGTGCCAGTACACGACCGCGGCCATGCCGTCGAGGTACTTCTGGAACTCCCACACGAGACGGCTCTTCCCGATCCCGGCCTGGCCCATCACGGAGACGAGCCGTGGTCGCCGCTCCTCCGCAGTCGCGACGTGAAAGTCCTTGAGCAACCGGAGCTCGGCAGCCCGGCCGACAAAGGGCGCCTCGAGCTGATCGCTGCGCCCCGCCCCTCCCCGGCGTGCCACCACGCGCAGCGCGCGAAACGCCGGAACCGGGCTCACCTTGCCCCTCAGCGCCTGCTCCCCCGCCGGCTCGAAGGCGATCGCCTCACTCGCCGCCCGGAAGGTCGCCTCCCCGACCAGCACGCCGCCCGGCGGAGCGACCGCCTGCAGGCGCGCCGCGGTGTTGACGAGGTCGCCACTGACCATCGCCTGGTTGCCTGCGCCGATGGCGACCGCCGCCTCCCCAGTCAGCACCGCCACCCGAGCGGCAAGCGCGCTTCCGAGCTCTGCGCCGAGCTGGCCCACGGCGTCGACGACATCCAGTCCCGCCCGCACGGCGCGCTCGGCGTCGTCCTCGTGCGCGGTGGGTGCCCCCCACACCGCCATCACCGCGTCGCCGATGTACTTCTCGATGGTCCCCCCGTAGCGCGCGAGAACGTCGCTTACGGCGGTGAAGTAGCGGTCCTGGAAGCTGCGGACGTCTTCGGCGTCGCGCCCCTCGGCCAGCGACGTGAAGCCGACGAGATCGGCGAACAGGACCGATACCAGCCGCCGCTCCGCGGACGGCGCCGCCACACCTGAGCTTGCGGCCGGCGTTCCGCGGGCCTGCAGCTCCTCTCCGGCCACTGCCGCGAGTGAGCTGCCGCACTCGCCGCAGTACTCGTCATCCGGCGCGTTCGCCGCCGCACAGCTGGGACAGGTGCGCGCGAGGCGGGATCCGCAGTGGCGGCAGAACTTGCGCGTCGGCTCGTTCGACGTTTGACAGCTCGGGCACTTCACGGCTGCGAGTATCACTCCGCTCTGGAACGCGGGTCAACGCGATCGTCGCGGCTGGCCGTCGCCCGAGCGCGTATCCCCTACCACCAGGGAAGGCCGCCTGACGCCAGTTCCGGGCGGTCTGCTGATCGCCACGCCCGCGAGAGCGCCGGTGTCCACCGGGTACTCGCGCGCCCTGGTCGAAGTGCGATCGCTACTGCTCAATGAACAGGAAGGCCGACTTTACACCCGAGCGGTGGGCCTCCGGCAGCTTGCTCATCATCGCCGGGACCTTCGTCGGCTATCAGCCGCCATTTCTCACGCTCGCCGTCGTCGCGATTCTAGCGAGCGCTTCGGTGCTTGCCTTGCTGGTGCTCGGACCTCGTGCCTTCGCTTTTTTCGATATGGCCGCACTCAGCGTGAAGTGTGTAGTTGGTGGGCGACACTGGACTCGAACCAGCGACCTCTTCCATGTCAAGCATGTGCTCATATCAGTCTGGTCGGCGAGGGGTCCGCGTGCGGGTCGCCGGCGCCAGGTTCACCGTGATGCGCCGGGCCGGCACCTCGAAGTCCGAGTTCCGCACCGCCGCCCGGACCCGCTCGCGCGCCTCGAGGACGGCGCTTCCCGCCAGGCCGACGATCGTGAGACCGGGGAGGCCGAACGAGACATCGACCTCGACCCGGACCGGGACACCGTCGACACCCACGATCGACGCGCTGAGCGCGGTAGCGAGCATGCGCTGGCCTCACCGGGAGGCGAGAGGATTGCGTGGTGCGATAGCCGGTCGCCTGCCTGCTCGCCTCCCTACTACCAGCGGCGACCGGCGTCACCGAGCGTAGGGGCGGCCGCTTACCGGCCGCTTAGGCGCCGCTTATCGCTCGGCCACGGCCTCCGCGGCCAGGGAGGCATCGACCTCGCGC
>DATLFI010000361.1:0-11768 GCA_035524895.1 Thermoanaerobaculia bacterium | reverse complement strand
TGTGATCCGGAGGTCTAGACCAAGATGCAGTTCGGCCTGTTCTACGAGCACCAGCTCCCCAGACCCTGGCGCGACGGCGGCGAGCACCGGTTGCTCCGCGAGGCGCTCGACCAGGTCGCGCTCGCCGACCGTCTCGGCTTCGACTACGCGTGGGAGGTCGAGCACCACTTCCTCGAGGAGTACTCGCACTCCAGCGCGCCCGAGGTGTTTCTCGCGGCGGCCGCGGCGCGCACCCAGCGCATCCGGTTGGGCCACGGCATCCGCCAGGTGATCGCGAGCTACAACCACCCGGCGCGCACCGCCGAGTGCATCGCCACGCTCGATCTCGTCTCGAACGGGCGCGTCGACTTCGGCATCGGCGAGGGGGCCACTCGCCTCGAGCTCCACGGCTTCGGCATCCCGGCCAAGGAGAAGCGCGCGATGTCTCTCGAGGCTGCCGGGCAGATCGCCGACATGATGGTGATGTCGCCGTACCCCGGCTACGACGGGCGCTCGTTCTCGATGCCCTGCCGCAACGTGGTGCCGAAGCCGCTGCAGAAGCCGCACCCGCCGATGTGGATGGCGTGCACCAACCGCGAGACGATCAAGGTTGCGGCGCGCAACGGCCTCGGCGCACTGGCGTTCGCGTTCGTCGACCCGGTCGAGGCGGCGACCTGGATCGGCACGTACTACGACATCGTGAAGTCGGAGGAGTGCGTGCCGCTGGGTCACACGGTCAACGCCAACGTCGCGCTGGTTGCGAGCTTCTCGGTGCACCACGACCGCGCCGAGGCGCTGCGGCGTGGCCTCGAGGGCTTCGAGTTCTTCGGCTACGCGCTCAACGCGCTCGTCGCGCAGGACGCGGTGCCCGGCTACGGCGATCTCTGGGGCGCCTTCCAGGCGCAGCGCGGCGATCGCGCCGAGCAACGCATCGCCGAAGCGGTCGCGCTCGGTGACATCTACGCCGACACCATCGGCACGCCCGAGGACATGCGGCGCCACCTGCGCGGGCTCGAGGAGGTCGGCGTCGACCAGGTGATCTTCCTGCAGCAGGCCGGCCGCAATCGCCACGATCACATCTGCGAAGCGCTCGAGCTGTTCGCCGCCGAGGTCGCACCGGAGTTCCGCGAGCGCGAGGCGGCGCGCCAGGCGGCGAAGCGCGACGCGTTGCAGCCCTACGTCGAGGCGGCGCTCGCGCGCAAGGAGCGGCGCCCCCAGCTCGCGCGCGAGGAGGTGCCGGTGGTCAAGGCCTCGGTCGCGGCGGCGCAGGTGCCCAACGCGCCCGGGTCGGAGCCGGGGCGCGTGGTGTCCTAGACGGGAACGTGCGGCCCGCGCGCAGAAAACCCCTTTCGCGCCCCGCTTCGACACCGCGGCGTTTCCCTGCGGCTGAGGTCAGGTCAGGAATCGCGCCATCGCCGAAGCGAAGCGATCCAGATCGCCGAGGTCCTCCTGGATGGCCGCCCAGGTGCGCTGGTGGTCGATGTCGAGATACAGGTGCACGAGGACCTGCCGGAAGCCCATCCAGTCCGTCAGTCGATCGGCAAGATCCGAGTCGACGAGCCCCTCCTCGCGCAGGACGGCGATTGCGTCCTTGTAGGACACGGGCTGCCGATAGCCTTCGTCGGCGATGACGTGGTGCGCGATGTCGAACACCGCTTCGCAGGCGAGGTGCAGGTAACGCTCGGCGAGAACGTGGAGAGCCGGTTCGAGGACGTATTCGTCTTCGCTACGGCTCCGGAACCCGCGCAGCTCCCTCAGGTACGAGTCAAGACGCTCGAGCGAGCGGACAGCACGTCCCGATCGACCATTGGACCTCCCTTCCGCAAGCCACCTTCGTTGCGACTCGCGGAGCAGCCTACGGTGTGGCTCGCGGTCCGCGTGCTCGCGCATCGTGGCCACCCGGAGGGCGCGCCAGGTGATCGGGTCCTCGCAGACCACCAGACGACCGCGCTCCATGATGCGCTGGCGCAGCAGCGGAGTCGCCTCGTCGAGGAACACGACGTCGACCCTGTCGTTCGTAGCGACATCGGCAAGCACGGACGCCAGGCGTGCCTGCAGTCGGCGACGCGAAGGCGCGGACGAGCTCGGCAGCACGGCCACGTCGAGATCGCTGTCGGGCCGAGCTGAGGCTCGCGCGCGCGAGCCGAAGATCACCAGCAGCGAGATCGGCAGGTCGGCGACGGCGGCGCGAACGCGCTGCGCGAGGGTGTCCATTTCTCCTTCATCCCAACAATCGGAGGTTCCCTCACTCCTTGCCGTAGTCGACGGTGAGCCACCGCTCCGGACGCAGGGTCACCAGGAGGGTCTCGCCGTTGCCGCCGCTGGTCTGCTCGACGTAGCGGTCGCCGCCCACGGCTCCCAGGTATCGCCGCGCGAGCGGCCGCACGTTGCGCTCGCGATCGCCCGTCGTGATCTCCACCGGCCCCTCGACGCTGACGTAGCGGTAGGGCGGTTTCTCGTCCTGCGCGCAGAGCGAGGCTCGTTGCGCGGCGCGCAGCAGCCTGCCCTTGCGCGAGTCGGCGTCGGTGACGAGCCAGACGCCGCGCTCGTGGTCGTAGTCGTACCAAACCGGCACGGTGAGCGGCCCGCGTCCTTGCTCCGCCACGCTCAGGACTCCGACCCGCACGTCCTTCAAGAACTGCTCGCGCTCCTGCTCGGTCATCTTCGTCGACACGGTTCCTCCTTTGCTTGATCCGGCACGCGCTCCGTCTCCCTGGGACCATACGCCTCGCACGAAGGGAGCGCACCCACGTGCGGGGTCGCTCCGGTCGAAGGGCATGGTGTCGTCCGGTAGTGCCCCTTGTAACCGGCGGCCGGGTTCGATCGTCTTGTTCACTTGATGCAGGCGGAGGAGCGACCGCGCCCGGTTCAGGTGGAGGTGGAGGATCTGCGATGGCTGGCGTGCTCACGACCCTCGACAGACTGGCCCAAGACGCGCGGTACGCGCTCCGTCTCCTGCGCCGCAGCCCGGGCTTCGCCGCGGCAGCTCTCGCGACGCTCGCGCTCGCGATCGGTGTCAACGCGGCGGTGTGGAGCGTGGTCGACTCGCTCTTGCTGCGGCCGCTGCCGTACCCCGAGCCGGAGCGGCTTGCCCTCTTGTCGGTGACGCAGCGGTCGGATCGCGGGGAGTACCGGTCGACAGCGGTCGACGGGCGGACCTGGGAGCTGTACCGCGACGAGTCGAGCTCGTTCGAGCGCGCGGTGTTCTCGGGTTGGGGCACGGGCGTCAACCTGGTCGCGCCGGGAGGCGGCGCGGCCAACGTGCAGCAGCAACGTGTGGGGGCCGGGTTCTTCCGCGTCCTCGGCGTCCACATGCTGCACGGGCGCGAGTTCCTGCCCGAGGAGGACGGACCCGAGGGGCCGGCGGTCGCGGTGCTGTCGCACGGGCTGTGGGCATCGCAGTTCGGGGCGGATCCCACGATCGTCGGGCGCACCGCGCTGGTGCGCGGCGAGCCCACCGAGGTGGTCGGCGTGCTGCCGCCGCACTTCGTGAGCCTGGACGCCGCGACCGGCGGTCAGGAGTCCGAGCTCTACACGCCGCTGCGCGCCTCGACCACGGGCGAGGGCGGCGGCACCAACTACCAGGTCGTCGCGCGCCTGCCTTCAGGGCTGTCGTGGGACGAGGCCAACGCCGAGGCGGCGGCGGTGGGCCAGGCGGACTTCCTGTCGCGGGAACGCCGCGAGGGTGTCACGGCCACGTATGCCCTGACCTCGCTCCAGCGCGCCCTTACTTCCGACCTGGTGCGCCCGCTGATGCTGCTGTGGTCCGCCGTGGGACTGGTGCTGCTGATCGCGTGCGTCGACATCGCGGGGCTCCTGCTCGCACGCGGTCGCACGCGGGCGCACGAGATCGCGACGCGTGCCGCGCTCGGTGGCGGCCGGCGCTCGATCGTGCGCATGCTGCTGGTCGAGAGCCTGCTGCTCGCGCTGCTCGGCGGCGTGCTCGGTGTCGTCGTCGGTCAGCTCGCGCTGCGCGGGCTGCTGCGACTGTCGCGCGACGTCTTTACCGTCGGCGAAGCCATCGACCTCGACGCGCGCGCGGTGGTCGTGACCTTCGCGCTCTCGCTCCTCGCCGCGGTGCTGTTCGGTCTGCTGCCGGCGCTCCAGGCGAGCCGGCTCGACGTGCGCTCCGCCATCGCCTCGAGCGGCGGTGGACGAGGCGTGGCGGGAGGCGCCAGCCGGTCTCTGCAGCGCGCTCTGGTGGTCGGCGAGGTGGCGCTCGGCGTGGTGATGCTCGTCGGCGCGGGCCTGCTGGTGCGCACGTTCCTGCACCTGCAGCGGCTCGAGCCGGGATTCGAGCCGGGGCAGGTAGTGGTAGCGCGCGCATCGCTGCAGGACTCTCGGTACCACGACGTCGCCGCTGTGGAGCGACTCTTCGCCGAGAGCGTGGCGCGGCTCGAACGGCTGCCCGGCGTCGAAGCGGCCGCGGTGTCGCTGGGGCTGCCCTACGAGCGCCTCCTCAACACCGGCTTCGAGCTGGTCGACGCGGGTGTGGCCGAGCCGCCCGCCAGCATCACCAACCTCGCCTACGTCACGCCCAGGTTCTTCGAGACCTTCGGCATGCCGCTACGCACCGGGAGGTCGTTCAGGGCCGGCGACGGCCGCGACGATCCGGGCGTCGCCATCGTCAACGAGGCGTTCGTGACGGCCTATCTCGGCGATCGCGATGCGCTGGGCCTGCGCCTCGGCGCGGCCGGCCGCGAGCGCATCATCGTCGGAGTCGCGGGCGACGTGCAGCAGCGGCCGGGTTGGGGAGAGTACGGTCCGCTGGCGCCGATGCCCATGGTCTACGTGCCCGCCTCGCAGGTGAAGGCCGAGTTCCTCGAGCTGGTGCATACCTGGTTCACGCCGGCCTGGAGTGTGCGAGTCGATGGCGGGTTGCGCGATGCGTCGAGGCTCGGTCCAGCGATCCGCGAGGCACTCGGGGCTGTGGACCCGCAGCTCCCGGTCGCCGAGATCGCCTCGATGCCCGAGGTGATGGGCCGCTCGCTGGCAGGCCAGCGCTTCTTGATGATGCTGGTGTCGGTGCTAGGCAGTCTCGCGGCCTTGCTCGCGGCGCTCGGCCTCCACGGGCTGATCGCCGGTGCGGTCGCCGAGCGCGAGCGCGAGACCGGCATTCGCATCGCGCTCGGCGCCACTGGAGTCCAGGCAATGCGACGGCTCGCGCTGCCTGGCATCGGCCTGGCACTCGTCGGTGTGGCCGTCGGCACGGTCGCGGCGTTGCTCGCGGTGCGTGTGCTCGGATCGCTGCTGTTCGGCGTCGCCCCCACCGATCCCGCGACTTTCGTGGCGGTGGCGCTGCTGTTGCTCGGGATCGCCGTGGTCGCGAGCACGCTGCCGGCGTTGCGCGTGCTGCGGCACGACCCGGTGGCCACGTTGCGCGGCCACTAGCCCCAGCCTCGCGCGCGTTGTCTGCGGCGATCCTTCGGGACGACGGACGGGCGGGCTCCGGTTCAACACGGTAAGAACGTGAAAATCACGACGCCGATGCTGAACCACAGCGCGGCGAAGATCAGCCGGTAGCCGAACAGCAAGCGGAAGTCGATGCGGGCGATGTTGGCGCCCACCACTGCCCAGAACGGCGAGATCAGGTTGCCCATGTGGTCGCCGATCGACAGCGCCAGGAGCCCTCGCTGCGCGGTGTAGCCGACCGCTTCGGCGGCCTTCACAGTGACGAAGCCCTGGATCAGCCACTGGCCGCCACTCGTCGGGATGAACACCGCGACGACCGTGCTGATGATCGCGGTGAGCAGCGGGAAGGTCAGCGGCGTCGAGATCGGGTCGACCAGCGTCGCGAGGAACTCGCCGACCGGCGTGAACTGGATGAGCCCAGCCACTCCGGCATAGAGGTGGTACATGACGACGATCGGCCAGGCCGAGCCGATCGCCTGCTGCAGCGCTTTGGTAAAGCGGAGCACGTTGCCGTGGAGGGCGAACGCGCCCAGCAGCAGGAGGGTGTTCATGGTGTTGATGTCGAGGCTGAGGTCCTTCACGAAGAAGTGGAGCCACAGCCACACGACCAGGGCGGCGCACAGCGGCACGATGGTGAGCGGGCTCGTCTCGAGGCGCTTCGCAAGGCTGGTGTCGCCGGCGCCCTGCGCCTCCGCCGGCTCGTGCGCCACCGGCATCTCGGCGAGCTCGGCGGAAGCCGGGAACTCGGAGAGCGTGCGGATCCTCTTCGGCATCAGCACGCAGCCGGCGACCACGGTGGCGACCAGGAACACGGGGACGTGGACGAGCGTCGCGGGAGCCCAGATCGTCGAGCCGAGCGGCATGAGGCCGGTCTCCGCTTCGAGGAAGTGCCCCGGCGTGGCCATCAGGAGCGGTGCGCTCGCCGACAGGCCGAATTGCCAGATGGAGCCGGCGCCGGCGAGGGTGGCCTGCAGGAAGAGGAAGTCCACGCGCAGGCCCTTCGCCTCGGCCTGTTTCGCGAAGTGGATCGCGACCATCGGTCCGAGCGCCAGGCCGAGACCCCAGTTGATGTACGCGAGGACCGCCACCGTCGCGCACGCCAGCGCGACCACGCCGTTGGCGGTGGTCGGCAGCTTGGAAAGACCGGCGATGAGCCGCTTGAAGAGCGGGGTCGCCGCGATCACCAGCGCGAGCACCAGGATGAGCGTCATCTGCATCGTGAAGGCGAGCAGCATCCACAGGCCGCGGTAGTACGCGTCCGCCGTCTCCTCGAGCGGATGACCGAGACCGAGCGATGTGCCGACCAGGACCAGCATGAGGAGGATGGACGTGGTCACCGCGTCCGGCACCAGCCGTTCCATCCAGCGCGCGAAGGTGTCGAGCCAGGTCTTCTGCAAGGCGCTCCCCTTTCCTTGGTGTGGCGCGCGCCCGCGCGCAGGATTCCGAGGTGGCTGGGATCGTGCTTTGTGGCGATCCCGATGCTGTCGACTCGCTGCTTCGGCGATTTTCCGCGGCGTAGCCTAGTGGATTTGCGCCGGCGCCGCTGCCACGAGCCGGAGCAGTAGCAGGAGCAGGAGCTCGTGGCGCTCGTAGCGCGACGCATATAGCCATTACCGCTATAGCCATAGTGGCTATACTCGGCGTATGGCCGACCACTCGAGATCGCCCGAGACATTGTTGCCGCTCCCCGCGGCGACCTTCCACATCCTCATGGCGCTGGCCGAGGAGGAGAGGCACGGCTACGCGGTCATCCAGGACGTGGAGGCGCGCACCCGCGGCGCGCTGCGCCTGTCTGCCGGCACCGTGTACCGGTCGATCCAGCGCATGCTGGAGCAGGGCCTCATCGTCGAGAGTGACGAGCGTCCCGCTCCGGAGCTCGACGACGAGCGGCGTCGCTACTACCGCATCACTCCCTTCGGCGCTGATGTGGCGCGCGCCGAGGCGGCGCGCCTTTCCGAGCTGATTCGCCTCGCTCGCGCGCGCGGGCTCGCACCGGGACGGGCGTGATGCGTCTCCACTCGATCCTCCACCGGGCCCTGCTCCGGCTCTACCCGGCGTCGTTTCGCGCCGAGTATGGCGACGAGCTCTCGCGCATCTTCGCGCAGCGACGCCGCGATGCCTCGGGGGTATTCGACCTGCTCTGGCTCTGGCCTCTGGAGGTCGCGGACGTGGTCGGCAACGCCGCCGCGGTGCACTGGGACCTCCTGCGCCAAGACGTTCGGTACGGCTTGCGTGCCCTGCGACGCGCGCCCGGGTTCGCGCTCTCCGTGGTGCTGGTGGTCGGCATCGGGGTCGGCGCTACCACTTCGGCGTTCACGATCGCGGACCATGTGCTGGTGCGTCCGCTGCCGTTCCACGAGCCCGATCGCCTGGTCAAGCTCTGGGAGAGCCCACCCGGCTACTCGCAGATGGAGCTGTCGCCGCCGAACTACCTCGACTGGAAGGAGCGCGCGCGCAGCTTCGAGGGCATGGCGGCCTACTCGCCGTTCTCCACGAATCTCGTTGGCCAGGGCGAGCCGCGCCGGCTCGAAGGTGTGGTCACCAGCTCGGAGCTGCTCGAAGTCCTGGGGGTGAGCCCGGCTCTCGGCCGCTCGTTCGCTCCGGAGGACGACGACGTGGGCGCGGCCAGGACGGTCATCCTCGGCTTCGCGCTGTGGCAGGACGCTTTCGGCGGCGACGCCGGTGTCGTCGGGCGCACGGTGCTGCTCGACGGCGAGCCGCACACTGTCCTGGGGGTGATGCCGCGCGGTTTCCGGTTCCCCAGCCGCGAGGTCGAATACTGGAGCGCGTTGCGTCTCGACGGCGATACCTCCGAGAACGCGAGCGACCGCGACAACAACTGGTTCAACGTGGTCGCGCGGCTCGCGCCCGGAGTGTCGCTCGAGGCAGCGCGCGAGGAGATGCAGGCGATCGCGGCGCAGCTCGAGCGCGAGCATCCGGTCGAGAACGCGAGCACCGGTGCCAACGTGGTCGCGCTCCAGGACGAAGTCTCGGCACAGTCGAGGCTCCTGCTCCTGGTGCTCGCGGCGGCGGCGGCTTGTGTGTTGCTGCTCGCCTGCACCAACCTCGCCGGAGTGCTGCTGGCTCGGGCGCTACAGCGCCGCTCGGAGCTGGCGGTGCGAGCCGCGCTCGGCGGCGGGCGAGAGCGTCTGGTGCGACAGCTCCTCACCGAGAGCCTGATGCTCGCGGGCGCTGGTGGCGCGGTCGGCGTGGCGATCGCCGGATGGGCCATCCCGTCGCTCCATCGACTGGTCCCGCAGGCGCTGCCGGTGGCCGAGTTGCCGGCGATCGACGCGCGGGTGCTCGGGCTGGCTGCGCTGGTCACGATCGCCACCGGCCTCGGCTTCGGCGTGCTGCCGGCGGTGCGCGCCGCCCGTGGCTCGGTGCAGGGGGCGCTCCGTGACGGATCACGAGGCGGAGTCGGCGGCCGGCGCGAGCGGTTGCGTGCTGCCCTGGTCGCGTTCCAGGTCGGCGCGTCGGTGGCGCTGTTGATGACCTCGGGGCTGCTGCTGCGCGCACTGGTGAGGGTGCAGTCCACCGACCCGGGCTTCGAGACGGAGCGGATCGTCGGTCTGCGCACCTGGCTGCCGTCGCCCAAGTACGACGCGACGGCATCGCGCGTGCAGTTCTACGACCGCGTGATCGAGGAGGTGCGGGCTTTGCCCGGCGTCGTCGAGGCTGGCTATGTGAGCTTTCTGCCGATGGTCATGGGCGGAGGCATCTGGCCGGTCACCATCGAGGGCAGGCCGGTGGATGCGGAGGCGCCGGAGCGCGCCGCCCTTCGCTTCGCGACGACGGGATACTTCGACGCCATCGGCATCCCGCTGCTCCTGGGTCGCGGCCCACAGCCTTCGGACGGGGCGGAGTCGCCGCGGGCGGCGGTGGTGAGCGAGTCGTTCGCGCGGCGATACTGGCCCGATGCCGACCCGATCGGGCGCCGCTTCGATCTCGCGTTCCAGGAGCGCACGGTGGTGGGAGTGGTCGGCGACGTGAGGACGCGAGGGCTCGAGCGGGTCGCCGAGCCGCAGGTCTACCTGCCGCCAGCGCAGGTGCCGGACGGCGGGCTGCCGTTCTACGCGCCGAAGGACCTGGTGGTGCGCGCGAGCACGGACCCGATGGCTCTCGTGCCGGCGATCCGCGAGATCGTGCGCGCCGTCGACCCGGAGCAGCCCGTGTCCGATATCCGCCCGTTGGAGGATCTGCTCGCCGAGAACACTGCGCCCCGCCGCCTGCAGGCGAGCGTGCTAGGAGCCTTCGCGGCGATCGCGCTCCTGCTGGCGACGCTCGGCCTGCACGGGCTGCTCTCGCTCGCGGTGTCGCAGCGCCGACAGGAGATCGGCGTGCGCGTGGCGTTGGGCGCGCGCCGAGCCGACGTGCTCGCGATGGTGGCGCGGGAGGGCGCGCTCCTCGTCTTGACCGGCATGGTGCTCGGCGTGGCGGGCGGTCTCGTAGCCGGCCGGTCGATGCGAGCTCTGCTCGCCGGCGTCGCGACGGCCGATGCCGCGGCGCTGGCCTCGTCGATCGCGATCGCGCTCGTGATCAGCCTCGCCGGCAGCCTGCTGCCGGCGCTGCGCGCCACGCGCGTCGACGCGGCCGTGACAATTCGCGAGGGAAGTTGACGACGAGACTGTCGTCGCGAGTCAGCACCACCTGTCCCCTCACCCCTGACCCCTCTCACAGGGGGGAGAGGGGAAGAGAGCTACTTCAGCCGCAGGCGGTAGGTGAGCACGAAGTCGCGCTTCGGCTGCGGCCGGAACGAACCGATGTTGCTGAACTCCGCGTACAGCTCGTCGGTGAGGTTCGCGATCATCAGGCCGGCGCACCACCTCGATGGTCTCGGCCTGCTCGAGGTCGACCAGCCCGGTGATCTCGCCGAAGTCGGTTTGGCGACGCGGGTTGTTCAGCGACAGGTTCGATCGATGCGAATGTCACTGCGCCGTCAGCGGAGCGTCTCCGCAGCGGGCCCGAGCTGCCAGTGCCAGCAGCCGCACCGCACCATCCGGGCCGTCAGCGAGCGCCAGGAAGCGAAAGGGGGCCGCCAGCGCGCAATCGAACCCGAGCGCCGCATTGCCTTCAGCGGCGGCTCGCCAGGTGGCGCTGGTGCCGTCGGCCAGGCTCGCTTCGCCGCCCGCATCAGGGGTCCCTTCGAGCCGCTGCTCGACGTAGCTCTCGAGGGCCACGCCCCCGAGCTCGTCGACCGGCGCGCGTCGCACGGTGAGCACCCGGTCGCCCTCGCCGAGCCGCAGCGTCGGACTCTGAGTCACCAGTAACCTCACGCCACGCTCGGCCTCCGCGCTCTCGAGCACCGTCCAGCCCACGAGCCAGGCGGCGCTGGCGACCTCTCCCGGCTCGAGGCCCACATCGAGCCCGAGCGCCGACACTCGGTCGGGATCGGAGCCGCGCTCGAGTAGACCGTCGATCGGCACCGGCTGCTCCTGGCCGGCGACCTGACGCGCCATGGCCGCGAGGTTGCCGAGCGTCGTCTCACGATAGAGGTGGCGCGGCGCCCCGAGCTCGAGCCGCGGCCGATCGTCGGTGTTGAGCGGGGCGCCGGCAGCGAACCGCTCTACCTCGTGCTCGCCCAACAGGAAAGTCGAGAGCAGCTCGCGCTCCTCGAGCAGCTTCCCAGGCTCCAGGCGCTCGCGGGCCTCCGGGCGGCGCGCGAGCTCGCGGAAGCGACGGACGTCCAGCCGTGCCGGCTCCGCGCTGCCCAGCAGCACCAGGTCGCCGGTCTGGGGTATCCACACCGTGGCGTGCGCGAACACCGAGCGAAAGGTGGCGATCGCCGACTCCAGGTCGCGCTGCGACATGCCGTAGACGTGGAACCACTGCGCCATCACGCCGCCGGGAGCCAGGCGGGAGGCAGCGAGCTCGAAAGCCTCGCGCGTGAACAGGTTGGCGACGCCGCTGATCCAGGGGTTCGAAGGCTCGGACACGATCACGTCCCATCGCGTGGGCGCGGCCTGGAGGAAGGTGCGAGCGTCCTGGAGATGCAGCCGGGTGCGCGGGTCGAGAAGCACGGCTCCGTTCTCGGCGTCGAAGAAGCTCGACGCGGCAACCACCGCGCGCGAGATCTCGACGATGTCGATGCGCTCGACCTCCGGGTCGGCCGCGATCACGCCAGCGCTGATGCCGGTGCCGAGGCCGACCACCAAGACCTGTCGCGGCTGCTCGGCGGCGAGCAGCGGCAGCAGCGCCACCGCAACCTGGGTGCGGCGGTCGCCGAGGCGCGTACCGTCGGTCTTGCCGTTGATCGCCAGCACGCGCTCGGTGCCGTCGTCGCGCACCGTCACCACGCCATCGGCGTCCTCGCGGTAGAACAGCAGCTCGTCGCGCTCGCGCAGGAACTCGCCGAGCGATCGCCCGTCGGGAGGCTC
>DATLFI010000360.1:0-46366 GCA_035524895.1 Thermoanaerobaculia bacterium | reverse complement strand
GTGCAGCCAGCCGGTCTTGAGCGTCATCCAGAGGATCTTCAGATCGAGCCCCAGGCTCCAGTTCTCGATGTAGTAGAGGTCGTACTGGATGCGCTTCTTGATCGAGGTGTTGCCGCGCCAGCCATGGACCTGTGCCCAGCCGGTCATGCCCGACTTGACGCGATGCCGGAGCATGTAGTTCGGGATCTTGTGCTTGAACTCGCTCACGAAGGCAGGGCGCTCGGGACGCGGGCCGACGATCGACATCTCACCCTTGAAGATGTTCCACAGCTGGGGCAGCTCGTCGAGCGAGGTGCGCCGCAGGAAGGAGCCGAGGCGGGTGCGGCGAGGGTCCTGCTCGACGGCCCAGATCGGACCAGTGCTGGCCTCGGCGTCGACCCGCATCGAGCGCAGCTTGATCATCTGGAACGGCCTGCCGTCGAGGCCCATGCGCTCTTGGCGGTAGAAGATCGGTCCGCGGTCCTCGAGCCAGATCGCGAGCGCGACGAAGGGTAGGAAGGGCATCAGCACCAGCATCGCCGCCGACGAGATCAAGAGATCCATGCCGCGTTTGGCCAGGCTCTGCCAGCCCTGCAGCGGCACCTGCGACAGGTTGATCATCGGGGTGCCGTCGAGATCCTCCAGCGTCGCGCGCAGGGTCGCGTACTGCAGGATGTCGGGCACCAGGCGCACCTCGACGCACTCGCTCGACACCTGATCGAGGATGCGCAGGATCTTCTTGTGCGCCTCGAGCGGCAGCGCGATCACCACCTGGTCGATCCGCTCGCGCTCGAGCACCTCGGCCACGTCGGGCAGCCGGCCTAGCACCGGCACGTCGAACAGGCGGCGGCCTTGGAGGCTCGGGTCGTCGTCCAGGAAGCCCGCGACGCGGAAGCCGAGCTCGCGATGGCTCAGCAGCTTCTGCGCGATGTCGGTGCCGGCGCGGCCGGCGCCGATCACCAGGATCCGTCGCAGGGAGTGCCCGCGCTGGCGCAGCTCGCGCAGCGCGGCACGCAGCGAGAAGCGCGTGCCGGCGACGAGGACCACCGCGACCGCCACGAACAGGGCGAGGAAAGCGCGGCTGTAGGTGAAGTACTCGAGGCTGCCTGGTTCGCGCGGGGGCCGGTAGAACGTCGTGATGCCGGCCAGGATGATCGTGGCGAGCGCCTGCGCGCTGACCAGCGTGAAGAGCTCTTCGACGCGGCTCTGGCCTCGACGGATCTGGTACAGCCCGTGGAAGTAGTAGACCACCGGCCACACCACCACGATGAACGGCAGCAGCAGCAGGTAGGGCGCGAACTCGGGAACGTCCTTGGTCAGCGGCACGATCGCCAGATCGAACCGCAGGTACCAGGCGGCAAAGAAGGCGGCGAGCGTGGCGAGGAGGTCGCCGGCGAGGAACAGGACGATGTTCTCGCGGTGGCGCTGGCGGATCACGAGAGCTCCCCCGAAAACAAGAGAATGAAAGAAACAGGCGCTAGAACGAAAGCCTCAGGGTCCTGCGCCGCCTCCCGGCTCCAGGAGGCGCCGCAGGCGAATCGGCAGCCGTTTCTCGAGCACGCTCTGGAAGCGCTCGTCGAAGCGCTGCCGGGAGAAATGCTCGGCTCGACTCCTTAGATCCAACGAATTGAACCGCTTTTGGCGGCATCTGTCAATCGCGCCGGCCAGACCCTTGGCACCAGTAGCGGGATGGTACAGGACGCCGTGCCGGCCGTCCTCTACTATGTCGGTGACCCCGCCACGGCCCGCCGCTATCACCGGCACGCCGCAGGCCAGGGCCTCGACCGCGGCGATGCCGAAGTCCTCGACTGCCGGCTGCACGAAGGCGTCGGCGCCTCGATAGAGCGCGCGGAGCTTCTCTCCCTCCACGCGACCGAGCAGCTCGACCCGCCCGTCGGAGCGGCGCTCGAGCTCCGGTCGGAGCGGGCCGTCGCCGACGATGCGCAGTCGCGAGCCGGTGATCGTCGCCGCCTCGATCGCGATCTCGTGCTGCTTGTAGGGCGAGAGCGCGGCCACGCTCAGGATGTAGCCGTCGTGGTGTCGCGTCGCGCCGTCGTTGCCCGGAGTGAAGAAGTCGACGTCGACGGGCGGCGGCAGTACCTGAGCGCGGCGACGGTAGTAGCGACGGATGCGCTCGGCCACGAACGTGGAGTTGGCGAGGAAGAGGTCGACCCGCGCGGCCGAGGCGACGTCCCAGGTGCGCAGTCGCGCGAGCGCCAGGCCGCGCGCGCGCGCGACCAAACCCTGGCGGCGCGGGAAGTAGGCGCGTTCCTGGTCCCACGCGTAGCGCATCGGCGTGTGGCAGTAGCAGACGTGGAAGGCGCCCGGCGCCGGCAGCACGCCCTTGGCGACGCAGTGGCTGGAGCTGACGACGAGATCGAACGCCGCGAGATCGAGGTCCTCGATCGCGGCGGGGAAGAGCGGCAGGTAGTGGCGGTACCAGCGGCGAAGCCCGGGCGCGCGCTGCAGGAAGCTGGTGCGTACCTCTCGACTCTCGAGCGTGGTTTCCACGGTGCCCGGAAAGCGGAAGAGGGTGAAGATCGGCGCGCCGGGGAAGCGTGACGCTAATCTCGCGAGCACCTTCTCGCCGCCGCGCATGCCGGTGAGCCAATCGTGCACCAGTGCGACGCGCGGCGCAGCAACCTGCTCGACCGCCGCCGTCACGGCGCGAGCACCTGCCGGTAGAGCGCCAGCGTCTGTTCCGCGGTCTTGGACCACTGGAAGGTCTCGGCGCGGCGTAGGCCCAGCTTGCAGAGGTTCTCGCGATGCGCCTCGTCGGTCATGCAGTGGGCGATGGCTCGCGCGATCTCCTCGATGTCGAGCGGGTCGACCAGGTGCGCGTAGCCGCCGGCGACCTCGCGCAGGGCCGAATTGTTGGACGTGATCACAGGCGTGCCGGACGCCATGGCCTCGATCACTGGGAGCCCGAAGCCCTCGTAGAGGGTGGGGTAGAGGAACAGGGAGGCGCCCTGGTAGATCGCGGGCAGCGCCTCCTGCGCGACGTGCCCTAGGACCACGACTTCTCCTTCGATGCCGAGCTGAGCGGCTCGTTGTCGCAGCTTGAAGTCGGTGCCGGCGCGGGCGCCCACACAGACCAGCGACGCGTCGAAGTCCGCGAGCTCGCGGGCGCGGGCGTATGCCTGCACCGTGCTGTCGAGGTTCTTGTGCGGCTTGGGGTTGCCCACGAAGAGCAGGTACGGCGCGCGCAGCCCGAGCGACTCCAGGATCGCCTGCAGCTCGTCGGGCGGGAGCTGCTTCCGAAAGGCCGCCTCCGCGCCGTTGTAGATGACGTGGATCTTCTTGGTGCCGAGCTGGAAGTACGAGGCGAGGTCGTCGCGGGTGTTCTGCGAAACCGCAATGATGGCGTTCCCTCGCACCAGGCTGCGGCGGATCATCCGGTGGGCGTAGTAGTGCGCCAGCCGGTTGGGCAGGTAGTCCGGAAAGAGCAGGTGGATGATGTCGTGGATCGTGACTACGGTCGGGCACGGGACGAACCCGGGCAGGACGTAGTGCGTGGCGTGGTAGAGATCCACCTTCAGGCGATAGAGGCTCCAGCTCATCGCCACCAGCTCGCGCACCGAGTAGACGGCAGAGCGCTCGGTCAGCAGCCGGAAGTTCTCCGGCAGATCGTCGAGGCTGCCGTCGTAGTCCGGCCGCACGAACAGCAGATACTGGCTGTCACGGTCGAGGACGGCAAGCTCGCGCACCAAGTTGCGGACGTAGGTGCCGATACCGAAGTCGCGCAGCTTGCGCGCATCGATCGCGATAGTGCTGGGCATTGACAGACCCGCGAGCCCGCGGCAGAGACCGCGTGGACTCTATCGCGCCGTCGCCGGCAGCCTCGACGAGGGGATCTCTGTCCTACACTCGGGGGCGTCAGGTCTTGGGTCCCGTGATCGTCGATGAAGTCGCCGCCGAGATCTTCGCCCCGCCGCCGCCCGCGCTACGGCCTCCTCGCCGCTGGCGCGGTGACCCTGCTCCTGGTCTCGGGGCACGTGGCCTTCTGGTACCTGCCACGCTGGCGTCCGGTGCCGCTCGACCCGCGGACGCCGGCGGGGGCGACGTGGGCCTCGGCACCAGGCATCAGGCTGTGGCTGCCGTTTCCACACCAGAGCCCGCTCGCCGCCGCCGGGCTCGATGCCATCGAGGCGGCTGCCGGAGCGCTGCCGCGCTTCGGGCCGCTTCGAGTGCCACCGGCGCGCGAGCTGGCGCTGGCTCGCTCCGCCGAGTCGACCACCGTCGTGGTGGCTGTCTATCCGGTGTGGGCTATGGTCGGTCGGCTCGCCGGGGCTCTGAGCGGCAACCCCTGGCTACGCACCGGCCGCTTCCAGCATCGCGGCGACTGGGTCGAGGTCTCGTGGCGCGGAACGACCTGGGTCGTCGTGGTGGGCAAGGCACCCGGTCGCCGAGACGTGGACCCCAGCCAACCCAGATCGGAGGCGGCGGACAGAACAGCGGGCACGCCGCTGGTCGCTGCCCTCGCGCTCGACCGCGAGTCGTTGGCGGGACTGGCGTTGCCTCGCGCCTTGGACGGCGCGGCGGCGTGGGGACTGCTGCTGCCTGAGCCTGGGCGCGCTCGACTGGTGGCGCTGCGAGATGAAGAGTCAGGCCTCGTCTTCGACGATCGCCTCGAAGCCAGCGAGGCGTCGCACCTCGCAGCCTGCACGGACGAGGATGGTTCGCACCTGGTGGCGGCATGCTGGTACGAGAACCGGGTGGCGTCCCGCTCGGGTCGCGATGACGGGGGCGAGCTCTCGTGGAGCACGACGACGGGGCTCCTGCTGCTGGCGCCGAGTGTGCCGGCCGAGCCTGGAGTCTGGCGGCTGCCGAGCGCCGCGAGCCTGGAGCGGCCGCTTCACGGCGAGGCGGGGATGCGTCCGGTACTGCCGGTGGAGGCTCTGGCCCGCAGGCTCGATGCGACCCTCCTCTCGGAGACGCACGCCGGCTGGGAGATCACCGCGTTCGACGAGCCGGCGCTCCAGGCCGGCCGCCGGCTGGCCGAGAGCTGGGCTGCGACGCGGTCGCCCCTCGCCGATGGAGGTGACCTGACCAACGCGACAGTGTTCTCGTCGTGGGTGCGGCCCGCAGCCCTCCGGCGGATCGCGGAGGAGGTGGCCGGCGCCCTCGAGAACCTCCCGTTGGTCGATCCCGGCGAGGCTCGTCGCTGGAGCCTGGCGGCGGGGGTGCTGGCGCGTGTGGAATCTCTCGAGCATGTCATCGTGTTGGGTGGCGACGAGGGCATGGTCGTTCGCTGGAGGCAGTCCGACGCGGCGAAGCCACCGCCCTGATCGACGAGCTCAACCGGGAGAAGGCCGTGTACATCAGCCTCGACCAAGTCCGCGTCGCGCCGGTCCGCTGGGACGAGACGCTCGAGATTCCGGCGGGATCGCTGGACGCTCCGGAGCTCCTCGATCTCTCGCCGGTGCGGTGCCGCGGCACCGCGAGCTTCGTCGATCCGGGCTTCCACTTTCACGCCACGCTCGGCTACGTGCAGCGTCTCCAGTGCGACCGCTGTCTCGAACCGTTCGACCAGCAGGTCGACCTCGATCTCCATCTGGTGCTGCAGCAGGCCGGCGACGCCGACGGCGGTGAGGATGCCTCGTCCGACGGCGAGCCTTCGGACGAGCTAGGACGGCTGGAGGAGGACGAGCTCGGGGTGGTCCGGATCCTCGGTGACGAGGTCTCGACCGAGCCGCTGGTGACCGAGCAAGTGGTGCTCAACCTGCCGATGAAGCCGCTCTGCAGGCCAGATTGCGCCGGTCTGTGCCCGACCTGCGGTGCCGACCTCAACGCTGCGCGGTGCGAATGCGCTCCGCCCGGCGACTCGCGTTGGGCCGATCTCGAGGCGTTTCTCCACCGTCACGGAGCGCCGAGACGCTGATAGACTTCGCCGACGCGTCGACGGGAGCCCTTTGGCCGAACGCGCCTGCGGTAGCCGCAGGGCGCCCCTCGCGACGGCAATCCCCACCGAATACACAAGCAAACAGGTAGTTAGACGCCATGCCGAACCCCAAGCGCCGACACTCCAAGGCGCGGCGTGACCGCCGTCGCGCCCACGACGCGCTGGCCCAGCCCGCGAAGTCCGTCTGCCCGAGCTGCGGAGAGGTCAAGCTCCCGCACCGCGCCTGCCCGAGCTGCGGCGAGTACAAGAACCGCGAAGTGATCGAGGGCCGCGAGACGCTGTAGCGCGTTGCCGGGGGCCGGCGGCGGGGCTTGCTGTGGCAATCCCCCTCCGGCGCACCTATCCCTCCCATCATGGCCTGGTCCGCGAGATCCGCCTCAATCGTGCAGCGGCAACTCCCATGCCCGCCCTCGAGGCGCCGCCCGGGCGCACGCCGGTCCTGAAGACCATGCGGATCGCCGTCGACGCCATGGGCGGCGACCTGGCGCCTGCCGCGCCGGTCGCGGGAGCACTGCGCGCGGTCCAGGAGGACGGTACGTCCGTCGTGTTGGTCGGCGACGAGGGCCACGTGCGTGCCGAGCTGCGCACGTTGGGCATCGAGGGCGACCTGCCCCCGGGCCTGACGTTCCAGCACGCCGAGGAAGTCGTGGGGATGGACGAGCCGGCGATCACACCGTTGCGCAAGAAGCGCCGCTCCTCGATCCGCCTCTGCGCCGACCTGGTCGGCGCCGGCGGCGCCGACGCCATGGTCTCGGCCGGCAACACCGGCGCGGCGATGATCGCGGCCAAGGTCGGCATCGGCCTGGCGCCCGGCGTCGACCGTCCGGCGCTCGCGGCGGCGGTACCCAACGCCACGGGTTGGACCGTCCTGCTCGACGTCGGCGCCAACGTCGACCTGAAGCCCAACCACCTGCGCCAGTTCGCGGTGATGGGGTCGATCTACTCGCAGGTGATCGTCGGCGTAGAGAAACCTCGGGTCGGGCTGCTCGCGATCGGCGAGGAGGAGAGCAAGGGCACCGCCTTCACCCGCGAGGTCTTTCGCTCTCTCGAGAGCTCCGACCTGCACTTCGTCGGCAACGTCGAGGGCTCGGACGTCTTCGAAGGCACCTGCGACGTCATCGTCTGCGACGGGTTCGTCGGCAACGTGGTGCTCAAGAGCGCCGAGGCGCTCGCCGAGATGCTGCTGCACATGATCCGCGAGGAGATCGGCAGGAGCCCCCTCACGCGGTTCGGCGGCGGGCTGTGCAAGCCGGCCTTCCTGCGCCTGCGCGAGCGCACCCACTACGACCAGTACGGCGGCGCCCCGTTGCTGGGACTGCGCGCAGGGTGCTTCATCGCGCATGGCCGCGCCAACCCGGTGGCGGTGCAGAACGCGATCCGGCGGGCCGTTGCGTTCGCCGGGGCCAAGGCGCACGAACGCATCAGCGCGAAGCTCGAGGAGCTCCACTTCACCGCCGAGGAAGGCAAGCGCCTCGACCGCCGCATGGCCAAGACGGCCGCTGGCAAGGAAGCGGCGGCCAGCGGCGCCCCGAGCGAGACTCTCGGAGCCAAAGCTCAGTGAGCGGACCGGTGGTGCGGAAGACCCGCGCGCGGATCGCCGGCACGGGGCACGCGATCCCCGAGCAGCGGCTGACCAACGCCGACCTCGAGCGGATGGTGGAGACCAGCGACGAGTGGATCACCAGCCGCAGCGGGATCCGCGAGCGCCGCATTGCGCGGGCCGACGAGGCGAACTCGACCTTCTCGATCCCGGCGGCCCGCCACGCGATCGAGATGGCCGGCGTCGATCCCGCGGAGCTGGACCTGGTGGTGTGCGCGACGGTCACGCCGGACATGCCCTTCCCCGCGACGTCCTGCCTGATCCAGGTCGCGCTGGGGGCGAAGCGGGCCGCCGCCTTCGACATCTCGGCCGGCTGCTCCGGGTTCGTCTACGGTCTCGCCATCGCCTCGCAATTCATCGAGAACGGCTCCGCGCGAACCGTGCTGCTGGTGGGCAGCGAGATCCTGTCGAAGTTCACCGACTGGACCGACCGCTCGACCTGCGTGCTGTTCGGCGACGGCGCCGCGGCGGTCGTCCTGCGTGCCACCGACGAGGATCGCGGCGTCCTGGCTACCGCGCTCCACAGCGACGGCGCGTTGGGGGATCTGATCTGCATGCCGGGCGGCGGCAGCCGCCATCCCCCCAATGACCCCACGAGCCTCGAGCGCCGCCTGCCCTTCATCAAGATGAAGGGCAGCGAGACGTTCAAGATCGCCGTTCGCTCGCTCGCCGACGTCAGCGACGAGGCGATGCGCAAGAGTGGCCTCGATTACTCCGAAGTGCGGTGGCTGATCCCGCACCAGGCCAACCGGCGCATCATCGATGCGGTCGGCCAGCGACTCGACATTCCCGCGGAGCGTGTGTACGTCAACATCGAGCGCTTCGGCAACACCTCTGCTGCTTCGATCCCGATCGCTCTCGACGAGCTCAACCGCAGCGGTCAGATCCAGCCTGGCGACGTGGTGCTGATGTCGGCGTTCGGCGCCGGGCTCACCTGGGGTGCCGCGGTCGTCCGCTTCTGACGGTGCGCGTCGCACTTCTCTTCCCCGGGCAGGGCTCCCAGCGCGTCGGCATGGGACGTGAGGTCGCCGAGTCCTCGCCGCGCGCGCGCGAGGTCTTTGCCGCCGCCGACCAGGCTCTGGGCTTTCCGTTGTCGAGGCTGTGCTTCGAGGGCCCCGAGGACGCGCTGCAGCTCACAGAGAACACCCAGCCCGCGATCCTCGCCGCTTCGATAGCGCTGGAGCGAGAGCTGCGTCCCCGTCTCGAGGCGGCGGGCATCGAGCTGGTGGTCGCAGCCGGGCACAGCCTCGGCGAGTATTCGGCGCTGGTTTCGACGGGAGTGCTGGCACTCGAGGACGCCCTGCGACTGGTGCGGCGGCGCGGTCAGCTCATGCAGCAGGCGGTTCCTGTGGGTGAGGGCGCGATGGCGGCAGTGCTCGGTCTCGACGACGAGGGCGTTGCGGCTGCCGCCGCGCAGGCGGCTGCCGAGACAGGGGGCGTGTGCACGGTGGCGAACTACAACGCCCCCGGACAGGTGGTGATCGCCGGGCATTCGGTCGCGGTCGAGCGCGCCGGAGCTCTAGCACGCGAGCACGGCGCGAAGCGCGCGCTGACGCTACCGGTGTCGGCGCCGTTCCACTGTCCGTTGATGGCGCCCGCGCGGGTCGCGATGACTCCTCTACTGGAAGGGACCACCTTCCGCGACCCCGAGCCTCCCGTCGTCTGCAACGTGGACGCTGCGCCGGTGCGCAGGGGCGCAGAAGCGCGAGACGCGCTGATCCGCCAGATCGACGCGCCGGTGCGCTGGGTGGAGTCGGTGCGCCGGATGGTCGGGGAGCTCGCAGTCGACCGCTTCCTCGAAGTAGGGCCGGGGAGCGTGCTCACCGGTTTGGTGAAGCGGATCGAGCGCGGTGCCGACTGCCGTAGTGTCGAGAAACAGACCGACGTGGACACGGCCCTGGCGCCTCCTGGCGGCGGTGCTGCCGTCTGAGAAGGCCGACGATGTTCGATCTGAAGAACAGAACCGCCCTGGTGACCGGAGCCTCACGCGGCATCGGCGAGGCGATCGCGAGGACCCTCGCCGGTCGCGGAGCCCGCGTGGTGTTGGCCGCCCGCAACCTGGAAGCCCTCGAGGGCGTTGCGGCCGCGATCCGCGCGGCCGGCGGCGAGGCTGCCACGCTCCAGCTCGACCTTGCCGACGCGGAGCGGATCGCCGAGGCGTTTGCCACTCTGGAGCCGCCGTTTGCCGAGGTCGACATCCTGGTCAACAACGCCGGCATCACCCAGGACACCATCCTCCTGCGTATGAGCCTCGACCAGTGGCGGCGGGTGCTCGACACCAACCTCACGGGTGCTTTCGCGCTCACCAAGGCGGCGGTCAAGGGCATGATGCGGCGGCGTTGGGGCCGCGTGATCTCGATCTCGTCGGTGGTCGGCCTGATGGGCAACCCCGGCCAGTGCAACTACGCCGCGGCAAAGGCGGGGCTCGTCGGCTTCAGCAAGTCGCTGGCACGCGAGCTCGGCAGTCGCGGCATCACCGTCAATGTCGTGGCGCCGGGCTACATCGAGACGGCTATGACGGCCGACCTCGCGGCCGAGGCGAGAGAGCGCCTGCTGGCCGGGATCACGCTCGAGCGGCTCGGTCGCAGCGAGGAGGTGGCAGCGGCGGTCTGCTATCTCGCCAGCGAGGAGGCCGGGTACGTCACCGGCGAGGTGCTCAACGTCAGCGGGGGACTCTACATGTGAGCGCCCCTCCATGCGGCCCGAGACGAAGCCTTGCTGCTAGTCTCCGCTCGCCGGTTGTGCCCGGAGCATGGCGCACACTCGCGCACTCCAAACACTCAATGCCAATAGCGGGGTCAGGCTGCGGCCACCCGCCGATTCAGGAGGGAACTTCGATGTCCGTCGAACAGAAGGTCAAGGAGATCATCGTCGAGCAACTCGGGGTCGACGCCGACGAGGTGACGTCCGAGGCGAGCTTCACCGATGACCTGGGCGCTGACTCGCTCGACATCGTCGAGCTGGTGATGGCCTTCGAGGAGGAGTTCGGGATCGAGATCCCCGACGAGGACGCCGAGAAGATCCAGCGCGTCCAGGAGGCGATCGACTACATCGGGCAGCGCGCCGAGACCTGAGCTCGGCGCGGAGCTTGGTCGGTTCCCGCTCGGGAGCGAGCTCCCGTTTTCCCTCCCTTTCCAACCCTTTCCGTTTTGACCAGATCCCGCATCAGGCGCCGAGTCGTCGTCACCGGCATCGGGCTGGTGTCGCCGCTCGGGGTCGGCACCGAGGCCAACTGGCAAGGCCTGCTAGAGGGCCGCAGCGGAGTCGGTCCGCTCACCCGCTTCGACGCCTCCGACTACGAGTCGCGCATCGCCGGCCAGGTGTCGGGCTTCGACGCGTCGCGCTTCCTCGATAGGAAGGATGCGCGGCGCATCGACCTGTTCATTCAGTACGGGCTCGCCGCCGCCCAGCTCGCGCACGACGACGCGCGTCTCGACATCGGCGAGGAGGAAGGCGAGCGCGTAGCGGTGTTGATCGGCGCCGGTATCGGGGGGCTGCCCTCGATCGAGAGCATGCACCACGTGTTGCTCGAAAAGGGGCCAGACCGGGTGTCGCCGTTCTTCATCCCGGGGTTGATCGCCAACATGGCGGCCGGCCAGGTGTCGATCCGTTTCGGGGCGAAGGGTCCGAACTCCTCGCCCTGCACGGCTTGCACCACCGGCCTCCACGCGGTCGGCGACGCCTATCGACTGATCGAGCACGGCTATGCCGACGCGGCTTTCGCGGGCGGCACCGAGTCCACGATCACCCCGCTGGCCGTGTCGGGCTTCTGCGCCATGCGCGCGCTATCGAAGCGCAATGACGACCCAACGCGCGCCTCGCGGCCGTGGGACAAGGACCGCGACGGGTTCGTGCTCGCCGAGGGCGCGGGCATCCTGATCCTCGAGGAGCTCGAACGCGCGCGCGCCCGTGGTGCTCGCGCCTATGCCGAGATCGTGGGCTACGGCATGAGCGGCGACGCCTTCCACATCTCGGCGCCACACCCCGAGGGCGACGGCGCCGTGCGCGTGATTCGAGCGGCGCTCGCCGATGCCGAGCTTCCACCCGACGCGATCCAGTACATCAACGCCCACGGCACCTCGACCGAGCTCGGCGACATCGCGGAGGTCAAGGCGATCCACCGCGTGTTCGGCGAGCATGCGCATCGACTTGCGGTGTCGTCGACCAAGTCGGCAACCGGCCACTTGCTCGGCGCAGCCGGCGGCTTCGAGGCCGGGGTGCTCGCACTCGCGCTGCATCACCGCACGCTGCCGCCGACCATCAATCTCGACCAGCCCGGTGAGGGCTGCGACCTCGACTTCGTGCCGAAGGAGCCGCGTGAGGTCCCCGAGCTCGAGATCGCGCTGACCAACTCGTTCGGCTTCGGCGGCACCAACGGCGCGCTGATCATGCGTCGCGCGCCGTAGCGGCCGGGCTTGGGCCCTGACTGGGTAGGGGTGAGCCGGACCAACGGTACTGGTTCCTGCCGCGGGTTCTCGCGTTCCTGATCGAAGGCAGTACGCGCTGGGACGAATGCACGCCACCGCGCGAAGGCACACGGGAGTCGCGACATGGTCAGCACTGGAAGCCACGGACGTTGGAGGTGCAGGCGGGTTCGGGAGCTATTGGGCGCTGCGGTTGGGATCGTCGCTTTGCTGTCACCGGCGGCCGGCGTCGCCCAGTCGATCCTCACGGCCGGGACCGAGAGGCCTTTCAAGATCGCGCGCACGCCCGGCGGCAACTTTCTGCTCGCCGAGTCCGGCACCGGCGAGGACGACGGTCGCGTCGCGCTGCTCTCGCTGTGGGGCGATCAGTTCCGGTTGCTCTCTTGGTTGCCCTCGGCGATCAATTTCGAGGGCGCACCGGCCGGACCCACCGCAGTTGCGCAGGCGCAGGCGACCGTCTATGTAGTCATGGGCGCCGGAGATCAGGTCAGCGCGATGCAGCCGCCGCGCGCGATCCCCAATCCCGAGGGGCCATCGTCGCCGATCTTCAGCTCCGTGCTGCGAGCGCGCTTCGATCCGGTACCAGACTCCATACGCGAAGGCTTCGAGCTCACCTCGGCCCACGTGCGCAGCCTCGCCGACGGGCTCGAGGTGGCGCTCGAGAACGAGTCCGGCGAGCACGTCGAGCTGCTGCTGCTCGCGGACTTCCGCGACCTCGAGCCCGACCCGGTGACCACGGTTCGCGAGGCGAACCCCTTCGCCGCGGCCGTCGCGGGTAGCTTGACTCAGGCCGGCCTCGTCGAGCTCGGCTTTGCCGACCTGAGCCTCGGCGACGCGAACTTCCTCGCCTCGCTGTTTCCCGAGAGCCCGCTCGGTCAACGGCTCGAGGAGCGCACCACCGTTTACGTCGTCGACGCCTCGACGAACACCATCAACCAGCTCGACGCTGCCACAGGTCGGTGGAGCGTGCTGGTGCGCTTCCCGCCGGTGGCGAACCCGCTGTTCCCGAACCTCGGCGGTCCGGTCACCGATGCGGTGCCGACCGGGATCTGGGTGCGCGAGGACGGCGACCTGCTGGTCAGCTTCCTCACCGGGTTCCCGTTCGCGACGGGCGTCGCAAGTGTGAGGCTGGTCGATGCCGAGACGGGAGCGGTCACACCGTTCATCTCGGGCCTGACGACGGTTACCGACGTGCTGCAGATCGGAGACGTCACCTACGTGCTCGAATTTTCCACGAACTTCCTTGCCCGGGCTCCCGGGCGCATCCTGCGCTTCGAGACGCCCTCGGCTACTCCCACCGTCGTTGCCGGGGGTCTGATCGGCGCTGCCGGGCTAGCGTACGAGCCATCCCGCCACGAGCTGCTGGTGAGCGAGGCGTTCACCGGACGGATCGTCAGAGTGCCACTGGGCGGGTAGCTCGCCGGCCGGCTCTGGACCTCGGCTCTGCCAACCTCGAACGGCAGGGCCGAGGGCTCAGCCGCCGATCTCCCGGGCGATGGCTTCTCTCCACTCCTTGGGCAGACCAAGCCTGAGAACCGCGTCGCGGAACCGGGGCTCGTCGCGCAGCGGATCGAACGCGGGGTCGGAGAGCATGTCGAGGGCCAGGCGGTTACGTTCTTCGAAGGCTCTCTCGGCCCAGAGGATTGCCTGCTCTCGATCTCCCGCGCGCAGGTACTGCCGCGCTATCTCGTAGGCCGGCACGTACTGGCCACCTGCGCGAGTGGCCTGCAAGACCGCGGTTCGCGCACGGGCGACTGCCGCGACCGCTTCCTCGAGCCCCGAATCCTCGTAGGTGCGACCGAGCAGCTCCCCCAGCTCGCCACTCCCGGAGAGAACCATCGCCTGGCGCCAGGCGGCGACGGCCTCGCTTTCCCGTCGTAGCTCCAACAGCACGTCTCCCAACAACAGCCAGGCCTGAAGGTCGGCGTCGTCGATCTCGAGGGCTCTGCGGAGGTGGGTTGCCGCCTCTTCGTGGCGTCGGTTCAGGTACAACGTTTGGCCCAACGTCCGGTGCGAGCGTCCCGACCGCGGGTCGCGCGCGATGTCGAGCTTGCGCAGACGCAAAGACTCGTCGAGCCGACCGATCAGGCCCAAGAGGAACGCGTGGTGGTTGAGCGCCTCTGGGAAAGCCTCGGTCGCCTGTCGGAGCTCCTGCACTCCGGCGGCCCAGTCGCGACGCCAGTAGAGGGTCAGCGCCGCGAACAGGGGGCCTGCTTCCGGCAGCCGAGGATCGAGCTCGCGGACCCGCTTGGCGGCCTGTTCCGTTCGCGGCCAGTAGTCGTCTGGCGGCAGCAGCCCGGCGGCGGCGCCAAAGCCGTAGTAGTGCCCCAGGCCGGCCCAGGCGAGCGCGTAGTCGGGGTCGATCTCGATCGCGCGCAGGAAGAGATCGCGGCTACGGTGGTAGGCCTCCGGCAGCGTCCTGTACCAGTAGTAGCGGCCTTGCAGGTAGAGCTGGTACGACTCGGCGTCGTCGGTATGCAGCCGCGCGACCCGTGCCTCCTGCTCGCTGGTGAGGCCGCGGTCCAGACGGCCGCGTAGATCGCGCGTGACCCGCACGTGCAGCGAAGCGAGGTCGGCGGTGCGGACGTCGTACTGCGATCCCCAGACGTGCGAGTCGTCGCGCGTGTCGATCAGCTCGAGCGATACCGCGACGCCGTCCGGGCGCGGCGCGATACGACCGCTGAGGATGCCGCGCACGCCGAGCTCGCGTGCGATGGTATTGGTCTCGGCTTCCCGGCCTTCGTAGCGGAAGCTGGCGGCGCGTGACATGACCCTGAGATCTCCGGCTCGACTCCGAGGGCGTGCGCCGCGGCGAGCGCCCGGGCAATCTGGATCCCGATTCCGAGCGCAGTGGCGGGCGGTAGGCCGGCGCTCGCGTGCTCCTCCAGCGTGACGCCATCGACCAGCTCGGTGACCAGGACGTCGCGCTCCGCGAGCTCGAGGATCTCGTACACGGTGACGATGTTGGGGTGGTTGAGCGCCGAGGTCGCGAGCGCCTCCCTGCGGAAGCGGCGGCGGCGCTCCGGTTCGGCGCTGAGGTGCGCCGGAATCAGCTTGAGCGCCACCAGCCGCCCGAGCCGCGGATCGCGGGCGCGGTAGACCTCCCCCATGCCGCCGGAGCCGAGTCGGGCTTCCACCTCGAACCGGCCGAGTGTTCGGCCGAACAGGCCTTCTCTCGGGGTAGCGCCTCGGAGCAGCAGGCCTGCCGCCTCTCTTGCTGCTCCGGCCTCGAGGGAATCGTCGCCCCCGTCGTGGGCCAGCAGCGATTCGACTTCGCGCCGCAGCTCGTCGTCGCCGTCGCACTCGCGGGCCAGCAGAGCGGCCCGCTGTTCCGCGGGTAGGGCCAGCGCGGATTCGAAGATGCGGTCGACCAGGCGCCAGCGTTCGGGGTCCATCAGGCGCTGCCGGTCTCCATCTCGCGACGGAGGAACGCCTTGGCGCGCCGCCAATCGCGTGTGACCGTGTCGGGGTGAACGCCGAGCACTTCGGCGGTCTCGTCCACGCTGAGGCCACCGAAGTAGCGCAGCTCGACCACCTTGCCCTTGCGCTCGTCGACCCGCGCCAGCGACTGCAGGGCGTCGTCTAGCGCCACCAGCTCCTCGGCCCGCTCCTCGGCGATGACACAGGCGTCGTCGAGCGAGATTTTCGGTATGCCACCGCCGCGCTTGGCGAAGGCCATCTTGCGGGCGTGGTCGATCAGGATCCGCCGCATCATCTGCGCCGCGATGGCGAAGAAGTGGGCGCGGTTCTGCCAGCGGGAGCGGCGCTGGCCGACTAGGCGGAGGTAGGCCTCGTTGACCAGCGCGGTGGTCTGCAGGGTGTGTCCGACTCGCTCCCGTTGCAGATGGCGGTGGGCGAGACGATGCAGCTCGTCGTGCACCAGGGGCAGTAGCCGGTTCAGCGCGCTGCGATCGCCGCTCGCCCAGGCTTCGAGCAGGAGAGTCACCTCGTCTGCGGCGGCCTCGCGCTGGTCCACTCGGGTGGTTCCTGAAACCATTGGCTGTGGTGGCAGCCCCAGACAGTAGCAGCCGATTCGTTCGCGGTCTCCCGGTGGCCAGCCGCAGGGGCTATCGAGGCGCGCCCTCGCTGCCGGCCGCCTGGCGGCGTGCG
This sequence comes from Thermoanaerobaculia bacterium, assembly GCA_035524895.1. Classification (GTDB taxonomy): domain Bacteria; phylum Acidobacteriota; class Thermoanaerobaculia; order Multivoradales; family Multivoraceae; genus DATLFI01. The sequence continues at coordinate 30,351 of DATLFI010000360.1, read as the reverse complement.
GTGCCGGCAACGGAGAAGAACGCGCTGTCGCCGTGCTGCTCGCGCGCCGCCTCTGCCGCGCGCAGCAGCGCGTCCCGCTGGCGGAGCAGGGTGCGCAGCTCAGCACCGCCGTAGAGGTCGCCGAGCAGCGCCTCGAGGATCTCCAGGTCGAGCCCGCGCGCCGCCTCGACCAGGTCGCGGTCGAAGCGGGCAGGGAGCGGCGCCGTCTTGCGTCGTGGCCGGCGCTCGGTGAGCGCCGGCAGCGACAACGCTCGCGAGTGGTCGATGAGGATCAGCCGCCATTGGTCGTCGACCAGGAAGTTGCGCGCGTTGCGGTCGGGGTTGTCGATCAGCACGTCGAAGAGCCGCATGCGGGCCATCTGCTCGCTCCAGGCGAGCAGGGGTGGGCGCTCCTTGCCCATCACGTCACTGTAGAGCCGACAGTCGTCGACCCACAGCTGCATCGACCCGCCGCGGCCGCTGATCCAGCGCTGCACGGTCGGCGGCACCAGGTCGAGGCCCAGATAGCGGCTCAGACGGTAGGCGCCGACCTCGGCGCGGTGGCTCTCCTGGTAGCCGGCGCGCTCGGCCTCGGGCAGCGGCTTCCAGATCGCATCCAGGGTCTCGCCTCGGTACTGGAGGGTGACGCGCCACGGATTGGTGACGCCGTGGCCGACGCGCTCGCGGCCGACGAGCTCGCCTTGCAGCAGCACCATCTCGATCGCTTCCTCGCGACCTGCCCAGGGCGGGAAGAGGGACTCTGGCGGTGCGCCGAGGGCGGCCGTCGCGGCCCAGAGCGCGGCGGCCAGGGAAAGGCACAGCCGAGCGCCAAGCTCGACCGGCTGGTCGGCGCAGGGTCTCGCCCACCCCCTGCGGTCCGGGTTCCTCCCGAGGTCGTTCGAGTGAGCCGTCATGCCCGCGCAGGATCCGATGCCAGTTGCCTCGTGCTGGTCGAGGATGACACGTCCGGAGGTGGGACTCGAGCCACCCGGCAGGTCATCGAGGCCGGCGGTGGATTGGGCCCCGTGGAGGTTCACGCGCACCTGGGCCGGCGCAGGACACGCCCGACGAGCCAGACTCGGTCGCCGGGCGCGTTCGGGTGTCGGGAGCCTAGCTGGGCTCAGGTGCCGGCTTGCGGCGCAGGACGACGATCGTGACGTCGTCCGGGAAGGTCGGCTCACCGCTCCAGCGTCGCGCTTCGGCGATCAGGGAGGTCACGATGCCACCGGCGCTGTCCCCGCGGGCTGCGAGTCAGGCTGGTGTCCGCTCGACCTCGACGCGCGCGTCGTTGAAGCAGGCGCCGCCGCCGAGGTCGGCGAGGTGGTCGGGCGCCAGCGCGTTGGCGGTGGCGTCGTTCTCGGTGCGGTGCAGCCACAGGCCCTTGGGCAGGAACACCACGCCTGGCCTGAGGTCGGCGTCGAGCCGCACGCCGCAGCGCACTTCGCCGAGGTCGCTCCAGACACGGACTCGTTCCGTCGGACTGCCCGAGATCCCGCGAGCCCGCGCGTCGTCCGGGTGCATGGCGACCCGCACGATCCCGCGCTCGAGCTGGCCGAAGGTCGAGCTGATGGTCTTGCTGGTGGCAGGAGAAATGAGCGCTAGCGGAAAGCCGCCGGTGGCCGGGTCCGGTTGGTAGCCGTAGAGACCCAGCGGCGCCTCCCGGTCGAGCGTCTCGGGGCAGAGATCGATTTTGCGGTCCGGGGTCTGCGGGAACGCGTCGACGAACTGGACCGGTCGCGCGCCGGTCGTCGGGCGCGCCACGCCGTCGGCGTCGAGAGCGGCCAGCAAGCCGTTGTCGCCGAGGATCTCGCGCTCGAGCGTCGTGTCGTCGCGGGCGTCCTCGGGTCGAGCTAGCCCGAGCCGCGCGACCAGATCGGTGAAGACGGCGACGTTGGAGCGCGACTCGCCGGCCGGGGCGAGCACCGGCTCGACCCGGTGGATCAGCATCGCGCCGTAGCCCTTCGCGAGGTCGCGGTGCTCCAGGAAGGTCGTCGCCGGCAGGAGCAGGTCTGCGTAGCGGGCCGTGTCGGTGCGCACAGCGTCGAAAACCACCGTGAACAGGTCTTCGCGCTCGAGGCCACGCCGCATCAGCTCCTGGTTCGGCAGAGTCGCGAGCGGATTGCAGTTGTAGACGAAGAGAGCCTGCACCGGTGGGCCTGGCGCGTGCTCGCCGGTGAGCACGCGGCCGACCTGGTTCATGTTGACCTCGCGCGTCGTCGTCGGCGGTGTGGCTCCGGCTGCCGAGCGCAGCTTCCACACCCCGCTGTTGCTCAGCGTGTAGCCGCCGCCGCGCACGCCGAACTTCCCGGCGACCGCGGGCAGGGCGAGGATCGCCGCGACCGCCGACCCGCCGTTGCGATTGCGCTCGACGCCCCAGCCGCAGCGGATCACCGCCGGGTTGGCGGCGGCGTAGAGGTCGACGAAGCGCTCGAGGTGGCTTGCCGGAACGCCGCTCTCGGTGGCGGCGCGCTCGATCGACCACTCCTTGGCACGCCGCTCCAGCTCGTCGGCATGGTGCGCGTGAAGCTCCAGGAAGGCGCGGTTGGTGGCGTCGCGCCGGAACAGCTCACGGTGTACGGCGAGAGCGAGCGGGAGGTCCGTGCCGGGACGGGGTTGCAGGTGGAGGTGCGCCTGCTTGGCGAGCGGCGTCCGGCGGGGGTCGACCACCACGAGCTGGGCTCCACGCTCCAACGCACGTTGGATCACGGGCACCAGATGGATGCCGGTGGCCGATGGATTGACACCCCACAGCACGATGAGCCGCGCGTGCTCGTAGTCCTCGAGAGCGACGCCCGCCATCTTGCCGTAGAGCCCCATGGCGGCGCGTCCGGTCGGCGCCGCGCACACGGTGCGCGCGAGCCGCGAGGCGCCGAGGCGCCAGAACAGGCGCGCGTCTGCTGTGTCCTGCGTCAGGAGCCCGTTGGAACCGCCGTAGCAGAGAGGCAGGATCGACTCCGCGCCGTAGGTGTCGCGCGCCTCGCGGAGCTTCGCGGCGGCGAGATCCAGCGCCTCGTCCCAGGAGATCCGCTCGAAGCGGCCTGCGCCCTTCGTGCCGACCCGTCGCTCGGGATGCAGCAGCCGGTGCTCGCCGTGCACGTGGCGCGCGATCCGTCGCACCTTCGAGCAGATGAAGCCGGCTGTGAGGGGGTTCCGGTGGGTGCCCTCGATGGCCACCAGCCGGTCGCCATCCGCGGTGCTCTCGACGAGGACCTCGAGGCTGCACGAGTCGGGGCAGTCGAGAGGGCAGGCGGTGTTGTGGGCGTGCGTGGTCGAGTCTGTGGTGGTCATGGCGATCGAGCGTTCGGACGGTGGCGCGACGATATCGCGCCCGAGCTGGTTGGTCGGCGCTTCCGGTTACTGCAGCGGCGCCATCAGCCGCGCGGCGCGGACTGCAACGCGGAACCACAAACCGCGCTGCTGGAGCTCCTTGGCGAAGACCTCGCGGGAATCGGCGAAGTCGCGCTCCAGCATCTGTGCGACGTCTCGAGCAAAGTCCTGGTCGGCCACCACCACCATGGTGATCTCGAAGTTGAGCCGAAACGAGCGGTTGTCGAAGTTCGCCGTGCCGACGGTGGCGAGCCGATCGTCGACCAGCATGACCTTCTGGTGCATGAAGCCCTTGCCGTGTCGGAACGAGCGAACGCCGACGCGCTCGAGGTCGGCCAGGTACGACCAGACCGAGAGGTTGACCAGCCGGCTGTCGGACTTCTCGGGCACCAGGATGCGCACGTCGACGCCGCGCAGCGCCGCGAGCTGGAGCGCCGTGACGAACTGCTCGTCGGGCACGAAGTAGGGCGTCGCGATCCACAGGCGCGTGCGCGCGCGCGAGATCGCGTGCATGAAGAACAAGGTTGCGGTCTCCAGCTGATCCGCGGGTCCCGAAGGCAGGGCGAGCACGGCACCGTCCGAGGCTTTGGAGGCGGCCACCGGCCGCCACTCGAGGTCGAGGATCTTGCCGGTCGCCCAGTGCCAGTCCTCGACGAAGGAAACCTGCACGGACTGCACTACAGGGCCGGCGACCCGCACTGCTGTGTCGCGCCAGTGCCCGAACTTTGCGTCGCGGCCCAGGTACTCGTCGCCGACGTTGAACCCGCCCACCCACGCCTCGCGCCCATCGACCACCACGATCTTGCGGTGGTTGCGGAAGTTGATCTGCAGCAGACGGTCGATGGGACCGCGGCGGGTGTCGAACGTACGAACTTCCACCCCGGCAGCGCGCAGCTCCTCGACGTAGGCATCGGGAAGGTCGCTGGTGCCGACCTCGTCGTAGAGCACGTGGCAGCGGACGCCCGCATCAGCGCGCTCGATCAGGCGTCGTTTCAGCTCGCTGCCGATGTCGTCGTCGCGGAGGATGTAGTACTGCACCAGCACGTAGCGCTCTGCGCGCTCGATGCCGGCGAAGAGCGAGTCGAACTTCGCTTGGCCGTCGACCAGCAGGTCGACATCGTTGGATAGCGTGAAGGGCAGCTTGGCCAGCTTCTCGATCAGGTGGGCCTGGTCGCTGTCGAAGCCGGCGATCAGGTCTTGCTCCGCGAGGCCGTCGCGGAACTTCTTTGCTTGCACGCTGGTCTCTTCGAGACCGCGGCGCCGCAGCGACACGAACCCCTCGAACTTGCTGCGACCGAACAGCACGTAAGCCGGGACCGCGACCCACGGCAGGGTGTTGAGCGACACCACCCAGGCGATCGCGCCCTGCGCCGTGCGCACCGACATCACCGCCTGCACCGAGGCCAAGAAGCCGGCCACATGGGCGACCACGAACAGGAGCGCGACGAACACGCTTCGGCGCCTCGCGATGCCCCGTCGGGGCTTGACCCCGGCGGCGAGTGGGGCGTTGGTTGTCATACTGCGGCCGCCTCACACGGGCGACTTCTCTCTGGGATTGTAAGCGTGTGCAGGGTTCGAAGCACTCTCTTCGTCTACGGGACGCTGCTGCGCGGCGAGCCTAGCCACCACCGATTGGGTGGTGCCCGGTTCCTGCGCGAGACCGCGACTTCGCCCGGCTTCGGGCTGGTCGACTTGGGCGACTACCCTGGCATGGTGCGCGCCAAGCGGGGCGCGGTTGCGGGCGAGCTCTACCGGGTCGACGAGCAGACCGTCAGCGAGCTGGACGCCTTCGAGGGCCACCCGGAGCTCTATTGGCGGACCGAGGTCGAGCTAGTCGACCGAACTCGTGCGCAGGCCTATCTGGTTCGCCCCGAGCGGGCGAGCGGTTGCCCGGAGATCCCTTCCGGCGACTGGCGGCGCCGGCTTCGATATGGTCCGCGGTCCGCGAACCGTCCGGAGGGATCTCACGAAATGACCCAACGAGTCTTCAACTTCTCGGCCGGACCCGCAGTCATGCCGCTGCCGGTGCTCGAGCAGGCCCAGCGCGAGCTGGTCGCGCTACCCGACGTAGGCATGTCCGTGCTCGAGCTTTCGCATCGCGGCAAGACCTTCGAGGCGATCCTCGCGGAGGCCGAGGCCAACCTGCGGCGGCTGCTCGCCGTGCCCGACGACTACCGCGTGCTGTTCCTCCAGGGCGGCGGGCAGCTCCAGTTCTCCATGGTGCCGATGAACTTCCTCGATGGCGGCACCGCCGACCACGTGATCACCGGCTACTGGGGATCGAAGGCGATCCAGGAGACGGCGCGCGAGGGCACCGCGCGTACGGCCTGGAGCGGCAAGGGCGACAACTATCGCAGGGTGCCGGCGCAGTCCGAGCTCGACCTCGACCCCAGCGCGCGCTACGTGCACGTGACCTCGAACGAGACCATCCAAGGGGTGCAATTCCGTCAGCTTCCCGACACCGGCGCCGTTCCGCTGGTGTGCGACGCGTCCTCAGATTTTCTGTCGGCGCCGATCGAGGTCGGTCGTTACGGCCTGCTCTATGCGTGCGCCCAGAAGAACGCCGGGCCCGCTGGCGTCACGGTCGTGATCGTGCGCGATTCGTTCCTCGCGACGCGACGGGATGGGCTCCCCCCGATGCTGGACTACCAGGCCTACGCCGATGCGAAGTCGATGGTCAACACGCCGCCGACCTTCGCCATCTACCTCCTGATGTTGATCACGCGGTGGATCGAGGGCGAGATGGGAGGTCTGCCGGCGCTGGCCGAGCGCAACCGGAGCAAGGCGGCGATGCTGTACGACGTGCTCGACGGTCACTCCGACTTCTACCGCACGCACGCCGAGCCCGCGAGCCGTTCCCTGATGAACGTGACCTTCCGCCTGCCCGGCGAAGAGCTCGACGAGCGATTCCTGGCCGAGGCATCGGCGCGAGGGCTCAAGCAGCTCAAGGGACACCGCTCGGTCGGCGGCGTCCGCGCCTCGATCTACAACGCCATGCCGGTCGAAGGTGTGGAGGCGCTGCGCGACTTCATGCTCGAGTTCCGCACCGCGCGCTGACACGACCGGTCCTCGGGCGAGCGCTGCCGGCTGCGGGCCGCTAGACTCCCACGGATCCCGCTTCATCCCAGCCGCGTCGCGGCACATCTTGCGAGGAGACGGAGTCATGCCCGAGAAGCCGAAGGGACAAGAGCCCTCGAGCCAACCGGCGGGCGCGAGCGGTCAGGAGGAGGCCCGACCCGAAGCACCGCTGGATGCCGCGGCGCCGCCGCCCACCGGCTTCGTGGGGCGCTTCCTCGCCTGGATCGAGGTCATCGGCAACCGCCTGCCGGACCCGGCGATCCTCTTCCTGATCTTCTTGATCGGGACTTGGATCGTGTCGGCGCTCCTCGCCCCGATCGAGTTCACCGACATCCATCCCCAGACGGGGGAGCCGATACGCATCGTCAACCAGCTCACCGGCACCTCGCTCACCCAGTTCCTCGCCGCGATGGTGACCACGTTCACCGGCTTCGCCCCGCTCGGCATCGTACTGGTGGCGCTGCTCGGCGTGGGTGTCGCGGAGCACACCGGCTTCATCAACGCCGGTCTCAAGTCGATCCTCTCGATCACGCCGGCGCGCCTGCTGACGCCGATGCTGGTGCTAGCCGCGATCGTCAGCCACACCGCCGCCGACGCGGGCTACGTGCTGGTGATACCGCTGGGTGGCGTGATCTTCTACGCCGCTGGGCGCCACCCGCTGGCCGGCATCGCGGCCGCGTTCGCCGGCGTTTCGGGCGGGTTCTCGGCGAACTTCCTGGCCTCGGGCATCGACCCGCTGCTGGCCGGCTTCACCCAGGCCGCGGCTCAGATCATCGACCCGGCGCGCGAGGTCAATCCGCTCAGCAACCTCCTGTTCACCGGCATCTCGTCGGTATTCGTCATCGCCGTGGTGTGGTTCCTCACCGATCGCGTCATCGAGCCGCGCCTGCGAGCTACCCCGGTCGACGGCGACCCGGAGCTGTTTCCGCGGATACAGGAGCTGACGCCCGCGGACAAGCGCGGCCTGCTCGCGGGTCTCGGCTCGATGGCGCTGCTCGCGGTGCTGCTCGCGCTCGCGGCCAGGCCCGAAGGCTCGCCGCTGCGCTCTGCGACGAGCGGGTCGTTGTTCACCTTCGACGCTCCGCTGATGCGCATGATCGTGCCGCTCATCTTCCTGTTCTTCGTGGTGCCCGGCGTGATCCACGGCATGCTCGCCGGCACCGTCAAGAGCCACCGCGACGTGGTCGCGGGGATGTCCAAGTCGATGAGCACGATGGGCTACTACATCGTGATGGCGTTCTTCGCCGCGCAGTTCATCGCAGCCTTCTCGCAGTCGAACGTCGGCATCCTGGTGGCGCTCAAGGGCGCCTCTCTGCTCCGCGATCTCGGCCTGCCCGGACAGGTCACGATCGTCGGCATCATCCTGCTGACGAGCCTGGTGAACCTGCTCGTCGGCTCCGCGTCGGCGAAGTGGGCGTTGCTCTCGACCATCTTCGTGCCGATGTTGATGGAGCTCGGGCTCTCGCCCGAGCTCACCCAGGCTGCTTACCGCGTGGGCGACTCCTCCACCAACATCATCACGCCGCTGATGCCCTACTTCCCGCTGGTGGTGGTGTTCTGCCAGCGCTGGGTGCGCGGCACCGGCATCGGCACGGTGGTCTCGCTGATGCTGCCCTACAGCGTGACGATCCTGATCGGGTGGACCGCCTTCTTGCTGCTGTACTGGATGGTGGGGATCCCGCTCGGGCTACAGGGCGGCTACGTCTACCCGCCGTAGGGACGTGTCCTCGGCTGCTGCAGCGTGCGGCGACGCAACGCGGCTCTTCTCGACCCGCGCTGTGCTCCTGCGCCTGCTCGGTCTCGTCCACCTGATCGCGTTCGGGTCGCTCTGGCTGCAGGTCGACGGCCTGGTGTCCTCGCGCGGCATCCTGCCGGTGGCGCCGTGGCTCGAGCGGGTCGACGCGATCGTCGAGGGCGCGGCGTGGCTGCGGGCGCCGACGCTGCTCTGGCTCTGGTCGGACGACGCCGCGCTCCACTTTCTGTGCGCGATCGGTGTGCTCTGTGCGCTGGCGGTGATGGCGGGCGTGGCCACGTTCTGGATGCTGGCCATCCTCTGGGTCGGCTACCTGTCGCTGGCGGTCGCGGGGCAGACGTTCCTGCAGTTCCAGTGGGATGCGCTGCTGCTCGAGACCACGTTGTGCGCGCTCTTCCTCGTGCCCTTCGCCTGGCGGCCCGGGGTCGGGCTCGGCGGTGCAGCCCCCGACCCGCGGCCCGGAATCTGGCTGCTGCGCGTGCTGCTGTTCAAGCTGATGTTCCTCTCCGGCGCGGTGAAGCTGCTGAGCCTCGACGAGACCTGGCTCGACGGCAGTGCGCTCGAGTACCACTACTGGACCCAACCGCTGCCGCTCGCCTCGAGCTGGTTCGTGCACCATCTGCCGGCCTGGACGCATCGACTGTCCTCGTGGACGATGCTCGCGATCGAGCTGGTGGTGCCGTTCCTGATCTTCGCGCCGGGCCGCGCGCGGCTCGTGGCTGCGGCGGTGTTCGTCGCCTTCCAGGCACTCATCGTGGCGACCGGCAACTACGGCTTCTTCAACTTGTTGGCCCTCGTGCTGTGCGTGTCTCTGCTCGACGACGGCGCGCTGCGTCTCGCCCGGCGGCGGCCGGCCGCCAAACCCAACGGTCGTCAGCCGACTCGTCGCCCGTGGCTGCGCTGGGCCCTGGCTGTGATCGTGCTGTCGCTCTCCTTCGTGGTGTCCGTGCGCGAGCTGGTCTACACCGTGCCCCGCCAAGAGCTGCGCCCCGACAACACGTGGGGGCCGGCTGTGCTCGAGACCGCGGAGGGCCTGGTGCTGGAGCCGACGGCGGAGCTGTTGGAGTGGATTGCGCCGTTCCGCTCGATCAGCGGCTACGGTCTCTTCCGGGTGATGACCACCAGCCGCCCGGAGATCGCTGTCGAGGTGAGCGACGACGGCGCGTCGTGGCGGGAGCTCGCGTTCCGCTTCAAGCCGGGCGACCCCGCCCGGCGCCCGCGATGGGCGACGCCGCACATGCCTCGGCTCGACTGGCAGATGTGGTTCGCGGCGCTAGCGCCACGCCAGGCGGGATGGCTCCAACCCTTCACGCAACGACTGCTCGAAGGCGAGCCAGCGGTCTGGCGGCTGGTCGGCGAAGATCTGCCGACGACCGGGCCGCCGCGCTTCCTGCGGCTCGCGTACCACGGCTACCGGTTCACGACTCGCGCGGAGCGTCGCGAGAGCGGCGCCTGGTGGCGGCGCGAGCGGCTCGGCGAGCTGACCGGACCGCTGCAGATCGAGGCGCCTGCGCCGCCCGCGGAGGCCAGGCCTGCGAGGCGGTCAGCCCCTCGTCGGCAGTCCACCGGGTCCGTTGGCTAGGCTTGGTCGGTGCCGCTCCCTGTCGTCCACCTCGAGAGCTGTTCGATCGCGGCACTCGTGCTCGCGGCGAGCTCGATCCTCTCGGCGGTGCCGGCGTCGCGAGCAGCTTCCGCACGAGCAGCTCCGGTGGGCCCCGACGACTGGTTCGTCGACGTCACCGCGGAGACGGGCCTCGACTTCGTGCACTTCAACGGCATGTCGGGGCGGCTCTACTACGTCGAGGTGGTGGGGTCGGGTGGGGCGTTGTTCGACTACGACAACGACGGCGATCTCGACCTCTACCTGGTCCAGGGCCACATGCTCGGCGCCGACGTGCCGCCGGAGCGAGCGCTGTTTCCGTGGCGCGGCGAGCATCCACCGGGCGACCGGCTGTACCGCAACGATCTCGAGGTGCTCCCCGACGGCACGCGGCGCGTGCGGTTCGTCGACGTGACCGAGGAGAGCGGCATCCGCGCCCACGGCTACGGCATGGGCGTCGTCGCCGGCGATGTCGACAACGACGGATGGGTCGACCTCTACGTGACGAACTTCGGCAGCCGCAACGAGCTGTGGCGCAACCGCGGCGACGGGACTTTCGAGGAGGTCGCCGTGACGCGCGGCGTTGCCGAGGAGCGCTGGAGCGTCTCGGCGAGCTTCGTCGACTTCGACGGCGACGGCTGGCTCGACCTGTACGTGACCAACTACCTCGACTATTCGTTCATCGCGCACAAGATCTGTCTCACCGAGCGCGGCGAGCCGGACTACTGCCTGCCGAGCGCGTACCGCCCCGCGGCCGATCGGCTGTACCGCAACCGCGGCGACGGCACTTTCGAGGACGTCTCGGAGCGCGCGGGCATCGCTGCGGTGGTGGCGAACGGGCTGGGGGTCGCGAGCGCCGACTTCGACGGCGACGGCCGCGTCGACTTCTACGTCGCGAACGACCTGATGCCGAACAACCTGTGGCTCAATCAGGGTGACGGCACCTTCGTCGACGACGCGCTGCTCGCTGGCGCGGCGCTGTCCGCCGACGGCAAGGCGGAGGCGAGCATGGGCATCGCGGTCGGCGACGGTGACGGGGACGGCGACTTCGACCTCTTCCTGACGCACTTCCGCCGCGAGAAGAACACTTACTACCGCAACGACGGCGGCGTCTGGCGCGACACCAGCGTCGAGGTCGGGCTCGCGGCGCCGAGCTATCCCTACACGTCATTCGGCACCGCGTTCCTCGACTTCGACGGCGACGGCTGGCTGGACCTCGCGGTGGTCAACGGCGCGGTGACCTTCCCGCCCGGCACCGACCGGAAGCGGCAGCCCTTTGCCCTCGACGAGCCGAACCAGCTCTTCCGCAATCTGGGGCACGGGCGCTTCGAGGACGTGACCGCGCTCGCCGGCGCGGCCTTCGCGGTCTCGGAAGTCAGCCGCGGGTTGCTCGCCGGCGACCTCGACAACGACGGCGATATCGACCTGGTGATCACCAACAACAGCGGCCCGGCGCGCGTCCTGCTCGCGCGGTATGGCGAGGGCGCAGCGGGCGCCGAGCGCGCCGGCCGGTGGCTGGGCGCCCGGTTGCTCACGGCCGACGGGCGGCGTGATGCGCTCGGCGCGGTCGCGATCCTCGAGGTCGACGGTCGTCGGCTGGTCCGGCGCGCGCAGAGCGATGGCAGCTATGCCTCGGCGGGCGATCCGCGGGTGTTGTTCCGCTGGCCGGCCCCCCGTTCGGGCGCGCCGGCACGCGAGCGGCTGCGGGTGCGTTGGGTCGACGGCGCCCTCGAGGAGTTCGAGGTTCCGGTGGGCGCCTACAGCGAGCTGCGGCAGGCCAGCGGCCGGCCGGTCGCCGCCGATGCCGCGGGGGGCGAGCCGTGAGCGTCCCGCGCAGCCGGGCGGCTGCGGTCGCTGCGGCGGGGTGGCTGTGGCTCGGTCTGCACGGCGCCGCGTCGGGCCAGCCGCTCGAGCTGCGCCCGCTGCCCGAGGTCGCGCTCGACGGCGTCGAGCCGGCGGTACGCACCTTGCTCGAGGACCAGCGGCGCGAGGTCGAACGACACCTGGCTTCGGCCGGACGAGACGCCGCCTCGCTCGACGAGCGACGGCGGCGCGAGCTCGGTCGCGCCTTCGGCGGCCTGGGCGAGCTCTACCTGGTGTACGACCTGGTCGAACCGGCGCGCGCCGCGCTCGACAACGCGGCGCGGCTCGATCCGGCGAGCTTCCGCTGGCCGCACCTGCTGGGCACGCTGCTGCAGCTCGAGCGCGACTTCGGCGGCGCCGAAGCCGCCTTCCGGCGCGCGCTCGAGCTGCGACCGGAGTACGCCGCAGCGATGGTGCGGCTGGCCGAGGCGTTGCTCGAGCAGGGACGTCACGCCGAGGCCGGTGACTGGTACCGCGCCGCGCTCGACCAGTCGCGCACCGCGCCGGGCTACGTGGGGGCGGCGCACTACGGTCTGGGCCGCGTCGCGCTCGCTCGGCGCGATCCGGCGCGCGCGGTCACGCACCTCGAACAGGCGCTCGCCGCCCAGCCGTCCGCCGGTCAGGCCCGCTACCAGTTGGCGCTCGCCCATCGCGACCTCGGCGATCGCGCGCGGGCCCGCGAGCTCCTGGCGCAGCCCCGAGGGGCCCTCGCAGGCGAGGTGCGCTTCCCCGATCCGGTCGCGCTCGAGCTGCAGCAGCGTGTGCAGGGCGTGGGTGCGCTGCTCGCTCTGGGTCGTATCGCGCTCGGCGAGGGCGAGCTCGCGGTAGCCGAGGAACGCTTCCGTCGCGCGCTGGCGCAGGACCCGCTGAGCGCCGCTGCCCACCGATCGCTGGCCGGGGTGCTGCAGCAGCAGGGGCGGGAGGAGGAAGCGGTCGCGGCCTACGAGGAGGCGGTGCGACTCGAGCCCGAAGTGGCGGGGCTGCGCTACTTCCTGGCCGAGTTGTACGTCGAGCGCGTGCGCCGCCGCTTTGCCGAGGGCGGCGCCGTCGAGGGATCGGCGACCAGCAGCGATCTCGAGCGGTTGCTGCCCGAGGCGAGGGAGGCGGCCCGCGCCGACCTCGAGCAGGCCGCCGGACACCTGCGCGCGGCGCTCGACCAGGCGCCCGACTTCCTGGCCGGCTGGGTCGAGCTGGCGGGCGCCAGCGCCGGTCTCGGCCGGCGGAACGAAGCCATCGACCAGCTCGGGCGCGCGCTCGCGTTGCGGCCGGACGCGACCGACCTGAGGCTCTTCCGCGCTCGCCTGCTCGCGGCCGAGGGACGGGTCGACGAGGCAGTGGCCGAGTACGACGCCATCGTGGCGGGCGGTCGCGGTGGTGAGGTCGCACCGGCACGCTTCGAGGCGGCGCGCGTGCTGGAGCGCGCCGGTCGGCTCGAGGCGGCGCACGATCGCTTCGCGGCGGTCGCCGACGCCGTGGATCTGACCCCCACGATGCGCGCCGCGGCCGCGCTGCAGCTCGGCAACCTGGGGCTCGAGCGCGGTGAGCTCCGCGCCGCCGAGGCTCGCTACCGGGCCGCGCTAGAGCTCGACCCGGGGCTCGCCGAAGCCCACCGCAACCTGGGCACGCTGCTCGGTCGCAGCGATCGCTTCGCGGAGGCCGCGGCGGAATTGGCGCGCGCGCTCGAGCGGGAGCCGGAGAACCACGAGACGCGCTTCGGCGAAGCGATGGCGTTGGTGCTGGCGGGCGACTATGCCGCCGCGGCGCAGCGCCTGGAGCACGCGCTGCAGCTCCATCCCAGCGGCGCCGGCTACGCCCACCTGCTGGCGCGGGTGCTGGTCGCGGCGCCCGACGACGCGGTGCGCGACGGCGCCGTCGGCCTCGACCTGGCGCGAAGGCTGTTCGAAGCGCTGCCGACCCCGGAGCACGCCGAGACGCTGGCGATGGCGCTGGCCGAGGTCGGGCGGTTCGACGAGGCGCTGCAGTGGCAGACCCGGGTCGTGCAGGAGCTCGAGAAGGCCGGCAGAGCCGATCTGCTCGAGGGGGCGCGGGCGCGGCTCGAGAGCTATCGCCGCGGCCAGCCAGCTCGCTCGCCGTGGCAGTGAGCGCCCGCGTCGCCGGGCGGCCCGATGGGCGAAGGTCTCGGTCGCCTTGCGCGAGGAGTGAGCGTGGCGCGGCGAGCGTTGGCACTCCGCGCGGGCTTCAGCTAGAGTCGGGCCAGTTGTTTCTGAACAGCGGCTCTGACTCGAGCCGCAGTGCTTCGCCGTCGGACCAGGTCCGAGGTGGGCCGATCCGGCGGCGACTGTCGTCCCGTGCAGAGCGTGGGTCTACCACGTTCGCCGATCGCCGATTGGAGGTCCGAGATGAAGTACTTCACAACGATGCTGGTCCTGCTGCTGGTGCCTCTGGTTCCCATTCTGGCGGACGGCCCGGAGACCGGTGTGGTGTCCGGTAGGGTGGTCGACGCGGGGGGGACGCCGTTGCCTGGGGTGATGGTGTCGGTCACCGGTGACCGCGGCACGAGATCGAGGGTCTCGACCGCGGACGGCATCTTCCAGTTCGCCCTGCTGCCGCCCGGCCGGTACGAGGTCAAGGCCGAGCTGGAGGCGTTCGCGCCGGCACAGGGCGCGGCCAACGTCACCGCCGGTGGGCGCGTCGACCTGACGCTGCGGATGGCGCTGTCGACCGCCGAGGAGATCACGGTGACCTCCGAGGCGCCGATGGTCGACAAGTTCAACGTCACCGCCGGCGCCACGCTCGAGGCAGAGACCGTGGGCGAGATCTCGGCCACGGTGCGCTCGTTCTACGGCGCCCTCCAGGTGCTGCCGGGCGTGACCAACGACGTCGAGAGCATGGACCTCTCGCAGTCGCGGCCGACGGTCAACGGCGCGCTGTGGCAGGAGTCGAACGTCTACATCGACGGCATCGATGCGACCTTCGCGCTGATGGGCGGCGGGTCGCGCGTGTTCCTGCCGTCGTCGGCGCTCACCGAGGTCAACCTGGAGGCCGGCGGCGGCGGTGCCGAGTACGGCCGCAACGTCGGCTCGCACACCAACCTGATCGTCAAGTCGGGCACCAACCGGTATCACGGCGATGCGTCGTTGGTGATGTCGAAACAGTCGTGGAACGCCAACTACGACGCGCAGCCGGCTCTCGCCGACGACCGGAACTTCGTGCGCACGTTCATCGACCAGGGATTCTCGCCGGAAGAAGCACGCGAGCGGGCTGCCAACTGGATCGTCTACCAGCCGGGCGAGCGCGACGGCGAGGACACCGACCTCGAAGCCTCGTTCGGTGGCCCGATCAAGCGCGACAGAGCCTGGTTCTTCCTGGCCCGCGGCGAGGTGTCCACCAACCAGCGCGACAAGACGCTCGACGGCCAGTTGTTCAACAACAGCTCGGAGCTGTTCGCCTCGATCGCGAAGCTCAACTTCCAGCCGGGCGCCAAGCACAGCCTCGCCTATACCTTCATCGACGCGCCGGTCGACCGCATCTTCCTGCTGCCGCCGATGGGCGATCGCTACAACGCCACGTTCTTCGACCTCGAAGGAGACGTCCACAGCCTGTCATGGAACTGGGCGATCAACGACCAGCTGTTCCTGGAGACCAAGCTCGGCACGCAGTCCTCGGACGAGTTCCGCAAGAGCCCGTTCCCGTTCGGCGTCAAGGTGCAGGACCCGCTGTATGCGCCGAACCCCGCGCTCGGCATCTACTCGCCGAACAACAACGCCGACGCCTACGTGCAGAACTTCGACAACACCTGGCACAACGGCTGGATCTTCGGTGACGGCATCGGCCCCAGCGGCTTCCCGCGCGACCAGCTCAACGCCGCGGTGACGCAGTTCGTGGGCGCCAACCACGAGTTCAAGTACGGGCTCGACCTGCAGCAGGTCGCCTGGGAGGCCAAGGTCACCCGCCCGGACATCTTCGCGGGCTACGACTTCCAGCTGGGGACGCGCTTCGGGTACGCCAACAACTGTGCCGGCCTGGCGGTCGACCCGCGGGCCAGCGGCGAGGACACCCGTTGCTTCTTCGTCGACTACAACGGTCACGGGCTGCCGCTCGGATCCCAGGACAGCGACGGCGAGAACTACGCAGCGTACGTCCGCGACCGCTTCACGGTCGGCGACCACTGGACGTTCAACGTCGGACTGCGTGCCGAGCAGCAGCAGCTCGACAACGACCGCGGCCGGCGGGTGATCGACACCACCACCTTCTCGCCGCGTTTCAGCACGGTCTACGACTTCAAGGGGGACGGACGGCAGCTGCTGACCTTCAACGCCGGACGCTTCTTCGTGCAGCAGCCCCAGTGGCTGGTCAATGCCGCGCTCAGCGAAGACTGGAACGGTGCCTCGAACACGTACGACCTGTTCATCCACGTCAACAGCATCGCCAATGCCTTCGCTCCGTTGCCGTGGCAGGTCTCGTGCGGCATCCTCGACGCCAACCCGGCGCTGCCGATCGACCTAACGCGGCAGGACTACTGCTTCAGCCTCGGCTCGGTGCGACCGGGTCGCATGTACGAGCTGGTCGACGCCGGTTTGTTCGACTCCGACATCGAGCCGTATCACCGCGACGAGCTGGTCTTGGGCTACGAGTGGCAGTTCGCCGACAACTGGGCGTTCGACGCCAAGGCCATCTGGTGGGAGCTCGACAACTTGGTCGGCTTCACGCTCCAGCGCGACCATCAGTTCCGACTGTTCACGCTGGTCGCCAACTACGACGACTACCCGCAGATCCTGCGCAACCTGAACTTCGTCGAGAACTTCGTGGGTCGGGGTCTGGGCACCGCGGACCAGGCGAATTCGATCCTCGACGGCTTCGAGGACGATCACCGGAGCTATCGCGGTCTCCAACTCCAGCTCAATCGCCGCTTCCGCAACGGCTGGGCCTGGTACAGCAATGTCACCTTCTCCGAAGTCGAGGGCAAGACCTACGGTGGGGGTAGCGGCGGCAACGACCTCGGCGCGTTCAACCAGATGGACGACGACTACGGCCGCAACCTCGAAGCGATCCTGACGCCGGCGATCCTGGCGTCGTTCCGCGGCATCCCGAACTTCTGCGCCACCAACGGGCTGCCGGCGAGCTGCATCGACGACCTCGAGCGCTTCGTCGGCCAGCCGCTGTCGACCATCAACCGGTTCGGCAACATGCCGATCGACCGGCCGGTGATCTTCAAGAGCTACGGCTACAAGCAGTGGACACGCGGCAGGCACGACTTCAACGTCGGCGGCATCTTCGTCTGGCAGTCGGGCTCGCCGTGGGAGCGCACCCGCCCGACCGCGAACCCCAACGTGACCCTGCTCGACAACGCGCGCAATACCACCATCAACTTGTTCCTTTCCCCGCGCGGCGCGTTCGACAACGAGGACTTCTACTTCGTCAATACCAGCGGCGCCTGGAGCTTCCCGCTGGGCAGCCGACTGAGCGGCCAGCTGCGCCTCGAGGTGACCAACGTCACCGACCTGCAGGAGCAGGTGGCGACCAGCGGCCGCACCGGCGCACCGCTGAGGTCGCGGCGCAGCTTCCAACAGCCGCAGAAGGTGCGCATCCTGGCCTCGATTCGCTGGTGAGTCGGGGGGGACGGTAGCGCCGGCGCGACCGGCGCTACCGGGCCTCGGCCGCTGCCCCTGCGATACTCGAGTCGATGGCTCGACGCAAGGTGGCCTCCGCGCTGGTCGCCGGTGCGCGCTCACGAGCGGCCGACCGGAAGCCGAGCGGTACCGTTCTCGCTCCGCACGCGGTGCCGGCTGGGGCCGCCAGCCCGTCCGGCTGGACGTCGCTCGCGGTGCTCGGGCTCACCCTGGCGGTGTTCGGCGCCTATTGGCCGGTGCGCCAGCACGGTGCGATCCCGTTCGACGATCCGTCCTACGTCACCGACAACCCGCGCGTGCTGGCCGGCCTTACCTGGGAAGGTGCGCGCTGGGCGTTCGGTTCCGTCCACGCGCACAACTGGCATCCGTTGACCTGGCTCTCGCACATGCTCGACGTGGAGCTATTCGGTCTCGACCTGGGACGGCACCACCTGACGAGTGTGGCGCTGCACGCCGGAGCGGCCGCCCTGCTGCTGGTGTTCCTGGTTGGTGCGACGGGTACGACCTGGCCGAGCCTGGCCGTGGCCACGGTGTTCGCCCTGCACCCGCTGCGGGTGGAGTCGGTGGCGTGGCTCGCGGAGCGCAAGGACACCTTGTCCGCGTTGCTGTTCGTGCTGGTGCTGGTGTGCTGGACACGCTACCTGAAACAGACCACGCCGCGCGGGCGTGGCGCCTGGTACTCCGCAAGCCTCGGCGGCTACGCGCTCGGCCTGCTGGCCAAGCCGATGCTGGTTTCGCTGCCGGTGGTGCTGTTGTTGCTCGACGCCTGGCCGTTCGCGCGATGGCGCGGGTCGGCGGAGCGTGCGCGGGACGGCGACGGACCGGGACGCCGCGCCGAGACCCCAGGCCTTGGCTCGAGCGTGTCGCCGTGGCGGCTCCTGCTGGAGAAACTGCCGTTCTTCGGGTTGGCCACGCTGGTTGCGCTCGGCACCCTGTACGCCCAGCAGGGCGTGACCAAGTCGCTCGACAGCCATCCGTTGCAGGATCGACTGATCACCGCGGTGACCTCGTGTTGGGTGTATCTGGGGAAGCTGGCCTGGCCGAGGGACCTCGCGATTCTCTACCCGTACGACGCCGCGCGGTGGGAGTCCGGCACGGTGCTGGCGCTCGGCGCGGGACTGCTCGCATCGACGGCGCTCGCGGTGGGACAGGCGCGGCGCCGCGGCTACCTCTGTACCGGCTGGCTGTGGTACCTCGCGACCCTGATGCCGGTGCTCGGTCTGGTGCAGGTCGGTCTGCAGGCGCGCGCCGACCGCTACACCTACCTGCCCTCGATCGGCGTGCTGATCGCGGCGATCTGGGGCGTGCGCGAGCTCGCCGTGCGCGCTATCCCTGCCGCAGGCGTGCGGCACGCCTTGGCAGCGGCCGCGCTGGTCACGCTCGCACTGGTGCTGGCGCGCGGCACGCGCGAGCAACTGTCGCTGTGGCAGGACCCCGCGATGCTCTACGCGCACGCTGCCGAGGTCACCCGCGACAACGAGTGGGCGCACTACAACCTAGCGCAGGTGCTGCTGCGGCGCGGCGACGACGCCGGCGCCCAACGCCACTTCCACGAAGTGACGCGGATCACCCCCGACCACCCGGCGGCTTGGCGCAACCTGGGGGCGATCGCCGCCCGGGCCGGTCGCCGCGAGGAGGCGTTGGAGGGTTTCGCACGCGCCGCGCGGGCAAGCCCGGGAGATCCTCACGCTCGGCGCGACCTCGGCGAGGCGCTGCTGGCGATGGATCGGCTCGAGGCGGCGGCCGAGGCGTTCCAGCGGGCGCTCGAGCTGCGTCCCGAGGATTCGGCGGCCCGCTACCTGCTGGGCACGGTGCGCATCCGCCAGGACCAGATCGAGGAGGGAGTCGTACTGTTGCACCGGGCGCTCGAGCTCGACCCCGCCCACCCCGGCGCGCACAACGCGCTCGGCGTGGTCGCCGCCCGGCAGGGCGACCTGGAGCGGGCGGCTCGACACTTCGTCGAGGCGTTGCGGCACGACCCCGAGTACGCCGAAGCGAGGCGCAACCTGGAGCTGCTCGCTGCGACATCGGGCTCCGGTTAGAGTGAGTGGGCCACTCGCCACGCTGCTCGGCACCATCGGGCAGGCGGCTAGCACGTTGGCGAGCCGATGAGGCTGCCGGAGCGGCCGGCCGACCCGGTGAAAACGCCGGGTCGAGGGCGCTGAGGGGCGCTCGGTGAGCCCTGTGGCGACGGAACGTCGTCCGTACTGGCAGGAGGGCCTGCCGCGTGTTCGTCATCCGCTCGCTACCGGGCTGCCCAGCCGCGCAGGCGCTCGTTGCCTGCTGCCTCGGGCTGGCTCTGCAATCCCCTGCTCACGCCGAGAGCCGTCGCGACCGGCTCGAGACGCTCCGGGCGATCAACCAGCGCTGGGAAGGCGCCGAATGCTCGCTGCGGATGCCGATCCACTTCAAGAGCAAGAAGCCCGACAAAGGCTGGTACGAGAGCACGTTCTATTCGGCCGAGCGCCAGCTCGAGAAGATCAAGCACTTCACGTTCCGGCTCAAGCTGCGCGATCTGCGGCCACTCGAGCAGCAGTTGGCTGCGAGACACCTCGTCGCGGGCACCCAGTTCCGGTGCGGTGGCTGGAAGTTCCGCGACCAGGACGGCTACGACAACGCCTACCTCGCGCTGCGGTCGATCGAGGGCGACGTCGAGGGTGAGCTGTTGCTTTGGGCGGGTATGAGCCGTCCCGAGCTCAAGCAGGTCGAGGCCATCGAGCAGTACCTCCGGCTCACGCTCTTCGAGGTGCGGGCGCCGCATGAGACGCTGCAGCGGGTCGCAGCGGCACCGGCACGCGCGGCCGAGAGCGCCCCCGTGGCCGCTGCAGCTTCGCCCGAGCCGGCCTCGGCTTCGGGCGCGTCTACGGGAGCCGTGTTCCGGCCGCGGGTCGAGATCCTCGCGGTGGCTGTCGACCCACCGCAGGTCGCGCCGGGAGGACGGGTCGATCTCGTGGTCCACTACACCGTCGACGGCCTGCCGCCCGGCGCGTCGTTCGAGGTGGTCGAGACGCGCCGGTTGTTGCGCGGGGAGGCGACTCTCACCGCGACCGACTCTCCGGTGGCGCGCGGCAACGGCAGCTACACCTCGAGCCAGCAGGCGCCGGTGCCGGCCGATGCGTCGCGCGAGGTCTACCGGCTCGAGGTCGTTCTGCGGCTCGCTGGCGTCGAGGCGACCGGCGCGGCGCTGTTCGAGGTGCGCTAGCCATGCCTCCGGCGGCAGTGCACGCGAATCGCACCAGGTTGCCGTGGTATGCGGCTGGAGTCGCCATCGCGCTGCTCTCGGTGGCGTCGGCCCTGCCTGCCTACGAGCCCGATCACTACGGGTGGACGTACTACCTCGCCCTGCAGTTGGGCTTCACCGAGCGTCAGGCCTACCAGCTCGCGAGCGGCGCCTATGCGCTCGACTGGGATCCCGACACCGAGCCGATGGGCACGAGCTGGGACAAGGCCCAGGTGGCGGCCGGATACCCGCCCGAGCAGGTGCAGGCGAAGTGGTTGATGTTCCACGCCTTCACGGAAACGCTCTATGTCGATCTCGGCCAGGACGAGATCGAAGCCGCGAAACAGCTGCACGAGGACCGACTGTGGGGTCTGGCTGTGCGCGAGGGCAACCCGGGGCCCTACCTGCACTTCGTGCAGGACCGCTTCGCCCACCACGGCTGGGAGAACGTGCGCGGCCACGCCTTCGCCGGTCATCTGCCCGACACACTGGCCGACGACCCCGACCGCTCCCGGCGCATGACCGAGGCGACCCTGCAGGCACTCCTGCGCTTCAAGCAGCTCCTGTGCTCGGGCTCTCCGCTCGGACCGCCCTGCACGAGTAAGAAGGCACCGGATCGGGGGCGCATCGACGAGGTGTTGAAGCTGCTGTTCGACGCCAACCCGGTCCCTCCGGGCGTGCCGCGAAGCGAGCTGATACGGACCCCTGCCGCACGAGCTCGAAGCGACGCGCGAGGGTCTGACGGTCGCCGCGAGGACGGCGCTCGAGTTGCTGAGCGGGGATTCGTTCTGGTCGGCGTTCCTCGCCGGGGGTGACACGTTCGTCGGGTACCTGGAGTCGGTGCGCAGCCGGTACTACCCGGACGTACCGCTTTCAGCCCTGCTGAGGACCCCCGACCTGGCGGCTGCGGTGGCCGTGATCCGCGAGGCCGTCGCCGAAGATCGTCGCGCGGGGAGGATCCCGGCCTTCGGCACGATGGAGGGCTTCGGCGGGCGCGCCGAAGCCTGGTTCGACAACGACCTGCCGCCGAAGTGGATGCAGTACGACCACGACGGCGAGGGCTCGGTGAGGGCGGCGGAGCCGCCGTACGCGGTGGAGCGGTCCGTGTTCCAGGTCGGGGAGCCGGAGCTCGACTACGAGCCGATCGAGGGATCGCCGAACCAGGCGTTCCGAGTCCATCTCCGGATTCCCTACTCGCTGGAGGGTCTCGCGGAGAAGCTGCCCTTCTTGCATCCCCTGCCGACTCTCGTGCTGCACGAGATCTCGGACTTCGGCGCCGGGGAGCGCTCGCGTCGCGAGCACGGCAACGGGAGCTTCGAAGTGGTCAAGGCGATCCAGCGGTCGCGTGCCGATCTGGAGTCGGGCCGCCTGACCTGGAAGGTGACGATCCAGGCCTACGGCTTCGAACCGGTCGTCCACGAGCTCGCCCTCTCCGCGCCCGTCGAGATCACGAGCGCGGACATCGACGACGTGACCTCGCAGCCGAGCACCGACGTCGGCGACCTGCTCGACGAGCTACGCGCGGTCGCAGCCGCCGCGACCGCAGCGAGCTCGCGCGCGCTATCGGCCTGCCACGGCACTCTCGATGCGGTCTCCGTGGCGGTGTCGTCGCGCGCCGCGATATCGGGTCGGCTCGACGCCTGGCCCGCGCCGACCGCGAGCTCGGCAACGTCGGGCGAGCTCGAAGCCTTGCTCGCGCGGGCGCGGCAGGCGGCAGCGCAGGGTGCGGCGGCGGTCCAGGCTCTGGGGCCGCTGCGCGGTGAAGCCGGCGCCCTGCGCGACGCGCTCTGCGCCTCGGCCCCGCCGGGCGCAGGGGCGCTTGCGGAGGCGTCCCGCCTGTCCGGCCTCCAGAGCGCGGCCGCGGCGCGCTTCGCCGAGGCCGAGCGCGCTCTCGCCGAGCTGCGCGGCATCGCAGCCCAGATCGCGGCGATGGCGACCCCGCCTGCAGGAACGCCGGACTCGTGGCTGGGCTCCGTGGTCGCCGCTCTGGACGAGCTGGAGCACCGCCTGCGGGAGGCCGGCGCCCTGGCCGATCGAGCCGCCGGCGAGCGCGAGCAGCTCTCGGTGCTCGACGCTCGCGGGTCGGACCTGCTGCAACGGATCCTCGCGTCGCTGGAGATTGCCGGAGGCGGAACCTTCGCCGCCGTGACGCGCGAGGTCGACGAGCTGTTCGGTCGCATCCGCTCCGCGGTTGACGCGGCCGCCGGCTGCGACCCGGCAGCGGCACGGGCCGCAACGGACGCGGAGCGGGCGGAGCTCGGTATCCTGCGGGCGAGAGCCGAGGAGCTGCGCGCTCGAGAGGGAGTCGCCGCCCCAAGCGCTGGCGCAGAGGCAGCGGCGGCGGAGGTCGCATCCCTCCTCGCCGACCTCGAGGCCGGGGTCGCCGCGGGCGAGCTGTTCCGCGACTCGATTCAAGAGCGCGCGGCCCAGTCACGCTCGTGTTCCGAACGCCCACCGGCCGGGCGCGAGGACGGAGGCGCCGGCGGCTGGCCGCCGAGCTCAGGAGATAGCCCTCCGGCCACGGACCGAGACCCGTCGCTCGAGCGAACCGAGCCGAGCGGCGGAGGTTCTCCCGGCTGGACCATCGACGAAGGCGTGCGGACCACCGGCAGCACCACACAACCGCCGCCGCGAGCGGCGCCGACGCCGCCCGCACCGGAACCACCGCCGAGCGATCCGTCGGCCGAGCTCATCGGCGCCGCCGAGGCCGCCTTCGCGCGCTGCGATCTGGTCAGCGCGCTGTCGCTCGCCCAGCAGCTCGCGGCCGTCGCGCCCGACCATCCCTGGCTCGCGGCGAACCTCGGTACGTTGAGCAACCTCGCGGCGCAGCAGCGCACCACCGCCAACCACCTCCAGATCGCGCAGACGCTCTTCTCGTCGGGCCGGCTCGATCGCGCGCGGTCGGCGCTGACGGATGCGGCGCGCCACGCACCCGGCTGCATGTCCGGCCCCATCGCGGGACTGGTCGGCGAGGTCAACTCGGCCGCGGCCGAGCGGCGCGAGGCGAACCGCCAGGCGCTCTCCCAGGGTCTCGGGTCGCTGCTCGGCGCGATCGGCCAGGTCGCGAGCGCGATCGCAGCCAACGGCGGCAACAGCGGCATCCTGCCGCCGGCCGCGGCCGCGCCGAGCGGGCACGCGCATGGACACGACGGGCGCGACCTATCCGGCGCCGGTGGCGCTGCGACGCCTACCTGCGCGCTCATGGACATCAACGCGTATCCGGCCGGGTGGGCGCAGCAGTTCGAGCGCGACCCGACCGTGCGGTGGTACATCCAGACCAAGACGCTCTCCGCGACCACGTTCTACTCGATCGCTCCGGCTCGACCGGAGGAGCTCCAACGCATGGGCCAGGTCGCCGGAACCCAGTACAGCGGTCCCTACGCTTCGGCATCGGCCGCATACCAGGCGGCGCGAGCACGCTGCCCCAACGTGGTCCAACCCTCGCGCTGAGCCGCCGGCGCCCCCGCGCTGCCTAGGACCGGCCGGTCGCCGCCCGCAGGGCCGCCCCGCGTCGCGTCGGCCGCTCCTCGAGCCCCCCGAGCACCTCGCCGAGCTGCTCGAGGCTGCGCAGGTCGTGCACCGGCAGGAAATCGTCGACGTGCGGTAGCGCCGCGACCATGCCGCGGGTGAGCGGACGGTACTCGGGCGAGCCCAGGAGCGGGTTGAGCCAGATCAGGCGGTGGCAGCTCCGGTGCAGGCGGTCCATCTCGCGCGCCAGCAGCCCGACATCGCCGCGGTCCCAGCCGTCCGAGATCAGCAGCACCACCGCGCCGCGGCCGAGCACCCGCCGGCTCCAGTCCCAGTTGAAGCGGTGCAGCGCCTCGCCGGTGCGCGTGCCGCCGCCCCAGTCGCGGATCTCGGCGTGGGCCAGGCGCAGCGCGTCGTCGACGTTGCGTCGCTGGAGCTGCTGGGTGATGCGGGTCAACCGCGTGCCGAACACGAATGCCTCCAGCCGGTCGGCGCCCGTGCTGCGGCCGCTGCTCTGGCTGAGCGCATAGAGAAAGCGGAGCAGCAGGCGGGCGTAGGGCTCCATCGAGCCGGACACGTCGCACAGCGCCACCAGCGGCCGTCGCCGCAGCTTTCGGCGGCGCCGCGGCAGCTCGAGCACCTCGCCGCCGCTGCGCACGCTGCGCCGCAGCGCGCGCCGCAGGTCGACCTCACCCTGCCGGCGCGAGCGCACCCGCCGCCGCGAGGGCCGGCGATCGAGGTCGAAGCGGAGCGCTGCGATCAGCTTGCGGATCTCGGCGTCCTCGGCGGCGGTTAGGTCGGCGAAGTTCTTGCGGCGGAGCACCTCGCGATCGCTCCAGGCCGCGCGCCGCTCCGGCTCGCGCTCCTCGCGACGAGCCGCCTCGGCCGGCGGCTCGCCGAGCCGCTCGATCACCGAACGCCGGCGCCGCTCGACCCGCCGCTGCAGCAACAGACCCATCTCGAGCCGCTCGAGCTCGGCTGGGTCACGCGCCTGCCAGAAAAGCTCGAACGCGAGGTCGTACCAGTCGAGGTCCTCGCGGCGGCGCACCAGTAGCGCACGGCTGGCGCTCTTGAAGTCCTCCTTGCGACGGAGGTCGACGTGCTCTAGCGCCCTCAGCCAGTCGCCGAGCTGGGTCGGCGTGACGTCGAGGTCGCCAACGCGCAGCAGGCGCGCGAACAGCACCATGTTGTCGAGCAGGTGGCCGGAGGAGGGCAGTCGGCCGTCCGCAGCCGGCAGTCGGCTGCCGAGTTGGGGCACGCCGTTCCGCTGCGGGACGTCGCTCACCGGAAGCTCGGCTGCACCGCGCTCGCTGCGGCTTCCGCCGACGCCCGGCCCCGCTCGAGCAGGCGCCGCGCCGCGGCGTCGTCGATCTTCTCGAGGTCGTCCTGGTACTTGAGCAGCACTCCAAGAGTGTCACGCAGCAGCCGGTCGTCGAGCAACTCGGCGTCGAGAGCGACCAGGGCGCGGATCCAGTCGAGAGTCTCGGCGACGCCCGGCTTCTTGAACAGGTCTTCCTCGCGCAAAGCCTGGACGAAGGAGACCACCTCGCGGGCGAGTCGCTCGGGCGCCTCGGGGGCGCGCCGCAGCACGATGCGAACTTCCTTGTCGAAGCTCGGGAACTCGATCCAGTGGTAGAGGCACCGGCGTTTGAGAGCGTCGTGGATTTCGCGGGTGCGGTTCGAAGTGAGGATCACGACGGGCGGTTCCTCGGCCGTGATGGTGCCGAGCTCGGGGATGGTGATCTGGAACTCGCCGAGCAGCTCGAGCAGGAACGCCTCGAACTCCTCGTCGGAGCGGTCGAGCTCGTCGAGCAGGAGCACGCAGTGGCCCCCGGTGGCGGCGGGGTCGATCGCCTGGAGCAGCGGGCGCGCCAGCAGGAACTGCCGCTCGAAGAGGTCGTCGAGCGCGACCCTTTCGTGGCTTGCCTCGCGCGCGCGGATGGCGAGAAGCTGGCGCGCGTAGTTCCACTCGTAGGCCGCCTGCTGCAGGTCGAGCCCCTCGTAGCACTGGAGCCGGATCAGCGGCATGCCAAGTGCGGGCGCCAGCACGCGCGCCACCTCGGTCTTGCCGACGCCAGGCTCGCCCTCGAGGAAGAGCGGCTTGCGCAGTTCGAGCGCAAGGAAGATCGAGGTCGCGAGCGCGCGATCGGCGATGTAGCCCTGCTCTGCGAGCAGCGTCTCGGTAGCGTCGATGCTGGCGGGTCGGGGGATCGGCATACGCGGGCGCATTGTAGCTGCGCCCCGCGCGAGCTCGGACGCCCCCGCGCCAGCTCGACGCTCATCCCGTGGGCCGGTCGAGCTTTGGATACAGACTCCTCAGCCGTTGCGCGCGGTACACCGAGTAGGGCATCGCGGGGTCGTCGATGACCATCTCCCACACTTTCTCGGAGCCTTCGCCGTACGTGACCTCGAGGATGCGCGCCCAGTGGCGACCGCCGAAGCTGGTCAACTGCTTGCCATCGGCGCCGACGATGCGACCGCCGTCGGTGATCAGGACGTTGCCGGTCTCGGGCAGGTGGTCGGCATCGGAAATGAAGGGCGACATGAACCACTCCTGGTCCGGCCCCCAGCTCCACACCTCCTCGACCGTGCGCGCTGCCTCGTCGACGCGGTACTCGATGGCGCGGCTGTAGCGGGCGTCAGCGGCGAGCCCTTCGTCGGGAGGGAAGGATCGAGAGCCGCCGTTGTCGTAGAGCAGCCAGGTGCCACGAGGCGTGCGTTCGATGCCGTGCTGGTGGCACGGCCAGACGACCTCACCTTTCGGCTGCAGCAGCTTGTCGGACCACGGCTCGTTCCAGCCCACCGGATCGCCGAGCAGCCACTCGAGCTCGCCCGTGGCGAGGTTCACTTTATAGAGCACGCACTGGCGGTAGCTCGACAGCACGGCCGCATCCTCGTCCTCCAGGTAGTAGACGGCGTTGGTGTGGAGGAGGTCGTAGGGGAGCGGATCGTGCTTGCCTTCGTAGAGGTCCTCGTAGAACGACCTGTCGAGCGAGCCGTAGGCGATGCGGTACGGGTCGAGGACGTCGAGGATGGACCAGCGTCGAACGGTCGTGCCGTCGGGCCGGAACTCGATCAGGTCGTCGCCGGCGACCTTGGCGGCGGCGCGCTTGGTGCCAGGAGGGTACTCCGCGGGGTAGTCGTCGAAGGGCCGCACCTCGAGGCCGAGCCCGAGGAAGTTGCCGGACGGCAGCTCGATGACGTCGTGGTGGAATGTGTCGGTGTCGACCGCGATGCTGCCCTCCGGCAGCGGATCCAGCACTACACGCGCGGTGTGCCACTCGCGGACCACGTTGCCGAGCATGTCGATCTCGAACATGCGCCCGTCGCGGGCACCTCCGAAGAACAGGTTGCCGTTGCGCAGGCGACGGGGCTCGTCGACGGCGAAGTCGGCGCGGTAGTACCAGCGCACTTCGCCCTCGGCGTCGACCGCGATCGCCATGCCCCAGGTCTTGTCGTCGTCGAAGGGCCCGGTCCAGCGGAACACGTCCATGATCGTGAAGCCCGGCTCCATTGCCGCGGGTCGGCGCACGGTGACCGCGATCGGCGGGAAGTCGTCGGGCAGCGGCGGCGCCTCGAGCTCGAGCGGGGGCAGCGCTGTCTCGCGGCCGCGCTCGTCGCGGATCGTCACCTCGACCGTGTGGCGGCGGCCGGGGCGCAGGCCCAGCACGGGCAGCTCGTGCACCGCCCGCGGCTCGGGGTCGGGGGTCACGGTCTCGCGGTGCTCGCCGTCGTCGATGACGAGCGTCGGCACCACCGGGCGGTCGGCGGTGAAGGAGAGGATCCCGGCGAGGGGAGCGCGCTCGTTCGGGTTCGCGCGCAGCTCGACGTTCTCCGCCACCGGCGGGCCGGCACAGGCAAGCAGCAGGAGCAGGGCAGGGAGGAGGGCGAGACGGGAACTCGTCATGGCGTTCTTGGGCTCCGTTGGCGATGCGCTGGCGCGGGCTTCACATGTAGCCGAGCGCCTCTAGCTCGCGGACGTCGTTCGGGTCGATCGGCATGCGCTCGGTGATCGCGGGCGGTGTGAAGCCCGTGCTCTCGCAGAGGCGCGCGTAGTCGCGGAGCACGGCCCGCAAGCGCGAGAGAAGAGGCGCATGCGCGGCGAGCGGGAGCTGCTCCTCGCGGAGGTCGTCGCCGAGTCGCAGCAGGCTCTCCGCCACCGGGTCGCCGAAGAGCGGCGGTGTCGAGATCGCGCCGCTGGCCATCCCCGCCTGGAGCTCCTCGTAGCCGGCTTCGATCACCCCGCGGTCCGCGATAGGCGCGTCGCGCAGGACCTGCAGGTACTTGTAGCGGCCGTCGAGCACCGCGCGCGCGATGGCGCGCTCGCGGACCACGAGCTCGGCGATCACCGGCGTCGCCGGATCCTGGGGCGTCTCGGCGCTGGGGAGGAGGAGGCTGCGGTCGTCGGTCACGTCAGTCGGCTCGCCCGACGCGGGCTCGACTCGAGCGAGCTCGAGCAGCGTCGGGAGGAGCCGCACGGTGGAAACAGGCTCGGTGATGGCGCGTCCATCGCGATCGGGTAGACGCACCACCAGCGGCACCCGCACGACCTCTTCGTGCAGCGTGAAGCCGGAGCCAATGTCGCCGTGCTCGAGCAGCTCGAAGCCGTGGCTCGAGGTGAGCACCACCACGACGCGCGAGAGCGCCTCGCGCTCGGCCGCACCGGAAGGACCGACCAGACCGGCAAGAAGCGCCGCGGCGTCATGCAGCTTCTCGAGCATCGCGTCGTCGTAGGCGCTGGCGATCGCCTCGATCGAGCGACCCGCGGCGGCACCACGACTCAGATCGGGCGCCGCCCAGTGGGCGACCAGGAGGAAGGGTGCGCGCGGGGCGTTGGCGGGCGACGGCCCGGCGAGGTCTTCGGCGAGCACCCGCAGCGCCACATGCGCGATCGGCGCTCGCGCGTCGTCGCCGGCAGTGGCCACCTGGAGGCCGTCGAAGCCGCGCGTGAAGCCTGGGCGAGCGGCCCATGGCTGCTGGCTGACGAAGCCCGTGCGATAGCCGGCTCGACGCAGGCGCGTGGCGAGTGTCGTCGCGTCAGGCGAGGGCTGCGCCTCGACGAGACCGATCCCGCCACCGTGCGTCGGCAGCCGACCCGAGAAGAGCGAGGCCAGGGACTGCTCGGCGAGGGAGGACGGCGCGTAGGCCCTATCGAAGCGGAGGACGTCGTCTCCGTCGAGCAGCTCGGCCAGGGGCGCTAGAGACGGCGCCGCGAGCAGAGCGTCGAGGCGGTCGACACGCAGCCCGTCGACGACGAGCAGCACCATGTCGAGCTCTGCTGATGTGCCCGAAGCGGCAGGATCGACGGCGGGCGAGCACGCTGCCGTCACGATTCCGAGTGCGCCGAGCGCAGGGCCGAGGCGGAGCAGCTTCATTCCAGTCCCTATCCGAAGAGCGACGGAGCTCTACTTCGCTACCTCGCTCATCAGCGCGACGGTGTTGCCTTCGGTGTCGTGGAAGAAGGCCAACCAGAGCTCGTGGCGCTCGTCCTGGTGTACCAGGCGCGGTGCCTCGACGAACGTCACGCCGCGGCTTTCCAGCTCGCGCGCTGCCTCGCGAATGTCGGACACCCGGTAGTAGAGAGTCGAGGTCTGGTCGTGCTCGGGCTTCTCGGCCTGCGCGAGGTAGAGGCGAACTCCGCCGCAGTCGAAGAAGGCCATGCCGGGGAACTGGAACAGAAAACGCAGACCGAGGACATCGCGGTAGAAGCCGGTCGCGCGTTCGACGTCGCGCACCGCGACGTGGATCTGCCCGACGCCCTGGATGCCGATGCCGCTGTTCGCTTCGGGAATCGTGCTCATCGTGGTTTCCCCTCCTAGGAAGGATTGTTCGAGGCGGAGCGCACGGACCGCCTCTTCGAGGATTATCGAGTTTGCCAGCTTTGGGGATCTCGGCCCGGCCGTGGGTTCCCGGGTGTGGCAGGCTGGCGAGACCGGTTTCACTGCGATTTCCCTGCGGAGGACAGACGATGCGTTACGGGTCCTACCTCGCCATTCTGGTCACGACGACGACACTCCTCGCTGGTGTGGCCGGCGCCGCGACGCGGCCGCGCGCCCGCGACCTGGGCGTGCCCTTCGATGGTACGACCGGACCGCTGAATGCCATCACCGACGTCGCGGGCGTGACCGTCGGCCACGCGACCCTCGTCCAGGGTGAGAACGTCCGCACTGGGGTCACCGCGGTGCTGCCGCGCGGCAAGGCGTCTGCGGGCGACCCGGTGTACGCCGGCTGGTACTCGCTCAACGGCAACGGCGAGCTGACCGGCACCGCTTGGATCGAGGAGTCGGGCTTCCTTGAGGGGCCGGTGATGATCACCAACACCCACAGCGTTGGGGTGGTTCGCGATGCCGTCATCGGCTGGCGTGTCGCGAAGGGCGCAGCCGACGCCAGCGGCTACTGGTGGTCGCTGCCCGTGGTCGGCGAGACCTGGGACGGCTACCTCAACGACATCAACGGCTTCCACGTGCGCGCC
>DATLFI010000359.1:0-4541 GCA_035524895.1 Thermoanaerobaculia bacterium | reverse complement strand
GGCGTCGATGAGGGTGCGACGCTGGTCCACGGGCTGACCCTCGAGAACCTCGCCACCGCACCGTCGTTCGGCGAGGTTGCGCCGCAGCTGCGACGGCTCCTCCATCGGCGCGAGGTGGTTTCCTACAACGCCGCCTTCGATCGCAACGTGCTGTGGCGCGCGTTCGCGACCGCCGGGCAGCCGGCTCCCGCATGCCGATGGTCGTGTGCGTGTGATCGATTTGAGCATGCCCATGGCCAGCGACTCAGCTTGAATCGCGCGGCTGCGTTGCTTGGCATTCTTGGAGCGGGACGCCACCGAGCTCGCCCAGATGCAGAGGCCGCTCGGCAACTGGTAATGCTCATGGGACACGCTCATTCACCTGTCTCGACAACTTAGGCGCCGCACGCAGCGCACCGTACCCGCCAGGGCTGTCAGTTCCTGTCAGTGCCGCCTTCAGCACCTGTGGCACCGCTCTCGCAGTCGGGCAGAATCTCATCACGCCGTGCGATGGGAAGGGGTTTCTTGGCACTCGAATGCCTCTCGGTTGGGCGGCGCGAGCTACCCATCACCGAATGGAACCTCCTCGCTCGACCCATCCTCGAACAGGACCTTCACGGTGCCGTCTCCCACGAGTAGCTCCGCGACGACACGCGGCCGCTGACCTCTCAGAGCGTCGCAGATTCGCTGGTGGAGATCCCGAAAGGACATGCCCTCGTACTCTTCCCCGGTGAGAACCAGCAGCGGGTCGACGAACTCCTGTCCCGCCCGAGCGCTGCCCTTCTTCGTCTCGCTCGTAACGCTCACCACGGCACGGAATCGGCCGTCTTCGTCACCCTCGTAGTCGATTGCCGGGGGCAGGAAGTCGGCGAACGGATCGCCATCCTCATAGCCGGGCTCGTTGGAGCTGCCGATGTGCCCTGGAACTCCCTGCGCATAGACCTCGATCCATTCACAGTCGTGGAAGTAGTCGAGACCCTCGCGAGGGAACTGAAGCGTCCAAAGCGTCGCGTAGATGCTCACGAATCGTCTCCAGTTTCTCGCTCTCCACCCAACACCCCCCTCGCCAACCCCTCTACCTTCTCCCGCAACGTCTCGGGCTCTACGACCTGGCACTTGCCGCCGAAGCCGACGATCCAGCGCGCGATCTCGTCGAGGTGGCTCAGGGTTACGCGGTACTCGAGGGCGCCGCCGACGAGGCGCTGCAGCTCCTCGCCACGGTGGTGGCGCGCGCTCTCGAGGAGAGCGACCAGGCTCGGGTCGAACCGCAGGCGGATGTGGTGACGTCCGCCGCCACGATAGATCGCCCAGGAGTGGTCGAAGAGCGCGGAGAGAGCGGTGTCGAGATCGGCAGGATGCTCGAAGGCGTCGTCGGTGGGTCGGAGCTCGGCGATGCGATCGAGTCGGAAGAGACGCAGCTCGCCGTTGCGATGGCAGTGGCCGGCGACGTACCACGCGTCGGCGCGATGGAAGAGGCGATACGGATCGAGGCGCCGCCAGCGGAGGCGGCGGGCCGGCCGCGACAACGAGTGGTAGCGCATCTCGATGCTGCGTCGCGAGCCGACGGCGCCCTCGAGCCCGGCGAGGACCGTGTCGTCGACGGGTCCGGTGCGGTCGAGCGTGGCGAGGGCGAGCGCCTCGGGCGTCTCGCCGAGGGCCGCGGTAGCGGCGTCGAGCTTGCTCGACAACGTCGCGAGGGATCGCCGGAGCGTAGCTCGCGCGCGCAGCACCGGGTTGTCGAGCGCCAGCCGCAGCACCGCGCGTTCCTCGGCGGTGAGGTTGAGCGGCCGGAGCTGGGCACTGTCGACCAGGCGGTAGCCGTGGTGGTCGCGGGTGAGCGGAATGCGGCGGGCCTCGAGAGTCGCGAGGTCGCGGTAGATGGTTCGCTGCGACGTGGCGAGCTCCTCGGCCAGCTCGCTCAGCTTGCGCGGGCGGCGGCCCGCGAGCAGGTGGACGAGGTCGAGGAGGCGACCGGGCCGGTCGGACATTTTGCGAACCTTCCGGAGGGATGGGACCTCCGAGTGTACAGGGGCGACGGGCCGGATGGGTGAGAACCGCGGGCGGCATTCTTTGGGATCGGCGGGTGGGCTGGGTTGAAGCGCGGCTGCTGGAGGGGGCCCTCACCCCGACCCTCTCCCGTAGGGAGAGGGCGCCACCGCCCGACCGTCCGAAGGCCAGAGCCGCCCCTCACCCCGACCCTCTCCCAGAGGGAGAGGGCGCCACCGCCCGGTCCCTCAGCGGACATCGCCACGTGATAGGAAGGGACCGCAGCAATCGAGCAGCAAAGAGCATGACCGCACCCCTCCAGCAGCGCCTGACCTACGAGGACTACTGTCTCCTTCCCGAGGACGGGCTCCGGCACGAGATCATCGGCGGCGAGCACGTCGCGGAGCCGGCACCGGCGACGTACCACCAGAAGCTCTCGCGCTGGCTGCAACACCAGCTCTTCGAGCAGATCGAGCTAACCGGCAGGGGCCAGGTGTTCAACGCGCCGACCGACCTCCACCTCTCGAAGCACGACGTCGTTCAACCCGATCTGCTGGTCGTGCTCGCGGAGCGCGAGGGCCTGGTGGGCGAGGCGAAGATCGAGGGTCCGCCCGACCTGGTGGTCGAGATCCTCTCGCGCTGTAGCCGCGATCGCGACTTACGCCTCAAGCGGGAGCTCTACCGGTCGCGCGGCGTGCCGGAGTACTGGATCGTCGACCCCGAGGCGCGCGTGGTGGAGCAGCTCGTGCTCGAACCCGACGGCGGCTACCGGCTGGCCGGACGATTCGCGGAGCGCATCGCGGCGGCGACGATCGCGGGCGTGGGCGTCGACCTCGCCAAGGTGTGGTGACAGCGGCGCCAGTCGGTCCACTCCGCCTCGGGAGTGACGACGCTCTCCACCGCACGCCCCGGCTACCGCGTGCTCACCCCGCCGTGCCGCCCGCGAGCGGCACGACGTAGAACAGCACGGCGAAGAAGTGCAGCACGCTGCCGGCGAGCACGAAGAAGTGCCAGATCGCGTGGTGGTACGGCAGGCGGCGCCACAGGTAGAAGCCGACACCCGCGGTGTACGCGAGCCCGCCGCAGAGCAGGAGCACCAGCCCGCCGGCGGCGACGTGGCTCAGCATCGGGTCGATCGCGACGATCGCGGCCCAGCCCATGCCGATGTAGAGCCCGACCATGACCGAACGCGGCACGTCGCGCACCGCGACGCGCAGCACGATGCCGACCACCGCCAGCAGCCAGATCGCGGCAAGCAGCGACCAGCCCCACGGACCGCGTAGGTTGACCAGCGTGATCGGCGTGTAGGTGCCGGCGATCAGCAGGAAGATCGAGGCGTGGTCGACCACGCGCAGCGCCGCCTTGAGCTGCGGGTCCCGCACCCCGTGGTAGAGCGTCGAGGCGGCGTAGAGCAGCACGAGGGTGGCGCCGAACACGCTGCACCCGACCACGTGCCAGGCGTCGCCGTGGTGGGTGGCGAAGACCGCGAGCACCACCAGCCCCGCGATCGCCAGACCCAGCCCCAGCGCGTGGCTCGCGCAGTTCGCGATCTCCTCGCCGAGGGTGTACCGGCGAGCGTTGGCGGGGTCGCGTGTCACGGCTGGCGTCATCGCAGGTTAGATCCTAAGCGAGGGATCAAGCTTGGCTCGAAGCCGGAGCCGCCCGAATCAGCTTGTTCCCCAATTGGGAACATGGTAGCTTGGCTCGGTGCGGGTGATCAAGCGCCAGACGCTCGTACAGTTCTGGCGCCGCCACCCTGAGACGGAGGAGCCACTCCGTGCGTGGTTCGCCATCGCGAGACGAGCTCGCTGGACCACCCCGGCCAGCCTGAAGGACGAGCTCCCCAAGGTGAGCCTCGTAGGGAAGGACAGGGCGGTCTTCGACATCTGCGGCGGCAACTACCGGCTCGTCGTTGCCATCCACTACTCGGCTCGGATCGTGTTCGTGAAGTTCCTAGGCACCCACGCCCAGTACGACCGGATCGACGCCAACACCGTAGACCGCTACTGAGGGACAGGGCGGTCTCGAGGCCTGAGGACGAAATGATCAAGCCCATCCGCAACCAGAAGGACTACGAAGCTTCCGTAGCCCGCGTAGCAAGGCTCTGGGATGCCCGACCAGGAACACCCGAGCACGACGAGCTCGAGGTCCTCGGAACGTTGATCGACGACTACGAGGAGCGGCGCTGGCCCATCGAAGCAGCCGATGCGGTAGAGGCGATCCGCTTCCACATGGAGCAGGCAGAGCTCACGCAGAGCGACCTGGCCCGGGTGCTCGGCTCCCGTGCGCGCGCCTCCGAGCTCCTGCATCGGCGGCGCGGTCTCAGCCTGGCGATGGCTCGTCGCCTGCACGCGGCCTGGAGGATTCCCGCGGAGTGCCTGCTGCGCCCCGCAAAGCAGCGCGCCGGTCGGGCGGCGTAGCTCCCGCCCAAGCCCCCTCACCCGGCGGGTCGCACGCGACCCGCCACCCTCTCCCAGAGATTTGTCAATGTTATTAATCTTACCAGAGAATCAGCTTTTGGTTTGATTGGTTTTCTTTATTGGTTTTCTGTTTTATGTTTCATTGATTACTGCTTT
>DATLFI010000358.1:0-3477 GCA_035524895.1 Thermoanaerobaculia bacterium | reverse complement strand
AGAGCGTCACCCAGTCGATCGCCGGCGACGACATGGACCTCAGGACCTACTGGCCGCCCCCGGGTGACAAGGGGGCGCCGATCCACCTGATCAACGTCACCGTCAACGAGACGATCGACGGCCGCTCCCAGGTCGAGCAGAAGGACCGCAAGGGCATGGGCCTGGCGCTCGGGCCGTGCGGCATGTCGCTCGGCGTGCGCCACCACATCGTGGGGCCGTTCGGGGTCGAGCTCGATCCGGACCCGGTGCAGGTCTATCCCCGGGCCACCGGCGCCTTCCGCGTCTTCGAGTACCCGAATAACGACTTCCAAGGCGAGATCCTGCCCCTGGGCGCCTGGGTCGGCATCTCCGGCGCCGCCTTCTCGACCGGCCTCGGCGCCCGGACCAGCCTCGGCCTCTCGATCCTCCTCGGCCTGGCGAACGTCCGCCTGGGCTACTGGTGGGACTCGGGCGTCAATCCGCGGTGGCGGGCGGTGGCCGCGCGGCGCGGCGGCGACTTGCGCAAGGGCCAGGGGCGGCGCCCGTGGCCGCTCCGCGACCGGCGGCGCCCGCTCCTCCCCTGGCTGAAGAAGCCCTTCGCCGTCCAGGGTTTCCTCGTGGACGAGCTCCTCGCGCGCTTCCCGGGCACCGCCCGGAGCCACTGGTACCTGTCCGACGGCGGCCACTTCGAGAACATGGGCGGCTACGAGCTGATCCGCCGGCGGCTGCCGCTCGCCGTGATCATCGACGCCGAGGCCGATCCCGATTACACCTACGGCGGCCTGGCCAACCTGGTGCGCAAGGCGCGCCTCGACTTCGGGGCCGAGATCGAGTTCATGCGCCCCGACGAGATCGACGCGGAGCTGCCTCGCGAGGTGGCCTGCCACGTCGGGAGCCTCGAGCAGCTCCGGCGGGGACGGTGGACGGTCGAGGGGGAGAAGGCTCCCGGCCAGCGGCCGGCGGGGAAGTTCGAGGAGGCGGATCGGACCGGGCGCTGCCTGGTGCACGCGGCGCTCGCCCGGGTGCGTTATCTGGATGACGACACCGAGTCGCGCCTGCTCTACATCAAGCCGAGCCTGCTCGGCGACGAGCCGGAGGACGTCCTCGACTACCACCGCCAGAACGACGCCTTCCCGCAGGAAACGACCGCCGACCAGTTCTTCGACGAGGCGCAGTGGGAGAGCTACCGGCGCCTCGGCCAGCACATCGCGGAGAAGATCTTCCGCAGCCCGAAGCAGGGTCGAGCGGAGCTCCGGGCGGCCAAGCGAAGGGCCAAGGAGGCCGACGAGGATCCGAGGCTCCTCTGGCACCCCGGCATCCTCGACTGTCCACCGCCAGCGGTGACGGGAAAGAAGAAGAGCTGATGCGTCCAGGTGATTCTAATGAAAAGTGTGCCCGAAATCTAAGCCAGAGACAACAGCTCCAAGGATGAGGGGCCACCAGCTCCTTTACGAGGTGGAGGCCAGCCCTTTTCTGCGGTGCCAGCTCCGGGACGCGCAGGCCATCCTGCGTGACCTTCCTGACACCCCCGAGGCGATTTCGTAGTCGCGTGCCTTCGTGGCAGAATCGGCGCCAGCCAGTCCGTCAGCTTCGAATGACGCCCCCGTCGCCTCTGGGAGCGCCGAGGGTCCGGCCGGGCCGTGCCCGCGATCTATCCGCTGTTGTGCCTGGCTGGCAGGCCGAGAGGGAGGACCGCCGTGGCCGAAGGCCCCGAAGACCCCACCGTCGAGACGCCCGAGCCCGAGAGCGCCCCGCAATCGATTCCACTGTCCCGGCTCGGGATGCGCGGGCGGCCGAACCGCTCGGGGATCGCCGAGGTCGCCTATCCGACACCGTTCCTCGAGGAGGAGGAGCACCTCCTCGAGGCGCGCCGTGGCGTGTTGGAGGAGGAGCGCCGCTGGCCCCTCGCGTGTAAGGTCGGCTTCGGCCTCTCGGGCGGAGGCATCCGCAGCGCCACCTTCTGCCTCGGCTTTTTCCAGGGGCTCGCGGCCAAGGGCGGGTTGATCCGGAAGATCGACTACCTCTCCACCGTCTCGGGCGGCGGCTACTTCGGCTCCTTCCTCGGGCGCCTATTCACCCGCGACTACATCCGCTCGCCGGAGGACGTCGAGTCGATCCTCAGCCGGGACCGGACTGTGGACGGCAACGTGCACGGAGTAGTGCGTAACCTCCGAGAGCTCACACGCCAAGTGGGTGGAGCTAGTTCCCGGGACCTAGCGCTGAGGGCTTCGGTTTCGGTTCGCAACTGGGCCTCCGTCCAGGGCGTACTCGCGCTAACCGTCCTGGGCGGCTTTCTTTGTCTTCAGCTCGTTCGAATACTGCTTGAGACGCTCGTCCCGTACTGGGAGGCTGGCCGTGAGATCGCAATAGAATTCTTTAGTTTCTCAGCCCTGGCAGTGTGGTGGAGCCCTTGGGGAATCTTGGCCCTAGCCATATTCTTGTTTCAGGTTGTCCCCCTTGGACTTGCATATTGGCTGGTTCCTCAGGCCTCGGCTCGATCTGAGGAAGTCTCGCCTCGGTTCTCTGCCAGCAACGCTTTGGTCTTCTTGATCCTCTTGGTGCTCGGAGTCAGCCTATGGTTCCTGAGGAGATTGTCTGGAGAACGGCCGGTTAGCTATGGGATCGGTTGGTTGGATTCCTCCCCCACCTGGCCTAGCCTGATAATTGCCGTCTTGGGACTCACTCTCTTTTGGTGGTTCTTTGCAAGCCTACGAGTTTGGAGGCTACGGGAGCACCGCTCGCCATGGAGGGTTGACGAAACCTGGGTGCAGCTCGATCCTCATCAATGGCCGGCGCTCCAGTACAACCTCGTACGCGCCCAGCTATCGGGGTGGCTTTCCTTCGCGTCTGTTATTCTTGGTGTACTGTTAGTGCTCACACTAGTAGATTCCTTAGGACAGACACTTTACCTACTTGCTCATCAAGGGAGACAACCCACTAGGGCGTGGGTGGCTACGCTTGCGGTCGGCATGACCGGACTGTTTCCACTGGCTCGTTTTATTAGAAACATCGTCCGGGAGCTCTTCACCAGCTTGGAACCGATACGTTCTGAGGTGTGGTTCGCCCGGAAAGTCCTTCTTGTCGTTATAGTCACCATTGGCTTCGCTTTCACGTATTTGAACACCGTTTCGCATGCGATCGCCTGGTCGTTTGAATCGCCTCGCGTCGACTCTCGATGGCTGATCTCCGAGGTAGGAAAGAATGAAGGCGACAATACCCGAACGGAGAAACCAGCAGTTCTGAGCGAATTGCCGCCAGGAGGCGCTGAGGGAGACGATGAAATTGCGGTCACGAATACTGATGTACTTCGTTCGCCCCAAGATCTCATCCCAACGTTCACTACCTTAGTCCTGCTGATGATCATGTCTTCATTTGCAGCGCGCCTATGGCCCGTCGTGAACTTTTCCTCACGCCACCCCCTACATACATCCTGGTTAACCCGAGTCTATCTTGGGGCCTCGAACATCGCGCGCCTCGTTCAAATCGATAGGCAGTCTG
>DATLFI010000357.1:0-8907 GCA_035524895.1 Thermoanaerobaculia bacterium | reverse complement strand
TCTCCGCCGGGAGAGACTCTGCTGGAGCTGCTCGATGACCGCCGGATGTCCCGGGCCGAGCTCGCTGGTCGGACCGGGCTGCCGAGAGCGACCATCGACGAGATCATCGAGGGTCAGGCCGGGATCACCGCGGACACCGCGTTCGAGCTCGAGCGGGTCCTCGCGATTCCCGCGAGCTTCTGGTGCAACCTCGAGCGGAACTACCGGCATTCGTTGGCTCGCTGACGGGGCGAGGAGCGACCGCCGCGACGCCTGGCGCTAACGCCTCGGCTGGACCGAGCCGGTCGAGAGAGGTGAAGCAGAGCTCGATCGTGTGCCAGGGTGTTGGTGACGAACACCTCGCCGTCGAAGCCCGGCTCGGCGGCGGACGACCTTGGCAGATTCGCGTACGAGAACGGTCCACCGGGTCCCCTGGTCCTGTGGCAGCCGAGCTCTCGCTGTGACTGCTTGCTGTCAGCCGAGCAGATCCCAGCGGTTGCCCGCGACGTCGAGGAAGACGGCGACGCGCCCGTACGGCTCGTCGCGTGGAGCGGAGACCACCTCGACCCCGGCGCGGACCAGCCGCTGGTACGTCTCCGCGAAGTCGTCGACCCGCAGGAACATGCCGACACGTCCCGCGAACTGGTCGCCGACCGCCGACTCCTGGTGCTTCCCGTCGGCGCGGGCGAGCAGGATGCCGGTCTGACCGCCGCGCGGCCGGACCACGACCCACCGCTTGGGCCTCCCGTCGTTGGTCGACGCGGGAAGATCCTCGACCAGGTCGAAGCCCAGGACCTGGGTGAAGAAGTCGATCGCGGGCTGGTACTCGTGGACCATCAACGCGACGAGCTGAAGATAGGACATGGTCTCCTCGTTTCTGGCGTCGGGCTCGACCTGGCCGCACGGGTCTCTCGCCACGATGTTTCTCGACGTGCGCGATTGCGCCGTGCTTCAGACTGCCAGCATCAGGCGCGACTTACCGCTGGCGGCAGGATCGGGCGGTGACAGCGCCTTCGGCGGCCCCTCGACCCCCGCCGCGACGCCGGCCCTCACCGGGAGCACCTCGGCGTGGGCCAGCCAGGTGGTGCGAACGCTCGTGACCTTGCCCTCGTGAGCCTCCGGCGCCTCCACCGAGGTCCCGTGGCCGACCGCGTACTCGTGCCGGTCCCGATACTGGAGGTCGGCGACTCGCTCGTCCCAGTCGTCGCCCGAGCCGCCCCGCGAGGATCGGGCCTCGCCACGAACCCCGCCTCGCAGGAGAGCTCGAGTCGGACCTGGAAGAGGAACGCCTCGTCCTTGCGGGTCCTTCTCGCCGGGCGCCTGCCGGTTCACCACGAACAGCGAGAGCGCTCGCGTACCTGGCGGCAGACCCGGCGCCGAGGTGGGCTCGAGGCACCCGGCGAGCTCGATGCCGGGCGCCCCGGGGAGCGGGGATCCCGGCGGCGAGACGATCGTTGTCGAGGGAAACGTCGGTCTCCACGCGGCGTTCGGGCAGCCGGCGCCAGGCCACACGGGCTCGCGATTCGCCATCCTCGCCGCCAGCCCCGGTGGCGTTCTCCGCCGCGTCTTCAATCGCCGACGCGCCCGGCTCGGTGATCTCCTCGCGAACGTAGCGGGCGAACGACACCGTTGCCCGCACCGTCCCGACCGACGGGCCGTCGGCGAGCAGTACCGACATCCCCATCGAAGCCGGGTGCCAGCGCTTCTGCTTCGGCGGAGGCTCCTCTGCCGTCGGCTCGTCGTGCTCGTCGACATCGCCCGCAGCCACCTCGGCTTCGGCCTCCGCGTCGTCCGGATCGCGCTGGCCTTCGGGCGCGAGGAAGCCGGTGAGGTACCAGCGGGAGGGCGGCAGCCGAAGAAGCTCCTCGGAGCCTGCTTCGAGGGAGAAGGGGCCGACGAGGTCGGCGGTGAGAGCCTCCAGGAGGTGCGGGCGGGGTACGAGCTGGGCCATGCTCATGGACGCTACGTCATGCGGGAGTGAACAGTTCGCACGGCGACTCGGGCGGGCTCGAAGTCAGTTGTCACCGGCCTTCGGGACCCAGCGCTCCGCGCTGCCCCCTCAACTCGTCGATCACGTCGAGCGCGAGATCGCGGTCACAGACGCGGTTGCGCTTGGCGTAGAGCGATTGCGGTCGTCCAAGACCTAGTCTGCAAAGAAGCGTCCGGGCGAGTTTGCACAGTCGGCGGGTGCCATGAAGCACCCGACACGAACGCGAGTGGTGTCTCCTCGCGAGTAAGCGGTATCCTGTCCTCGAAGCTCTCGAAAGACAACCGCTTCGTAATTCCGGCTCCGCGTTCGAACCCGCTGGTGGTCGAGATGACGAGGCGACAGGGGACGCCAGCGGGCGGCGTTCTCTCGGTTCGAGAAGGGAGGCATCATGCGGACCGTGCAGTGCAGGTGGCGCTCGTTGCGATGGGGGATTCTTGCCCTGAGTAGTTTGACGTTGGCATGTGCAAGCAGCCACCGTGTCGAGAGGATTCGCGGGAACGACCACGACGAGGTTCCTCCCGGCATCGTGTACTCGCTGCCGCGGGTGATTGTCGAGGTGGAAGTGCCCGTGGCGCGGGCGATCACGATTCCTGGCCGGTTTGCGCGGCTTGCCCCTGAGCTACTGGGGGTGAAGGCGCCGACGTCCAAGGAGAGCAGCTTTCAACTGGGAAAGCCGACGATCGCACCCTTCGTGGAGGCTGATCCGGACCAGGTGTTCCTGGTGGCTCTGAAGGGGCGGAACCCGTTCGAGAGTCGCCAGCTCGCCATGGAGCTCTCCGAGCTCGGGATCTTCACGAAGGGCAACTCGACCTCCGAGAACAAGACGATCGACTTCGCCGTGTCGACGGTGTCCTCACTTGCGGGCGTGGCGGCGAAGTCGATTGCTCTGGACAGCCTCGTGGTTCCGAGGAATGCGACCGGCGACCCGATCTTCCCCCGCTTCGGCGGCGGTGAGGAGCTGGAGTCGCTGACGGGGACGCCCGCACAGAAGCTCAACGATCTGGCGGAACTGGCCGGGATCGACAAAGAGACGAAGCCTGCGGACTCTACGCGGCGGGAGCTCTGGCTCGGAGCGATCTTGCGGCAGGCGGAGCGACCCGACACGGCCTCGAGCTCCCTCCTCATCGCTCTGGACGCTATGCGGCGAATCGCGGGCTCGAAGCGCGACCTCGACGCGATCCTCGACGCTCTGACCGACAAGCTGGGGCCCGACGAAGTGAAGGACGTGAGGCAGTCGCTGAGAAAGTCGCCGATCGCCGATTCGGGTGAGGCCACGGATCGCTGGTTGGTCTTGGCAGCCGACCTCCGGAAGGTGCACACACTGATCGGGCTGCTCGAAGGCGAAGCCGAAGCGAAACGCCTGCGCGCCGAAGCCAACAAGAGCTTCGACCCGGCTTCGATCATCCTCCTCTTCAAGGAAGTCGAGCCACTGCTGATCGCCGCGGAGCTCGGCGAAGCATGCATCAATAGTCGCTGCCCATCAGCCGCCCTGGTCGTCGCTCTCGGCATGCAGGCCGCGATCGATCTGGTCAAGGAGGTCGACAAGGCGAAGACGTACACGAGATGTCGCCTCGAGAAGTGCGTCGGGTCGCAATGCGCTCCGGAGCCGTGCCCATCGTCGAGTGAAGCGGATGGTGTCAACGGAGTGCGGGTCGTCGACTCCGCGACCACGAAGAAGGTGTTCGA
This sequence comes from Thermoanaerobaculia bacterium, assembly GCA_035524895.1. Taxonomy (GTDB): domain Bacteria; phylum Acidobacteriota; class Thermoanaerobaculia; order Multivoradales; family Multivoraceae; genus DATLFI01. The sequence continues at coordinate 5,252 of DATLFI010000357.1, read as the reverse complement.
GCGATTGGAGCGCGTGGTCGCGAGCTACCTCGTGGAACGGATCCGCACCCTCCGCTCCAAGCGCACGGCGCTTCTCAGCGCCGACCCCAACCGGAGCCAGCTCGCTCCAGATGCCTTCAAGCTGCTGCTTGCCGAGATCAATAGGGAAGAAGAAGCGTTGATGCAGTCCTTCACCGGGAAGCCGTTGAAGGCGGAGTGGAAGGCGCGCTTCCGATGGACGCCGAAGCGCGGGGATCCGGGTGGCGGGACGCGACGCTACTGTCTGTTCGAGTTCTCGGCGAAGGAAGGCGTCAGGCTCGGGAGCGCAGACTTCTGTCCGAACGACTTTGAGCTGAGTTCCCCGGCCAACGGCATCCCGGTGGGGTTCGTGGTCGATTCCATCTCCGAGAGCTCAGGTGCGAAGCTCGTGACCGTCGAGGTCGTGACGCTCGACGACTCGCTGGCCGGGCGGGTCAGCGGCGGGAACCTGCCAGAAGAGGACGATCGGAAGACCGGCTTCTTTTACCGCATCCCGGGGCAGGCCCTGGTCGAGGTTTCGTCGACGAGCAAGAGCCAGAGCGGCTACCAACTTGACTCCGGCCGAGCTAGCTCTCTGGAGATGGCCGAGGTGGAGGTCCCCCAGCTGGGTGTCACCACGTTTCTTCCTCGGAAGGCAGGCTGGTCCAAAGGGGCGAGCTATCAGCTGGAGCTGCACCCGTTCTCGGGGGGCATCAAGTCGGTGGGAGTGGGGAGCGCGGCGCACACGGCCGCCCCGGTCTCCGCATTGGCTGGCGCGGTGACCACCATCCAGGATGCGCGCATTGCCGACCGGGAGAAGGAGATCGCGCGTCTCGAAGCGGCGGCCGAGGAGGCGGACGAGCTGAACAGGTTGAAACGCGAGAAGGAGCTGCTCGAGCTCCGGAAGGCGATCGAGGAGCTCGAGAACCCAGTGCCCGACGCGGGTGTCGAGGTCGACGGAGGCCGGTAGGGAGGCCACCGAACGTCTCGTTCGGCGCGCGCGGTCGAGGGCGAATCGAACGTGCAGAAGCTCGAGGGAGGTTCACATGAAGACGGGAGTCCGGGTCGCGGGCAGAGCAGGAGGTCTCGCGCTTCTCGTCAGCTTGGTGGTCGCGTGCGGCTTGAGAGCGCAAGAGGAGTCGGAGACGGAGCTCTCGGTTCGAGTCTCGGGAGAAGCCATCGTGCCGGTGCCGGAAAGCGCTCCACCGAGGTTCGGCCCCATGTCGAGAGGGGACCGCAAGCGCGATTGGGAGGCGGAGTCCAGGGTCTTCATCGTGGGCGGTCACGATGCCAGTGCGGGTTCCTGGCGCTTCACGGCGGCGCTCCTGCGCGAGAGGGCGGGAAAGTTCGTGCACTTCTGCGGTGGGAGCTTGATCCGCGATCGCTGGGTGTTGACCGCGGCCCATTGCAGAGCTGCGAGCGGGGACTACGTCGTGATCGGCCGCAGGGACCTCCGCGCGAGTGGCGGCTTCGTCTCGAGGATCGCCCGTGCGGTTCCCCACGAGGGCTTCGACCCCGCGAGCTACGACAACGACATCGCCCTGCTCGAGATCGAGAGCGGCGACACCAGCAGACTCCCCAAGGCCGTGACGATGGCGCCACCCGGGCCTGGTGGCGACGTCACAGCCGTCGGGTGGGGAAGGCTGTGGCAGGGGGGCGACAGCTCGCCGGTGCTGCAAGAAGTGACCGTTCCGGTCTGGAACCACACGGACTGCGCGGCCAACTACCGACAGCTCGGTCGGGTGATCACGGGCCGCATGGTGTGCGCCGGAGAGGAGGATCAAGACAGTTGCCAGGGAGATAGCGGAGGGCCGCTTCTCCAGGGAGTCTCCGGCAACGGACAGGTGGGCATCGTGAGCATCGGCTACGGCTGTGGAGAGCGTTCGTTCCCGGGGGTCTACACACGAGTCGACCGCTACCTCGACTGGATCGACGCGAACACCGGGTAGGGTTTTCTCTGGAAGCAATGCTCGAGCGGAACCACCAGGATTCGCTGGCTCGCTGACGGGGCAAGGAGCTGCCGCCACCGGTGGCGAAGCCTCGGGCTGGCTCGAGCGAACCCAAGAGAAGCTCGACAAGGCCTCCGTCCTGCGAAGAGGCAAGTGGAGCCGGCGCCCGCCGGACGCCGGCCCCACCTGGCAGGACGAGGTTCCCCGCCGGTGATTCCCGGAGGCTCGTCCGCTAGATCCAGGTCGTTCGCAGGAGAGTTGCCCGCGCTTCAGCGGCTCCTACTTCTCCTTCCGCACGCCTTTGTAGGGTCGGTCATCGGCCTTCTGGTCGATGAAGCGCCCCGTATCCGTGTCGCGCTTGGTCCAGTGACCGGTCTTCGGATTGAAGGTCTGAGACCGGCCGCGGACGGCGCCCTTCCGATGGCCGTCGCCGACCGGGGGGTTTTTCGCCACGGGTTTTCACCTCCTTCCGTTGGAGAGTCTCAGCGGTCATCAGGTCTTAGCGGACCATCAGATGCCGTGAGTTGGACTTGAAAACCATCCCAACTAGCGGTATATTACAGGATGGGAGGTAAGCCAGTGAAACTCGAGACCCTAGGCGCGAACCTGCGGAGGTTGCGTGAGCTTCGGGGCCTGACACAGGTCCGTCTTGCCGAGGAGGCGGGGGTCTCCCGGGCGTCCTACCGCAACATCGAGCTCGGGCGGTCGCAGCCCCGTGTAGGCACCCTCCAGGCGATCGCGAGTGCGCTCGACGTCCGGCTCGGCGAGCTGTTCGTAGAGGCTCCGCGGCTGGAGCGCGTTCGATTTCGCTCCAACAAGAAGCTGCGGTTGCGAGAGCACATCCTCGCCGACGTCGCACGCCGGCTGGCCGACTATGCGCAGCTCGAAGAGCTCGTGGGGGAGCGCCTCCCGTTCACGGCTCCGTCCGACTTGGGGCCATACCGCAGGGGCGAGCACACGCCGCGAAGCATCGCGGAGGCGGCCCGTGAGCAGTTCGGCCTGGAGGCCGACGAAGTCGTTCGTGACCTTCCGGGCCTGCTCGAACAGCGCGGCGTCAAGGTGCTGCGCGCCGACGTTGCATCCGACGACTTCTTCGGCCTCTCCGTGGCCGCCGCCGAGCTCGGACCTGCCATCGTGGTCAACACCTGGGACCGCATCGCGGTCGAGCGATGGATCTTCACTGCGGCGCACGAGCTCGGTCACCTGCTCTTGCACCTGGGCGACTACGAGCGCGAGCAAGCCGAGGAGCGCGCCGACCACGAGCGGGAGGCCAACGAGTTCGCGAGCCACTTCCTGATGCCCGCTGCGCTCTTCACGAGGGAGTGGGACGAAGCGCGCGGCATGCCCTTCCTGCACCGCGTGCTCAAGGTGAAGCGGATCTTCCGGGTGAGCTACCGCACCGTGCTCTATCGGCTGCGTGAGATGGACCGGGTGACCGACTCCGTCTGGGTCGAGTTCCAGATGGAGCACCAGCGACTGAGAGGGACCACGCTCAAGAAGACCGACGAGCCTGCGGGCCTTCGAGGCGGTGAGTTCACGCAGGGGTTTCCGGTCGCGTTCCGATCCGAGGAGCCGGAGAACCTCCTCCCTTCCGACTTCCTGCCCGATCGTCTTCACTACCTCGTGCGCAAGGGAATCGAGAACGCCGCGATCTCTCTCGATCGTGGCGCCGAGATCCTGGGGCTGGATCTGATGGCGATGCGGAATCTCGCCCGCTCCTGGCATCAGTGAGGGACACGGGTGGGCGGGCAGCGATTCCTGTTCGACGCCAACGTGCTGATCGATTTCGCCGAGGTGGATCGGCGCCTGTTCGGTCTCTGCGCCCGGGCCCTCGGCGAGTGCGCCGCGGTGGCGGATGTCGTGGCCGGCGAGGTGAGCTCGATCGATCCCGGCGACCTGTCGCGCGCCGGATTCGCGCTGCTCGAGCCGACTCTCGAGCAGCTCGCACGCTCGAGAGCGCCGCCGGCGCGACTGTCGTCGCGAGATCAGCTGTGCCTGCTGTTGGCGCTCGACCAGGACTGGATCTTGGTCACGAACGACCAGGCGTTGCGCCGCGCCAGCGAGCGGCAGGGCGTCTCGGTTCGGTGGGGGCTCGAGATCGTGCTCGGCCTGGTATCGAAAGGGGCGGTCTCGCCACGCCGCGCTCGCGAGCTGGCTCGGGCGATGCGTGAACGGAGCCCGGGTCACTTGACAAGGGACATCCTCGAGCGCTTCGAGCGGCTGCTCAGGCAGGAATCGGCGGGCTAACACCTTGTCTTGCGGGCGCGCTGAGATTCACCACGGGCTGCTAACGAGGCAGCGCTGCGATTCCACGTTCTGGCGGTTAGCGGACGCCGACCAGCGGCCGCGCGAAACTGCTGTCGTCGGCGACGGCGAAGCGCTGTACCAGCTGGTGAACTCCAACGCGGTCGATCCTGAGTAGGCGAGCCAGTTGGTCTTCGCTGAGCTGCCCGTCCTCCCAGGCTTCCAGGGCCAGGAACACGAAGCGGGGCGGGACAGTTTCGTCGCCGGTGGCGAACGGACGGAGATTGAGCAGCCGCTGTGCTTCCCTCGGCGTGAAGCCCTCCTGCTGCAGCCGATCACAAGTTCCGGCGCGAATCAGACCGAGCTCCTCCAGGCGCCGCGTCATCCCCTCGACCGACACGCCGTAGGCATGCGCAAGTCGGCAGAGGTCGCCGTGAGTGGGATGGCCCTTGCGCTCTCGCTCGAGGGCCAGATATCGATGCCGTAGGCCGGCACCCGGTATGAGAAAAGCCCGCCCGAAGGTCTCAGCGAAGCGCTCCGCTCGCGGCATCCGGTCGTAGGCGCTGAGCACGGTGACCTCCGGACGCCGGCGGCTGGTGAGGAAGTGCCCGTACTCGTGCCCGAGGCTCAGGCGGCGCCGCTCGGGCGGGTGCTTGCGGTTGACCGCGATGCAGCCGCCGTGCTCCTCGGTGAAAGCGAACATCCCGGCCACCTCCGAGGGGAGATCGAGCTGGAAGATTCGCAGGCCGACTTGGGTCTCGAGCAGCTCGCGCAGCTCGCGCAGCTCGCGCAGCTCGCGCAGATCGGGCAGGGGTCCCTCTCCCAGCCCGAGACGCCTGTGCTCGGACTCGGCGACGTCCTCGGCAGCCTGATCGGGATCGAGGTTCGCGATGTCGTACTCGGGAGGGTGTTGTGGCCGTTGCGGCGCAGAGCGCAGCTCCTCGAGGCGGAGGTAGTCGTCGCACAGACGCTCGAGCTCGTCGAGGTGCGGGAGGAGGTCGGCGTCGATGGGCCGCCGGCGGATGGCGCTCCGGAGCTGCACGCCGAAGTGGGGGACGGGTG
>DATLFI010000356.1:0-3213 GCA_035524895.1 Thermoanaerobaculia bacterium | reverse complement strand
GACGCCCTCGCGGTTGGTCCACACGTTCTTGCAGGTGATCGAGCAGGTGTGGCAGCCGATGCACTTGTCGAGATTGAGCACCATGCAGACCTGCGCGCGGATTTTCATGTCTGCGCCTCCGTCTTCTGTCCCTTGCCCCGGTCGGCGGTGCCGCCTTCCACGTCCGCGCTGTCGTCGGCCGCCTTGTCGAACCAGTTCACCTCGCTCATTTTCCGGACGATCACGAACTCGTCGCGGTTGGCGCCGACGGTGCCGTAGTAGTTGAAGCCGTAGGCAAGCTGGACGTATCCGCCGATCATGTGCGTCGGCTTCATGTTGATCCGCGTCACCGAGTTGTGGATGCCGCCGCGCTGGCCGGTGAGCTCGGAGCCGACCGTGTTCACGACCTTCTCCTGCGCATGGTACATGATCATCGAGCCCGGCATGATCCGCTGGGAGACGATCGCCCGCGCGGTCAGCGCGCCGTTGACGTTGAAGACCTCGACCCAGTCGTTGTCGACGATGCCGGCCGCCTTCGCGTCGTCCTCGCTGATCCAGACCGCGGGGCCGCCGCGGTTCAGGCTCAGCATGATGAGGTTCTCGGTGTAGGTCGAGTGGATGCCCCACTTCTGGTGCGGCGTCAGGAAGTTGAGCAGGATCTCGGTGTTGCCGTTCGGCAGCTTGCCGAGCGCGTTGGCGACGCTCCGCGTGTCGATCGGGGGCCGCCAGGTCACCATGCTCTCGCCGAAGGCGCGCATCCAGTGGTGGTCCTGGTAGAGCTGCTGCCGGCCGGTCATCGTGCGCCACGGGATCAGCTCGTGCACGTTGGTGTACCCGGCGTTGTAGCAGACGTGCTCGCTCTCGAGGCCCGACCAGGTGGGCGAGGAGATGATCTTGCGCGGCTGGGCCACCACGTCGCGGAAGCGGATCTTCTCCTCCTCCTTGCCCTCGGCCAGGTGGTGGTGCGACCGCCCCGTCGCCTTCGACAGCGTCTCCCACGCCCTGACCGCCACCTCGCCGTTCGTCTCCGGCGCCAGCATCAGGATCGTCTCGCAGGCGTCGATGTCGGTCTCGATCTTCGGCCGGCCGGCCGCGGGGCCGTCGAGGACCTGGCCGTTGAGCCTGCCGAGGAGCTCCACCTCGTGCTCGGTGCTCCATGTGAGCCCCTTGCTGCCGTTGCCGAGCTTCTCGAGCGCCGGTCCGAGCGAACTGAAGCGCGCGTACACCTCCGGGTAGTTGCGCTCGACCAGGGCCACGTTCGGCATCGTCTTGCCGGGGACGGGCTCGCACTCGCCGCGGCCCCAGTCCTTCGGCTCGTAGGGCTGTCCGAGCTCGCCCGGCGTGTCGTGCTGGATCGGGCTCAGCACCACATCGTGCTCGATGACGCCCAGCACCTCCGGCGCGATCTCGGAGAATTTCCGGGCGATCCCGCGGAAGATGTCCCAGTCGCTCTTCGCCTCCCATGCCGGGTCCACCGCGGCCGTCAGCGGATGGATGAAGGGATGCATGTCGGTGGTGTTGAGGTCGTGCTTCTCGTACCAGGTGGCGGTCGGCAGCACGATGTCGCTGTACATGCTGGTCGTCGACATGCGGAAGTCGATGTTGACCATCAGGTCGAGCTTGCCCACCGGCGCGTCGTCGCGCCAGGCGACTTCGCGCGGGCGGTCGATCCCCTCGGCCTCGTCGGTGCCGATCACGCCGTGCAACGAGCCGACGAAGTGCTTGAGGAAGTACTCGTGGCCCTTGCCGCTGGCGCCCAGCACGTTCGAGCGCCAGAAGAACATGTTGCGCGGCCAGTTGACCGGGTTGTCGGGGTCGGCGCTGGCGAGCTTCAGCTCGCCCGCCTTCAGCTTTGCGACCACGGCCTCGCCGGGATTGCCACCCGCCTCGGCCAGTTGCCGGCCGACCTCGAGCGGGTTCGCCTGCAACTGCGGCGCGGAGGGCAGCCACCCCATCCGCTCGGCGCGCACGTTGTAGTCCAGCATCGAGCCCGACCAGTCCCCCGGCGGGGCCAGCGGCGACAGGAGCTCCTCCGGCCGCAGCGTCTCGTAGCGCCACTGGTCGGTATGCGCGTAGAAGAAGCTGGTCCCGTTCATGTGCCGCGGCGGGCGCGTCCAGTCGAGCGCGAAGGCCAGCGGCAGCCAGCCCGTCTGCGGGCGCAGCTTCTCCTGCCCGACATAGTGCGCCCAGCCGCCGCCCGACTGGCCGACGCAGCCGCACATCACCAGGAGCTGGATGATGCCGCGGTAGCTCATGTCCATGTGGTACCAGTGGTTGAGCCCGGCCCCGAGGATCACCATGGACCGGCCGCGCGTCACCTCGGCGTTCGCTGCGAACTCGCGCGCAACCTGCACGATCGCCTGGCGCGGCACGCCCGTCACCTTCTCGGCCCAGGCCGGGGTGAAGGGCATGTCGTCGTCGTAGCTTTTCGCGACGTCTCCCCCGCCGAATCCGCGGTCGAGACCGTAGTTCGCGCAGTAGAGGTCGAAGACGGTGGCGACGCGCGTCCGGCCGCCGGATGCCAGCTCGACCTCGCGCACCGGCACGTTTCGCGTCAGCACGCGCTCGTGCTCCGTCGCCACCCACTCGTGCGGCGCGGTCCCTCCGAAGTAGGGGAAGGCCACCGGCTCGATCGCATCGTGCGCGTCGGCGAATGTCGTGCGCAGACGGACCTCGCGGCCCTTTCCGTCCTTCTCCTCGAGGTTCCACTTGCCCTGCTCGCCCCAGCGGAAGCCCGACGAGCCGAGCGGCGCGACCAGCTCACCCGTGGTCTCGTCGTAGGCGACCGCCTTCCAGTCCGGGTTGTTCGTCTCGCCGAGCCCGCCCGCCAGGTCCGCCGCGCGCAGCATCCGGTCCGGCACCAGCCGCCCGTCGCGCTCGGCGAGCGTCACCAGCAGCGGGAAGTCCGAGTAGCGGCGCGTATAGTCCGCGAAGTACTCGCACCGCCGATCGAGGTGGAACTCGCGCAGCACGACGTGGCCGAACGCCAGCGCCAGCGCCGCGTCCGTCCCCTGCTTCGGGTGCAGCCAGATGTCCGAGAACTTCGCCGCCTCGTTGTAGTCGGGGGCGATCACCGCGCTCTTCGCCCCGCGATAGCGCACCTCGGAGTAGAAGTGCGCGTCCGGCGCCCGGGTCATCGGCACGTTCGAGCCCCAGACCAGCAGGAAGCCGGCGTTGTACCAGTCGGCCGACTCCGGCACGTCGGTCTGCTCGCCCCAGGTCTGCGGGCTCGAC
>DATLFI010000355.1:0-10320 GCA_035524895.1 Thermoanaerobaculia bacterium | reverse complement strand
GGCATTGACCGCCCAGGCACGCTCGGGCTCGCTCTCGCACCCGTCGACCTGGGTGAACGCTGCGCAGTTGACGACCAGAGCCGGCGGCGCGCTGCGCATGCGCGCCGCGACCGCCGTCGGGTCGGTGACGTCCAACTCGGCGCGCGGCGCCGCGTCGACCCCAAGTCCCCTCGCCGCCGCCGCCGCGACGACGGCCTGACCGAGCATCCCGCCAGCGCCGAGCACCAGGAGGCGCATCCCGCGCCGGTCGCACCGGTCGCTCAGAACTCCTCCGATTGACCGCCGGTGATGTCGAGGAACGTGCCGACGTTCTTGAGCGTGACCATGAAGCGGTACTCGCGGTCGCGGCGGTCGCCGTTGAGGAAGTCTCCGTACTCGAGGCTGAGCGAGTAGCAGGACCCCTGATAGCTGAGAATGTGCCGCTGTAGCTGGAGCAGGCTGCGCTGGATGTCGTAGTTGACGGAGCTCGCCAGCATCAGTCGCCGGGGAACCAGGCCGATCTGGGTCGACAGCCGGATCTGGTGGGTTCGGGTCACGTCGAGCTCGGGCTGGCGACGGGTCGACCACAGCACGCCGATGCGGTTGTTGGCCGGCAGGGAGAACGAGCTGGAGAACGACGTGCTCTCGATGCCGCCGAAGAGGGTGTTGTAGGTCGCCTCGGCACGCAGGTTGGTGGTGTTGCTCGGGCTGAACCGCACCAGCGTGCCCAGCGGTCCGGCCCGTCGCTGTTGCTCACGATCGGTCGAGAACTGCAACGGGGTCTCCTCGTCGAAGGAGTAGTTCCGGAACAGCTCGAAGGAGAGGATCTCCCGAGCACCAGCGCGCTCCTCTACCGGCTTGGCCAGCAGGCGGTGGACCAGGCTGAAGCGTCCGACGTTGGCTCCCTGCAGGTTGTCGATCTCGTCGAACAACGGGATCCGCTCTTGCTCGTCGAAATCGTCGAAGTAGCGGTAGTCGAAGCGCGGCTCGATGACGTGCTTGAGCTTCGAGAAGTTCTTCCCGCCGGCATCGAAGATGCGCGAGAAGCTGGGACCCACGACCTCGGCGGTGAGCGTGGGCACGAAGCGTGACAGGCTCTCGCCGCGGAAGTCGGAGTCCCCCGGATCCTCCTGGCGCTCGACGCTCGTGAGCAGGCTGTCGCCCCACCAGGTGAAGCGGCCTCCCGCGGTCACCGAGAGCGCGAGCCAGGGCGCGGAGCGCACCGGCAGCGTCAGCTCGGGCAGCACATCGGCGCGGCCGTACGCGGCGTCGAGTCGCTCGGAGCGCTCGACGTCCAGCAGGTGAGCGGAGCTGCGGACCTGGAGGTAGAGCGGAGACCGGCCGAGCCGCTTCGAGCGAAGTCGGTACTCGATCTCCGGAAGCTGCCGCAGCTCGACCAGCCGGTCGGTACCGACCAGAGTCTCGCGGTTGTCGAACAGGATGTTGACCGAGTGGGCCGACCAGTTCTTGGTGAGGAATCCACGCGAGTACAGCTGCCGGATGCTGTTGCGGTCGCCCCTGCGTTCGAAGTCGCGGAAGAAGTCGAAGTCGGAGGCCTCTTCGATGCTGACCACGCCGCGGAACCCGAATGGCAGGTCCCGCGCCTCGTGGGCGAGGTTGGCCCGCCAGCGCACCTCGTCCAGGTCGGGGTCGCGAATGGCGTAACCCTCGAACCGGCCGGTGGTGGTCTCGCTCGGTCGCCACCGGAACTCGTTGCCGAGGCCGAGATAGCTCCCGGACCCCGCCGCACCCAACGGCGCGCCGCCGGCGAACAGGTCGAGCTCGATGGTGGTGTCGAAGCTGCGCCCGAGCGTCTGGAAGTACGCGAGCCCGAGCGACGGCCCGCGACGACTCGAGTAGCCGGGCTTGGGCACCAACAGTCCGGAGGTGCGCGTTTCCCGCACCGGCCACAGCACGTAGGGCAGGTACACCACCGGGAAGTTCTTGGCCCGGAATGTCGCCGAGCGCGCGCGCGCGAATCCGTCGACCCGTACGCGCACGCGCCGGAAGCGGAAGCTCCAGGGCGGATCCTCTGGCGAGCACGAGGTGAACACTCCATGCTCGACGACATAGGTGTCGGGGCCGGTCTTCTCGACGCGCGAGCCGCGAAAGTAGTAGTCGTCCGTCACCTGGCCCGTGACCTCGGTGAGGGTGCCCAGGTCGGTCCCCAGGTTGTAGCTCATGGTCGTGCCCGTGAGCCGACGCGGTCCCTGGTCGAATACCACGTCCCCCGATGCCTCGAGCTGCTCGGTGTCGAGGTCGAACTCGATGCGCTCGGCCCGCACCTTCACGTCCTGGTAAGAGAGCTCGACACCTCCGGAGAGGACAGCCAGACTGCCCTCGTAGCTGAGCTCGCTGGTGGTGCCCGCGACCGTGCCGCCACCCTCCTCTTCGGGGAGGGGCAGCTCGAAGCGGATGCGATCTGGATCGGGCACCGGTGCCGCTGGAGATTCGGCGTCAGGAGCCGCCGGCGGCTGTTCGGGCTCCTGCGGAGTCGTCTCGGCGGCTTCCGGGGGACCCGGCGGCGCCTCGGGCTCGGGCTCCTGGGTCGCCGCCGCGGCGGCGCACAGCATCGCGGCCAGCGCAAGCGCCACCGCCGTCGGCGCGCCACGGACCGGCGCGCTCATAGGCGCTCGACCACGACCGCGGTGGCCTCGCCGCCGCCGATGCAGATGGCCGCGCAGCCACGGCGCAGGTTCCGCTGCTCGAGCGCGTGCAGCAAGGTGACCACGATGCGCGCACCTGAGGCTCCGATGGGGTGTCCCAGCGCCACTGCGCCACCGTTCACGTTCACCCGACCCGGGTCGAGATCGAGCTCCCGGATGCAGGCGAGCACCACCAGCGCGAAGGCCTCGTTGATCTCCCACAGGTCGATGTCCTCGACGGAGAGACCTGCGCGATCGAGCACCTTGCGGATCGCGACGATCGGCGCCGTGGTGAACCACTCGGGCTCCTGCGCCGCCGAGGCCTGCGCCACCAGACGCGCCATCGGGTGCTTTCCTCGGCGCTCGGCCTCCTCGGCCGTCGTGAGCACGAGCGCGGCAGCACCGTCGTCGAGGTTGCTGGCGTTGGCTGCGGTCACTGTTCCTTCAGGATCGAAAGCCGGGCGCAGGGTGCGCGCCTTTTCGGGATCGCCTCGGAACGGATCTTCGTCGCGATCCACCAGCCGGCGCTCCTTCTTGATCGTCACCTCCACCGGGGCGATCTCGGGCCGGAAGGAGCCGTCCTCGGTCGCCGCGAGCGCGCGCCGGTAGCTCTCGAGCGCGAAGTCGTCCTGCTCCTCACGGGAGAGCTCGTAGCGCCGCGCGCACAACTCCGCGCAGCTGCCCATGTGGAGATCGTTGTAGGGATCCCACAACCCGTCGAGGACCATCGAATCCACCAGCTTGGCGTCTCCCAGCCGGAGCCCGGCCCGCGCACCCATCGCGAGGTAGGGCGCCTGGCTCATGCTCTCCATGCCGCCGGCGGCAACCAGCCGGAAGTCGCCGCAGCGCAGGTCGTTCGCGGCGATCATCATGGCGCGCATTCCCGAGCCGCAGACCTTGCCCACGGTCACCGCACCGGTGACCGGAGGGCAGCCCGCGCCCAGCGCGGCCTGCCTCGCCGGCGCCTGTCCCTGGCCGGCTGTCAGGACCGAGCCGAGGACCACCTGTTCGATGTCCTCGGGAGTAGTGCCTCCACGATCGATCGCCGCTCGCAGGGCGATCGCGCCGAGACGATGTGCCGGAATGTCGCGGAACGCCCCCAGGAACGCTCCGATCGGCGTCCGCACCGCGCTCAGGATGACGACCTCTCGCACCTGCACCTCGTTCGGGGTCAGCCGGAACCGCACCTTCCAGACGCGCCTTCCCCGAGCGCCGCCGCTCGAGCGCTGCCCTTCTCGGAGGCGAGGAAGGCTGGCGGCCGTCGGGCGAGACCGCCAGGCCGGCGGCAGGCCCACCGTCCCCCCCACCGTCCCCCCCACCGTCCGCCCCACCGTGTGCCGTACGGCGTGTCGCGCCTGCCGAATGACGCCCGCGGCAGAGTAACACAGCGCATCGCGACGGAGACCCTCGGTTGACATGGGTCGGAGTGGGTCGATCATGATCGGGTCGCCGCCGGCGGTCGCGTCGACCGAGGCGCCGGTGTGCAGCGCGATGCCCCCACCCGTCTTACCCACACGCCCCCCAGGCCGGCTGCTCGCGATCGACCTCGGCGAGCGACGGGTGGGGCTTGCCATGTCCGACCCCGAAGGTCGCTTCGCGCTTCCTTACGGCACGCTGAGCCGAGGCTCCGACCGCGAGCTCCTGCGCGAGCTCCGCCGGATCTCGGACGAGGAAGCGGTGGCGGGAATCGTGCTCGGTGAGCCCCACGACCCGACTGGGCGACCGCATCCCGCGGCCGAGCGGGTGCGCCGGTTCGCCGTCGCCCTTCGCCGCGCTCTCGAGCTCCCGGTCGAGCTGGTGGACGAGACCCTCACCACCGTCGAAGCCAGCGAACGCCTACGCTCTGCGGGTCTCGACCTGCGACGCAAACCCGGGCGGATCGACGCGGTGGCCGCCCAGGTCATGCTGGAAGAGGTCCTGTCTCGCCCTGCCCGTGCCCTCGACCCTGCTGTCGCGAACGACACGGCACTGCCCTGATGAAGCCTCGCGTTCGCACGCTGGTGCTCTTCGGTCTGGGCGCAGTGGCGTTGGCGGCAACGGCCGCAGCGGGGCTCTTCGCCTGGGCTCAGCGCACCGTGACGACGCCGTTCCCGCCCGCAGGTGTGGGTCTGCCGCAGCGCGTCGACATCGAGCCCGGCCAGAGCGCCGCGACGATCCTCGAGAAGCTCGAAACCGCGGGCATCGTCCCGCGCGCCGATCTCGCGCGACTGGTCCTGCTGCGCCTGGGCGACCCGCCGCTGCAGGCCGGCGAGTACCTCTTCGAGCATCCGGCGACGTCCCGCGAGGTCATCGGCCGCCTGGTCTCCGGTGATGTCGTCCAGCACTTCGTGACCGTGCTGGAGGGCCTGACGCTGGAGGAGACCGCGGCGCTCCTCGCCGCCGAGGGCTTCGGCGACCAGGAAGCCTTCGTGGCGGCGATGCGCCGCCCCGAGTTGATCGCCGACCTCGACTCGGCGGCCGAGACGCTGGAAGGCTACCTATTCCCGGATACCTACGCGTTCCCGCGAGGCACGTCAGAGGTCCGGATCGTCGAGGAGATGGTGGCCAATTTTCGCCGCCGCTTCGCTGCGGGGGTGGTCGCGCGGACCGGCGCTGCCGCGGATGTGCGCGCGACGGTGACTCTGGCGAGCATCGTCGAACGGGAAGCCACCCTCGACTCCGAGCGGCCGGTGATAGCCGGCGTGTACGCCAACAGACTTCGGCTCGGCATCGGGCTCTATGCCGATCCGACCGTGATCTACGCTCTCAAGCAGCAGGGCGTCTGGGACGGCAACCTGCGCCGTCGAGACCTGGAGCTCGACTCGCCGTACAACACGTACCGCTATCCGGGGCTGCCGCCCGGACCGATCTGCTCGCCGGGCAGCGCGAGCCTCCAGGCCGCCGCGTCGCCGGCCGCCGTGCCGTACCTGTACTTCGTGTCCCGCAACGACGGCAGCCACGTCTTCGCCGAGACGCTCGCAGAGCACAACCGCAACGTCGAGATCTGGCAGCGCCGCTACTTCCGCGAGCGAGCCCGCCGGGACGCGGCGGAGTCCCAGGTGCCGCCCGCGGACTGAGCGGCCCGGCGCGCCGGAACCGGCGGGTACTGGTCTTCCGGGCCGACCTCGGCCATACTAGCCGCTTGAGGGTTATCGTCCAGGAATAGAACGGGTTACCGTCACGCGGCGTCGCCAGCACGTTCTGCCCCGGTCCACACGGACCGTTCGCGGCAGGACGCCCAGCGACGGCGGAGGCGCTCCCGCTCGGAGCTGGCGCCACCATGGCCGCGGGAGAATCGGAATGAGCGAGCTCGCAGGCTCCAAGACCCGGGACGCGGTTGGCGCCGACATCAATCGGCAATGCCTCGATCGTTTCGTTGCCCGTAGTCCGGTGCCCGCGACAACAGGGCAGGCTCGGTTGGACGCGGTCACTGGGAGATCCGGGTTCTAGGAGAGGGCCATGAGGACGCGAGAGCGATTCGGCGAATTCCTGCTGCTCAAGAAGCTGAGTGAGGACGCGCTCGGCGAGGTGTTTCGCGCCGGACGCCTGGCCGGCGACGGTGTCGACCAGGTCCTGTTGCTGCGGGTCTTCAATGGGTCAGCGGTGCAGGGCCTGTCCCTGCAGGCCACCCTCCAACGTCGCAAGCCGCTGCAACAGGTTCTGCGCAGCCCGAACCTGGCGCAGGGCGTGGATGCCGGCGAGTTCCAGGGGGTCCCGTACGTCACCTATGACTACATCTCGGGCAAGGACTTGGCGACCCTGATGGATCAGGCAGCGCGGCGCGCTAGCCCGGTGCCCAGCGAGCATGCGCTGCTGATCGTCGATCGGCTGGCCTTGGGCCTGACCGTCGCCTACGGCTCACGCCTGGAGTCGCAGCGAGTGTCGCACGGCTTCCTGGTGCCGCAGCTCGTGATGCTCTCGAACGAGGGCGAGAACCGACTCCTTGGGTTCGAGGTCTCGGAGGGTCTGCGCGCCGCAGCGCGACCCCAGACGCCGCTCGGCGACAGGTTCGGGCGATACCTCTCTCCGGAGGCGCTGCAAGGGCGCCCCCTGACGTCGACCGATGATGTCTACTCGCTGGGCGTCATCCTCCTGGAGCTTCTGGTCGGTCGGCCGCTGCCGCATCCCAGCGCGGGCGGGCACAGCGCCGAGATCGAGCGTGTCGCTTCGCTGGGCTTCCCGAAGATCGCTTTGCTGATCGAGCGCAGCCTGGTGGCCGCGCCCGATCGAATCGGCGACGTCGTGACCTGGCACAAGACCCTCGATCAGCTCGTCCGCGAGAGCAACACCTCTTCGACGCCCTTCCACCTCGCGTTCTACATGCACAATCTCTTCCGCGAGGACATCGAGCGCGAGACCGCCGAGATCCAGACCGAGAAGACCCTCGATTTCTCCAAGGAGGATCTGCGCCGATTGCTCCAGCCCGAGCAAGCCGCGGGCCCGGTCGCGGGTCCGCCGCCAGTGAGCGCGCCGTCGGCGACGCCGGCACCGGCTCCAGCTCCCCTGACACCCGTCAAGGTCGCCGCCGCCTCGAGCGCGCCTCCGACTTCACCTCAGGCAAAGGGCGCCAAAGACACTGTGCCCGCGCAGGATTCCCAATCTCCGCCACCTGTGGTGCCAGTCGCCGCGACTGCGGCGGTGCCTCCCGTTGCGAAGGCCGCGGCCAGCGCCCCGGAGGAGCGTTCGAAGCTGCCCTTGTTCTTGGCGGCAGCGTTGTTGCTGGTTTTCGTGGGTGTAGGCGGGTTCTACGCCTGGTGGACGCTGAAAGGTCCCGGCGCCGAGAGCAGCAGGGCTGCCGCCGGTGCCGTCGATCTGGTCCTGGTGCAGGACGAGCGAGCGCTCGACGCAGCCCGTGCGGCCGAGTCTGCGATCGCCGATGCAGCCAGGTCGGACGCGCCAGCCGCGGTGCCATCGCCAGCGCCGCCGGCTGCGCCGTCGCGGGACGAGCTGCTCGCTCAGATCGACGCCGCGGTGTCGGCGCGGACCCAGGTCGTCGAAGCCTCTCTACGCGACCAGTACGACAAAGAGCTCCAAGCCCTGCGCGAGCAGTTGGCCACCGCCGAGCAGCAGCGTCAGGATCGCGAGACGGCCTTGCGCGAGGCCGAACAGCGCGCGGCCGAGATGGCCGCAGCTGCGTCGCTCAAGGAGAAGCAGCAGGAGCAGGAGCTCGCGGCGGCCGGAGATCGCCCCGCCGCCGCGAACGGCCAGGCCGACCAGCGTCCGGCGGCCACACAAGCACCGGCTTCGCAGCAAACGGCCACGACCTCCGCTCCAGCACCAGCAACTAGCACGGCCTCGGCGTCACCCAACCGGCCCTCGACCGGGGCCCAAGGAGACGGCGCGGCAGCACGACCAGCCGCCGAGCCACCGGTGCGGCTGGGGCAACTCGTGGAGGCCGGCGCCGGCGTCGTTCAGCCACGGCTCAAGACCCGCCCTCACCCGCAGTACCCGATGGTCGCCAAGCGGCTCGGCCGCGAGGCGGATGTCGACGTGATGGTGCTGGTGGACGAGAACGGGGCCGTGATCGATGCTTCGATCCGCACCCAGGCGGGCTACGGATTCGACGAGGCTGCGTTGCGCGCCGCGCGGCGGACCGAGTTCCACCCGGCGACCAAGAACAACGTGCGCGTGAAGATGTGGGTTCCGATCAAGATCTCGTTCAAGAACGAGTAGTCGCGGTCTGGTTGGCGGCAGCGAAAGACAAGAGACGAAGAGAGCCGCGGCCCTTGCCGCGGCTCCCTCCTCCTCGAAGCGTCTCGATCGTCTCGTGGTCGATCTCGAAGGGCACGGCGCTCGACGCGCTACACCCTTCGCCAGTGCCAAGCCTCGTAGGACAGCCCCCTATCGGGGCATGCGACCCGGGAGGTCTGCGCGCCCGGTCGAGCGCGAGGTTCCTTCTCAGATGTCGGCAGCCTTGAGGCTCGACACGAGCTGGATCACGACAGGCTTCAGCACCTTGTCGAACATCGCGTCGCTGTCGCTGCCGCCGCCGATGCCGCCGATCCGCAGGCTCCCCTTCGAGGCACTGTCGCGAGCCTCGTCGGCCCACACGATCTCGCCGGTCTCGACGTCGATCAGGCGCGCGTTCACCGCCGCGGTGAACTTCTTGCGGCCACCGCCCACGCTCGGCAGGCCGCGGACGCTCGGGACGCTGCCTCCGGCGGTGTCCGTGCCGTACTCGGTCACCGCGCCGGTGAGCAGGTACTTGACGCCGAGCAGCTTGCCGGCCTTGACTGCCGTGCTGGCATCGACATCGCCCGAGAGCGCGAGGTTCTTCTCGCGCAGGATGGCTTCGAGCGCAGAGCGCTCGATGACGCGGAACTTGCCGCCGCCGCCCTTCAGAAGCTCGGTGACCAGGACGTCCTGGATCGCGGCGGCGCCGGAGTTACGCCACCAGTGGTACCACTGCTGGTCGGCCTTGGCCTCGAACTCGAGGACCGCAATGCGAGGCTTTTCGCTCTGGGCGGCGAGCGGCGCCGCCACGGCGACGGCGAGCAAGAGCACCGCCAGCACGCCGATCGTCCGACTTGAGTTCTTCATCTTCCTGGCTCCTTCTTCGGCCTCGATGACGCTCGAGGCACGGGATCACGATGGTCTGAGAACGGCCTCGGAGGCCGGGATCGACTGCCTAGTGTAGCGCTGGCGCAGCGCGCCGTCACCGGGAAGCGACGCCGCGGCGTGTCCGCGCCCGCCGGCGCGCCCCCGGTGGGCCTGGCCCCTCGGATCGTCGGATCGTCCTCGGCACTCTTAGGAACGAAAGCGGGACCGCGCGAGGGACATTCCCGTGACCCAGCGGTTCCGTCATCGCAGGCGCGGGCCGGCCTCCTGCGCTTCCACCACGCAGATCGCGGCCATGTTGACGATGTCCTGCACGTCGACGCCGCGCTGCAGCACGTGCACCGGCTTCGCCATGCCGAGTAGCACCGGGCCGATCGCCTCGGCATCCGCCAGTCTCCAGATCAGTTTGTACGCGATGTTCGCAGACTGGAGCTCCGGGAAGATCAGCACGTTCGCCGGCGCCTTGAGCCGGCTCCAAGGGTAGAGCTCCTTGAGGATCTGCTCGACCACCGCGGTGTCGGCCTGCATCTCGCCGTCCACCTCGAGCTCGGGCGCGAACCGATGGAGCTTCTCCACCGCGCGACGCACCTTCGCGGCGCGGCCGTCGCGGTTCGATCCGAAGTTCGAGAACGAAAGCATCGCCACGCGCGGCTCGACTCCGAAGCGGCGCGCGAAGTCGGCGGTGAGCAACGCGATCTCGGCGAGCGCGTCGGCGTCGGGATCGATGTTGACCGTGGTGTCGGCCAGGAAGAACAGTCGATCACGCAGGACCAGGATGTAGGCACCCGAGACCCGCTCCACTCCCGGCCGCGTGTCGATGACCTGGAGCGCGGGCCGGATGGTGTCGGGATACTCCTGCGTCAGCCCCGAGAGCAAGCCGTCCGCGTCGCCGACCTCGACCATCATCGACCCGAAGTAGTTGCGCGACGACATCAGCTTGCGAGCGTCCTCCAGCGTCACGCCGTCGCGGCGGCGGCGCTCGTGGAAGAGGCGCGCGTACGTCTCGACCCGCGGATCGGTGGCGGCGTGGACCAGGGTCACCTGGCCGTCGTCGAGCTCGAGCTCGCGCAGCCGCTCCGCCACCAGCTCGCGGCGAGCGAGCAGGATCGGGTGCGCGATCCCCCGATCCACGAGCGCCTTCGCGGTGCGGAGGATCTTT
>DATLFI010000354.1:0-39786 GCA_035524895.1 Thermoanaerobaculia bacterium | reverse complement strand
CGCCGCCTCGGGGTCGGCGCCGCGTCCCTTCGCGCGCAGGGCTGCGAGGTCCTCGAGCAGGGTCTGGACATCCTGCTGCGTGTTGCCGAGGCCCACGATGACCTGGCCCGCGACCTCGCCGCCATGGCAGGCGAGGCAGTTCGGATAGAGGTTGCCCCGGACGTCGGCGGTATAGCCGAGGGGCAGATCGGACGGACCCCAGGCCGGGCCGTCGGGGCGGCGGGTGAAACCGTAGCGCTCGAACGCGAGGGCGCGACGCTCGACTGGTGTCGAGCCTTCCGCGCGCGCCCGTTCCGCGGGCTCCCACACCGTCCAGAGGCGGTCGAGCTCGTCGACGGTGAGCGCTGCGCTCGACAGCGGTTGGTGGAGGAGGAGCTCGACGCCGGCGGCGATGACGTCATCGCTACCGGGCGTGGGCTCACCATGTCCCGCCGGGGTCGAGACCACCGTCCCGGTCGCGGCCAGCGCTGCGAGGGCGAGCCAAGCCCGCCAGGCCGCTCCGCGTCGGGGCGGTTGGTCGCTGGGCCGCTCGAGGCCGCGCAAAGCGCTCACTGGGGCATTGTTCCGGCGGTGGTCGTGGGGGTCAAGGCCGCGCGCGAGCGGTCTCCTCGCTCGGGATGGGCTCGAGCCCGGAGCCGGCTGGGCCGGCTCCGGGCGCTCGTCTCAGTTCCAGGACTGGTGCAGCGGCTTGATGGTGGAGGGGTCGTCGCCGGCGAAGAGCAGGCGGCCGTCCTCGTAGCTGGCATCGCGGAGCGTCACCGCGAGCACCTCGCCGAGCTCAGTCGTGAAATGCACCAGGAGCTGCTGCCGCACGTCCTCGGGCAGGTCCTCGAGGTCGCGCTCGTTCTCCTTCGGCAGCACGATCTCGGCGATGCCGGCGCGGACGGCGCCCAGGACCTTCTCCTTGACACCGCCGATCGGCAGGACGCGACCGCTGAGCGTGATCTCGCCGGTCATCGCCACGTCGTGGCGCGCCCGCCTTCCGGAGAGGGCGGAGACCAGGGCAGTCGCCATGGCGACGCCCGCCGACGGACCGTCCTTGGGGATGGCGCCGGCCGGGACGTGGACGTGGACGTCCGTGGTCTCGAAACGAGCCGGGTCGATGTGGAGACCCTCCGCGTGGGCTCGAGCGTAGGCCCAAGCTGCGTGCGCCGATTCCTGCATCACGTCGCCGAGCTGACCGGTGAGCGTGAGCTTGCCCTTGCCCTTCATGGCCGAGGCCTCGACGAACATGATGTCGCCGCCCGCGGGCGTGTAGTAGAGACCCGTGGCGAGCCCGACCTGGTCCTCCGGCGCGCGCCGCTCGGGGTGCACGCGTGGTCGGCCGAGCATCTCGCCGACCTGCAGCGCTGCGATCTCGACCGGTGGCGGCGACTCGTCACCAGAGTCGAGCTGCTCGGCGAGACGCCGCGCGACCTTGCGCAGCAGCCGGCCCAGCTCGCGCTCGAGCTGCCGGACGCCGGCCTCGCGGGTGTACGAGTCGATCACCACCCGCAGCGCGTCGTCGCTGATCGATACTTCCGCGGGCTCGAGGCCGCTCTGGATGATCTGGCGCGGCACCAGGTACTGGCGCGCGATCGCGAGCTTCTCCTGCTCGGTGTAGCCGGGGAAATGCACCACCTCCATGCGGTCGCGCAGCGGTTCCGGGATGTTGGGCAGGAAGTTCGCCGTGGCGACGAACAGCACTTCGCTGAGGTCGAACGGCACGCCTAGGTAGTGGTCGGTGAAGCTGTGGTTCTGAGCCGGGTCGAGCACCTCGAGCAGGGCCGCAGCCGGGTCGCCGTGGAACGACGCTCCCAGCTTGTCGACCTCGTCGAGCAGGAAGACCGGGTTCTTGGTGCCGGCCTGGCGCATGCCTTGAATGATCCGTCCCGGCATCGACGCCACGTAGGTGCGGCGATGTCCGCGGATATCGGCTTCGTCGCGAACGCCGCCGAGGGCCACGCGCACGTACTCGCGCCCCATCGCTCTGGCGATCGACTTGGCGAGCGAGGTCTTACCGACGCCCGGGGGGCCCGCGAAGAGCAGGATCGGGCTCTTGCGTCGCTCGGCCTCCTCCGCGAGCCAGGCCGGCAGCACCGGCTCCTCGACGGCATCTGTTGGCTCGACGCTCGATTCTGGTGCCGCGTCGGATTGGCTCGCGGCCTGCTCCTCGACCTTGGCGGCCGCAGCCGCAGCCTCTCGCTCACCGCGCTGGCGATCGTGGAGCCGGCGCACGGCCAGCAGCTCGAGGATGCGGTCCTTGGTGTCGCCGAGACCGTAGTGGTCCTCGTCGAGGACGCGCGCAGCGGTCACCAGGTCGAGCAGGTCGTCGCTGCGCGTGTTCCAGGGCAGCTCGATGATCCGCTCGAGGAAGGTCCGGATGACCTGGGTCTCCATGGCTTCGCGACCCATGCGCTCGAGGCGGCCGAGCTCGCGGTCGACCTCCTTGCGCACCGGCGCAGGCAAGCCGAGGGCCTCGATCTTCTCCCGCAGCTCGCTGACCTCGTCGCCCTCGTCGCCATCGCCCAGCTCGCGCTGGATCGCCTTGAGCTGCTCGCGGAGGAACATCTCGCGCTGCCGGCCGCCGAGCTCCTCCTGGATCTGCGACTTGATGTCGGCCTGCGCGTCCATTACCGCGATCTGGCGCTCGATCTGTGTCAGCACGCGCCGCAGTCGCTCCTCGACCGAAAGTGTCTCGAGAAGCTGCTGGCGCTGCTCGGCGTCGATCTCGAGATAGCCCGCGATGACGTCTGCGAGGCGCGCCGGCTCGTCGATGCTGTGCACGACCTGCTCGGCGACCTCTTTCGGCAGGCCGGTCTTCTCGCCCAGCTCCGCGGCGCGCAGGCGAACCTGGCGGTGGAGCGCCTCGAATGCGAGGTCGTTCGGGTCTTGTGGCTCGAGCTCCTCGGCCGGGCCGACGACCGCCTCGAGATACCCGTCTGCGCGCTCCTGGATTCGCAGCGCGATGCCGCGTCGCTCCCCGGTCACCAGCATCTGCGTGCCGCCGAGGCCGCGCTGCACCTGCTCGATGCGGGCGACGGTGCCGATGGCGTGCAGGTTCCCGAGAGCGATCTCGGCTGTGTCCTCGCGCTGGAGCACGGCGAACACCAGGTGCTGGGGATTGCGCAACGCTGCCTCGACGGCCCGCAGGGTTTGTGGCCGCCCGGCTGCGATCGGCACGTTGGCGCCTGGGAAGATGACCAGCTGGCGTAGTGCGACCACCGGCAGCGTGACCTTGTTCGAAGTCCTTGGTCGCGCGGCGGGCTTGGTGGTGCTGGGTTCGCTCATTGGCATCTTGTCCTTCTGAGATCTGAGTCTAGAGACTCAGACGACGAAACGGTCCGGTTCGCAGGAGAATTCCGCAGGAAAGGCTGCCGACCGGCCATCAAGTGATCTCAAACCTTAGTGCGGTCGTGTGAAATTCCTCTGAGTCTGCACGCCGCCACGAGGAGCCCGGGCGTTCCACAGAGAGGGCCGTCGGCGCACGCCGCGCCGCCGGCGTTTCAGGTCAGTCCGCGCCGAGGCGGACCAGCATCTTGCCGGTGTTCTCGCCGCGCAGGAGCCCGAGAAACGCGTCGGCCGCGTTCTCGATGCCGTCCACGATCGTCTCGTCGTAGCGGATCCGCCCGTCCCTAAGCCACCCCGAGACGTCGCGGGCGAAGGCATCGAGGCGGTCCCAGTGATCGCTCACGATGAAACCCTGCAGCAGCAGGCGTTTCGGGATCATGGCGATCAGGCTGCGAGGACCGGGCGACGATTCGGTAGCGTTGTATTGTGAGATCATTCCACATACTGGAATGCGACCGAACGGCTTCATGTGCAGCAGGGCTGCCTCGAGCAGCGGGCCGCCCACGTTCTCGAAGTAGATGTCGATGCCGTCGGGACAGGTGCGGCGTAGCGCCGCCACGAGGTCCTCGGACTTGTAGTTGAACGCGTCGTCGAAGCCGAGGTCGTCGACCAGGTGCCGCACCTTCTCGTCGGAGCCGGCGCTGCCGACGGCCCGGCAGCCCTGGATCTTCGCGAGCTGACCGACCAGGCTCCCGACCGCGCCAGCCGCCGCCGACACCAGCACTGTCTCGCCCGGCTTCGGCCGGCCGATGTCGAGGAGCCCCACGTAGGCAGTCAGTCCCGGCATGCCCAACACGCCGAGGTACGCCGACAGCGGGGCGCCGAGACTCGGATCGATCTTGCGCTGGCCCGTGCCGTCCGTGAGGTAGTGCTCCCGCCAGCCCTGCATGCCGACCACGAAGTCGCCTTCGCGCAGCTCGGGATGGCGCGACTCGATCACCTGGCCGACCGATCCGCCGTCGAGGACCTTCCCGATCTGGAACGGGGGAACGTAAGACTTGACGTCCCTCATCCGCCCGCGCATGTACGGGTCCACCGACATGAACAGGTTTTGCACCAGCGCCTCGCCCTTGGCGGGGCTGTCGACGGTGGTATCCGCCAGGACGAAGTTCGAGGGCTCGGGCCAACCGTCGGGCCGCGAGGCGAGGTGGACTTCACGAGTCTTCAGCATGGCGGCAGTTTATCAGCGGAGGACGAAGGGAGCGGCGAAGTCGGGGAGCGCTCGTGCATGCGGTGAGGGAGAGGGGAGACGCTCCGCTCGCGGGTCTGAGGCGGAGCCTCGGTAGAATTCGCCAATGCTTCCCATCGAGGCCTTCGAGGTCCGCGTCGCCGACGACGTCCTCGACGACCTGCGCCGCCGCCTTCGCGCGGCCAGGTTTCCCGACGAGATCTCCGACAGCGGCTGGGACTACGGCAGCGAGCTCGCGACCGTGCGCGAGCTCGCTGCCTACTGGGCGGAGGAGTACGACTGGCGGGCGGCGGAGCGGTCCCTGAACCGCTTCTCACAGTGCCTCGTGCCCGTGGAGTCGCCCGAGGGGCCGCTACGGATGCACTGCATCCATCAGCGCTCGCCGGTCGCGGAGGCGCTGCCGCTGCTGATCACCCACGGTTGGCCTGGATCGGTGTGGGAGCTCCACCGTGTCATCGGACCGCTCAGCGATCCCGGAGCGCACGGCGGCAGCGCGCGCGACGCGTTCCACGTCGTCTGTCCTTCGCTGCCTGGCTACGGCTTCTCGGAGGCTCCGCGCCGCGCCGGCTTCGATGTCGAGGCCGTCGCGCGCACCATGGCCGCTCTGATGGAGCGTCTGGGCTACGGTCGCTACGGCGCCCAAGGCGGCGATTGGGGAGCTTCGGTTTCGGCGTGGCTGGGTCGTCTCTACCCGGAGCGCTTGCTCGGGCTGCACCTCAACCTGGTGCCCGCCCGACGACCCCAAGAGGACGCCTTCGATGGCCTGAGCGCCGACGAGCTGTCGCGCCTCGACCGCGGGCGCCGCTTCCGCGACGAGGGCACGGGCTACCAAGCGATCCAGGGCACCAAGCCGCAGACCCTGGGTTATGGGCTGCACGACTCGCCGGTCGGCCTCCTGGGCTGGATCCTCGAGAAGTTCCATGCCTGGAGCGACTGCGACGGTGACGTGCTGCGACGTTTCGACCGTGACGATCTGCTCACCAACGTGACGATCTACTGGGTGACCGGCACCATCACCTCGTCGATGCGGCTGTACTGCGAGTCGCGTCGCTCCGGACAGTTCGGCGGCCGAGGTCCCGAATCACGCGTCGAGGTGCCGACGGCGTGCGCGCTCTTTCCCGCCGAGCTCTTTCTGCCGCCGCGAAGATGGGCCGAGGCCGCGTTCCGCGTCGAGCAGTGGACCGAGATGCCGCGCGGCGGCCACTTCGCCGCGCTGGAAGAGCCAGAGCTCCTGATCGAGGATGTCAGGAAGTTCTTCGCGCGCTACCGTTGAGGATCGAGGGCCGCTGGCGAATGCTCGCCTCAGGCGTCGACCAGCAGCTCGTCGAGGATAGCGGGACACGCTTCTTCGAGCATGTCGAGGACCTGCTCGAACCCGAGGTCGCCGCGGTAGTAGGGATCGGGCACCTCGAGCGGCCAGCCCGGCGGCAGGAACTCGCCGAGCAGGCGGGGCGGGCGCGCGCGTGGTACCGCCATCGCCTCCAGATCGCGCAGGTTCGCGCGGTCCATGGCCACGATCAGGTCGAATTGCTCGAGGTCCGCAGTGGTGACGGCGCGCGCGAAGCCCGCGAGGGAGTAGCCCCGGCGGCGCGCAGCGGCGGCCATGCGAGGGTCCGGGGGCTCTCCCTGTTGGTAGCCGGAGGTACCGGCCGAATCGACCACGACCTGTGCCAGCAGCCCGCGGCGTTGTGCGAGGGCGCTGAAGACCGCCGCGGCGGCGGGGGAGCGACAGATGTTGGCGAGGCACACGAACAGCACGCCGCGCCGGAGACTGACAGGGTCGCTGTTGCCGCTCATACCTTCAGTCACTGGCCGGTGCTCGCACGTACAGCTCCTTCCGGTTGTCCATGCGGTCGCCCATGCGCGTGGAGTATTGGACGGTCAGCTCGCCGTCCTTGTCTAGGGACCAGATCTCGTTGATGTCGAGGTCGAAGCTGCCGCGCTGTAACGTGTAGGAGACCCTGAGCTTGTCTTTGGCCCAGCGGGCGCGCACCACCACCGGGTTGCCCATCGGGCCGGTGACCTCGTGCGGTTTGCCGTCGGTCTGGTAGGTGACATCGATGACGCGGCCTTCCGGCGACGCTCCGAAGTTGCGCACCACGCGCACGTC
The DNA here is from genome assembly GCA_035524895.1 of Thermoanaerobaculia bacterium. GTDB lineage: Bacteria > Acidobacteriota > Thermoanaerobaculia > Multivoradales > Multivoraceae > DATLFI01. Next base: position 33,157 of record DATLFI010000354.1, on the reverse strand, counting down.
TTCTCCCACCAGCGAGACCTCGAGCCGGGTGTCGACCAGCGGCGGAGCGTTCGGGCCGCGTCGCGGGTCGCTGCGCTGGAGGTCGAGACGCCAGGTGCCCGACAGCGAGTCGCCCGGCTGGGCTACGGCTGGCGACGCAAGGGCCGGGATCAGCGAAAGGACAACGAGCAGGGTGAGCGCGCGCATCGACATCTCCTGATGGGCAGTTGCGGGAAGCTCTGGGCGGAGTCGCCCTGCCGCCGCTGTCGGGGATTGCGGCGTCGGTGCGGCAGAGTCGTTCGCGGCATGGGAGACTTCCGAGGACCGGGAGGGCCATGAGAATAGATCAAGTTGCCCCTGCGGACTCCGACCTGGCGGCGCCGCTCGCGCGGGTCGTGCGACGACGACTGGGGGTCGAGGGCGTGGAGGGCCTGCGGCGTCTGTCGGGAGGCGCGTCGCAGGAGACCTGGTCGTTCGATGCCCTGCGCGGTGACGAGCGGCTGGAGCTGATCTTGCGCCGCGCCCCGGGCGGTGGACGCGGCGCGACCGCGCTCTCGCCGGCGGCGGAGGCTCGGCTGCAGCGGGTCGCCAGGGCCGCCGGCGTGCCGGCGGCGCGCGTGTGGTTCGAGCTGGAGCCAGAAGACCAGCTCGGTGATGGTTACGTCATGGAGCGCGTCGCCGGAGAGACGATCGCGCGTCGGATACTGCGCGACGACCAGTTCGCGGCAGCGCGCCTTGGCCTGGCCCGAGAATGTGGCCGAGTGCTCGGTCGCATCCACGGCGTGCCTCTCGCGGAGGTGTCCTGGCTCGACATCGCAGATGGGGGGCGTCAGCTCGAGCGCTACCAGTCGCTCTACCGCGGGCTCGAGGAACCTCGGCCGCTGTTCGACCTCGCCTTCGCGTGGCTCTCGAGGCGCCTGACCCCCTGCAAGGAGACCTGCCTCGTGCATGGCGACTTCCGCAACGGCAACCTGGTGGTCGGCGGCGACGGCCTGCGCGCCGTGCTCGACTGGGAGCTCGCGCACCGGGGCGACCGCTACGAGGACCTGTCGTGGATCTGCGTCAACTCGTGGCGCTTCGGCGAGGTCGCCAACCCGGTCGGCGGCTTCGGGTCGTACCAGGATCTGTTCGCCGGCTACCTGGAGGAGACGGGTCACGGTGTCGACGAGAGCCGACTGCGGTTGTGGGAGGTGTTCGGCACGCTCAAGTGGGGCGTCATGTGCCTGATGCAGGGGTTCTCGTACCTCGCCGGCAATGCGCGCTCGGTCGAGAAAGCGGCAATCGGACGGCGAGTCTCGGAGACCGAGGTCGATCTTGCCCGGCTGCTGGCGCGTGGACCGCTGGACGGAGTCGCCGCGGCCGAGACCAGCCTGCCCGAGCGTTCCTGGGGTCGCAGCGAGCGACCGGGAATTCTCGACCTGGTAACGGCGGTGCGGGAACAGCTCGACGCCGAGGCACGCTCGAGCCCGCCGGGCAGCGGGGCGTTCCAGCGCCGGGTGGCATCGAACGCGCTCGGCATCGTCGAGCGCGAGCTCCGCGACGGACCGCGGGTGGAGCGCGAAGAGGCAGAGCGACTGCGGGCATTCGTCGAGAGCGGGAGCGACGGAGTGCGTGGCCTCAACGCCGCGCTGTGCGAGCGCATCCGCGCCGGGGACGCGGATCTCGACACGCCCGGCCTGCTCGCCCACCTCGCGCGCACCGCCGAAGAGAAGCTGCGCATCGACAACCCGCGCTATCGACCGCTGCCTTGGCCCCCAGCGCCGGGCTGACGCCGCCTTGGCGTCGGTCCACGCGCCGCTCCCGGGGAGCTCTCGGTTGCGCCGCGCCGCTACAATCGCGCCCCGCGCCGTGACCGTCACCCAGCGGGAGGAATGATCGACGTGGATGGAGCCAACGTAGCCAGGTCCGTTCTCGCAAAGCTGAGCGGTCTCGAGGCGGGGAGCCTCGCGCCGGAGATGGACCTCGTCGCCGACGTCGGCATCGACTCGCCGAAGGCGGTCGAGCTCCTGGTCGAGCTCGAGGATGTTCTCGGCGTGCAGATCAGCGACGAGGACGCGGCCCGCATAGAAACCGTCGGCGACGTGCTCTCGTACGCCGCCTCGGTGACCCGGTAGGCGTCCCGCAGGACTCAGTAGTCGTACATGCCGGGCTCGGCGGTGGCCGTCGCCCAGATCGCCGGGCCGAGCGCGAGCGCGACCATCACGGCAGCCACGACGAGCACCGCGACGACTCCGCGGCCCGCCGGAGCGCCCGCGCCGCGGTGGGCCAGCGCGGCGGCGGCTGGAGCGAGCGCGAGCACGAGCCACGCTGTCCAACGCAGCTCGGCGTAGAAGAAGCCGCTGAGGAGAAGGCCGGCATACCCGAGCGCGAGCGACAGGGTGGCGCCGCGGCCCAGCAAGGTGCGCTCCGAGCGCGCGATCAGCCGCGCGACGACGCAGGCGCCGATTCCCGCGGTCAGAGCACCCATGAGCTGCGCCACCCTGGCGGTGGCCGAGAGTCCGAGCGTCGCAGCAGCCCCCACCGTCAGCAGCGTCGCGGCGCCGGCGACGAACCAGCCGCCGCGCAGCCCGCCCCGCGCTCGCGGTGCTCTCGCAGCCGTCGACGACGTGTCGCCCTCGTCGGCTGCGGCCAGCGCGTCGAAGCCCCAGTGGATGACCAGCGTCGACGCAGTTGCCGCGAGGAGCCAGCCCGCGGCCGCGGCAGCGGTCCAGGTGTGCGCCACCAGCGGCCTCAGCATCAGACCCACCACCGCCAGCGCCAGCCCGACGGCCAACGGGGCGCTGCTGCGGCCGGGCAGCATCTCCCAGAGGATGCCGACGATGCCGGCCGCGGCCATCAGCCAGAACAGCCAGCCCAGCACCTCGCCCGGGGGCATGCTGGGCATGGCGCCGATCGCCACGAAGGCGGCGAGCCAGCCGGCGGCGATCGCGGCGGCCCCGCTGCGAGGCGCACGAATCGCGGGTCGCCGGAACAGCGCCGGATCGCAGCACGCGATGACGCCGGCAACCAGCGCCGGCAGGATCACACCAGGAAGAAGGAACTGTCGCAGCAGCATTGGATCGTGACGTCTCCGCCGGCGTCTCCGCCGGGGCCTCCGCCGGCGTCTTCGCCGAGGCCTCCGCCGGGGTCTTCGCCGAGGCCTCCGCCGGGGTCGCGCCGTCCCAGCCCGCGTCGGCGCCTCAGGGTGTCGCCGCGGCCTCGATCGCGATCAGGATCTCGACCTCGTCGCCGAGCGGGCCCTGCATGAACTGCATCCCGAAGTCGCTGCGCTTGATGGTCGCGCGCGCCTCGAAGCCGACCAGCTCGGCGCCGCTACGAGGGTGCTTGCCGGAGCCGGTGTGGTCGACCCGCAGCGTGATCTGCTTGGTGACACCGTGCAGGTTGAGGTCCCCGGTGACGTCGTAGCTCTTGTCGCCGGCCTTGGCCACCTTGGTGCTCTGGAACGTGATGGTCGGGAACTGCTTGGCGTCGAAGAAGTCCGGGCTGCGCAGATGATCGTCGCGCTGCTGGACGCCGGTGTCGACGTTCTCGGTCTTGATCTCGAGTCGGACCTTGCCGGCAGCCGGGCTCGCGGAGTCGAAGTCGATGCTCCCGCTGAGACCGTTGAAGCGGCCGTAGAAGTTCGCCGTGTCGAGGTGCTTGATCTTGAACACCACCGACGAGTGGACGCCGTCGATCTGATATGTCGCGGCTGCGGCGGGCGCGGCCAGGGCTACGGCCGAAAGCAGGGCGGCAAGTGGAAGTAGTCTGCTCCGACGCTGTGCGCGCATGGTGCGTTCTCCTTTGGAAGGGAGGGAGGGCGTGGGCCCTCGTGGCAGGCGTTCATCATAGCCTTGTCGCGATGCGTTCACGGGTCGCGGCAGGCTTGCTGAGCTCGCTGGTGGCCGGCACCCTGGCGGTTGCCGCGCAGCCGCCCCGGCTCGCGGACCCAGCACGCGCCGAGGCCGAGCACGAGGTCGACGGGATCGACCGGATCGACCTGGCGTTGGCGGCAGCGATCGACGCCCACGGCCGCGGCGAGGTCCTGGCAGCGGCCGAGGCCTTCTGGCGTGCGGCAGAGCTCGCGGAGGCCTCGGGCGACGATGCGACGGCCGCGGCGGCATACAACAACGCCAGCGTGCTGGGGAACGAGGCCGCTCGTTACGAGCGCGCGCTCGCCGCCGCCGAGCGCGCGGTGGCGCTACGTTCTCTGGGCGCAGCCGATACCGCGATGGCGCGCGCCCTCAACAACCGTGGTCTGTCGTATCTCAACCTCGGGCGCTACGACGAGGCGCAGTCGAGCTTCCTCGAAGCGCTCGCGCTGCATCGTTTGGTGGGCGACGCGGAGGGCGAGGTCGTCAACCTCACGAACGTCGCGATCGTCGCGGAGCGGCGTGGCGATTTCCACGGCGCGTCGCGGGAGCTGTCGCGCGCGCTCGCGGTGCTCCAGCACCACCAAGGCGAGCCGTGGACCGAGGCGCGCCGGGAAGCGGCGTTGCAGAATCTCGGCGTGCTGCGCGAGCGGTTGGGGGACTATCGGGGTGCACTCGAGGTGCTGGCGCCGTTGGAGGGCGACCTCGCCACGGGCAGCGGAGAGCGGGAGCGTGCGGTGCTGCTGCAGAACCTCGCGGTGGTGTACCGCAACCTCGGCGACCCTCTCGAAGCAATGGAGCGACTGCGACTGGCCGAGGACCACTATCGTCGTTCGGGTGACAGCGCCGGCTTGGCCGCGGTACGGCTCAACCTCGGCATCATCCGCTATCTCGATCTCGCAGACGCTAGCGGTGCGCTAGAACCTCTCTCGGCATCGCTCGAACAGGCGAGAGCTCTCGGCGAGCGATCGCTCGAGGCAGAGGCGCTCTTCCACCTCGGGCGTGCTCGCGTGCTCTCGGGCGACCTCGCGGGAGCGCGCCAGGCGCTCGACCGGAGCCTCGCGGTCGCAGAGGCAGCCGGTGCCGGGGAGACGCGGTGGCTGGCGCGCTGGGGGCTCGCCCTGCTCGACGAGCGCGGCGGGGACCTCGATCGCGCTCTCGATCGCCTGCGGCTGGCGATGGACGAGATCGAGACCACGCGCTCCGCGCTGGGCGGCGAGGTCGAACGAGGCACGTACTTCGCCGACAAGCGGGCCGTGTATGCCGCCGCCGCGCGGGTGCTCCTGACGCAGAGCCAGGCAGGCCGCCAAGATCGCGCCCTCGCGATGGCCGGCGATGCCACCGAGCAGGCGCTCCAAGTCGTCTGGCGCGCGAAGGGCCGCCTGCTGTGGGACGCCCTGGGAGGGGGCTCGGGCGAGATCGGCACCGCACCGCCGCCGGTCGCGGCCGTGCAGGCTGGGCTCGGCGGCGAGGTGCTGCTCGAGTACTTCGTGGCGGAGGATCGCCTCTACCGATTCGTGGTGGATCGCGAGCGCGCGGTGCTCGAGGATCGCGGCGATTCGGCGCCGGTGCTGGCGAACGTTCGCGAGGTCCACGGCCGGCTCGCGGCCGGCGAGGAGCCCTCGGCCGACGCGATGGCGGCGCTGGGCCAGGTCCTGCTCGGAGATGCCTGGTCTGATGTGGCGCCTCGACGGGTGGTCGTCGCGGCCGACGGGCTCCTCCGTTACCTACCGTTCGAGCTCCTGCCGTTCGAGTCCCTTCCACCAGGGGACGTTCCGGTCGGGGGGTTCTCCGCCACGGCCGGGGGGCCGCTCCTGGTCGATCGTTCCACGCTCCGCTATCTCCCGAGCGGTGCCTTCGCGCGAGGTCCGGCGCGACAGCGCACCGCCGAGATCGTGGTTCGGGGCTACGCGGCATCGGAGCCCGCAGCGGAGCTCGCAGCGGCGCTGGGGCGCCAGCTCCCGATGCTGGCAACAGCGCGCGCGGAAGTCGAGGGAATGGCCGCCGCGCTCGGCGGACGGTCGACGCTGAGGTTGGGCGCCTCTGCCACCGAGACCAATTTCCGTCGCGACGCTGCGACTCCGGTTCGCGTCTTGCACGTCGCGGCGCATGCGGTGCTCGCCGAGGATCGCGGTGGAGTCTCGGCGCTGGTGCTCGGCGCCGACGATCAGGAGGACGGGCTGCTCCGTGCCACCGAGGTGGCGGCGCTGTCGCTCGATGTCGGTCTCGTGGTGCTCAGCGCCTGCAGCACGACCCTTGGCATCGACGACGACGCGCGCGCCCTCGAGTCGCTCGCCGGCGCCTTCCTGCTCGCGGGCGCTGATGCCGTTTTGGCTACGCTCTGGGACGTCGCCGATCAGGATGCCTCCGCGTTCGTCGAGGCGCTGGCCTGGGAGCTGGGCCGCGGCCACGACGCCGCCGACGCGCTGCGCCGGGTCAAACAGCGTTTCCGAGCCGACCCGCGCTGGGCGAGCCCCACGCGCTGGGCCGGCTTCGTCCTGCTCGGGGAATCGACGACGGTGCGTCCCGAACGCGCGCTCCGGCGGAGGTTGCTCTGGTGGGGAGCCGGATTCCTGGCGCTGGCCGCGGCGGTGGGCGTCGCGGTTCGGGTGGCTCAGCGGCAGTCGCGAAAGGTCTCGGTGTCGAGCACGGGCGCCGGCGGCTGAGCGGCCGAGCCGGCGTACTCCTTCGAGACGCCAGTGAGGACGTCGGTGACGAAGACCGTGTACTCGAGCGGCGTCGCCGCCGCGATCGAGACCCAAAATCCGGGTGCCTCCGGCAGCGCGCAGGCGTCGAGGATCTTGAACAGCAGCTCGGCGTTGTCCGGCGAGAAGAACCAGAACCATCCGGCACTGTCGGAAACCGTCTCCGCCCAGGCTCGACCTGCCGCGTCCGGCGCGCGCCCAGGCGCGTCTGTCGCGCTCCCGCGCGCGTCCGACGCGCGCCAACGCGCGCGCACCTGGAACCGCCCGGCCTGGAGGCAGCCCACGAACGGACCCGGCACGCAGGAGGTGTCCGGCGCGTCGTCGTCGAGTATCTCGAGGCGCGCGACCCTGCCGCCGAGGTCGAGCTGTGCGCCGCCGCGAGCCCGCAGGAGGCGCAGCTCCGCGGTCTCGAGGCCTTCGTCCAAGTCGTCGTCGAGTAGCACGATGCGGATGTCTTTGGGACCGCTCTCCCCGTCGGCCCAGTGGAGGGAGCCGGACGCGGGCTCGTAGTCCGTCCCCGCCTCGGCGCTCAGGTCTGCCGTGGCGTAGTCCACGCTGACCGCGCCGTCGTCGCCGCCGAAGCGCTCGACCTCGACCACCAGCTCGCCTGCTGCCTCGACTGCCTGGTAGCGCGGGCTCGCGACCCGAATCGCCCCACGCCGTGGCAACGGTCGCGGAGGCACGTCGTGGATCGCGAGCACCGCGGTCGAGCGTTCGGGATCGAGACGGGCGCCGCCGCTCACCGCACCCAGTGCGATCCGCACCGTCTCGGTGTCCTCGATCCGATCGTCCGCGAGGACCGGGATCAGCACGGTGCGCGACCCCAGCTCGCCGCTAGCCCACGACAGGACCCCGTCTTGGTCGAGGTAGTCGTCGCCGGGCGTTGCGGTACCGGGGGAGGTGGTGAAATCTACGCTGACTTCGCCGTCGCTGCCGCGCACGCGCTCGACCGTGATCACCGCGACCCCGCTCGACTCCGTCGCGTGGTAGGTGCGCTGCTCGAAGCGCAGCAGCCCTGCCCCTCCCCGGGTACCGGCCTCGACCACGAAGAGGCTTCCGGGAGCGGAGCCCAGCGGCACGGTCAACCCGCCGGGGTCGAGCGCGATGCTGCGCTCGAGGTCCAGCTCGAGCACAAAGGTGTCGCCGATCACCAAGTCGTCGCGGAGGCGGAAGTCGAGCCGCGCGAGCGGGGCCAGGTCGTCCACGTTGATGGTCGCCGATGGCGACGCGAAGTCGATGCGCAGCTCCTGGTCCGCGCCCTCGGTGCGCAGCAGGAAGTCAGCGACCGCGTCGCCCGTCTCGCTGAACACCTCGCCGCCGAGGAACGCCGCGAATGGCGCGTCGTCCTCCGTCGTGACGTCGGCGACGTCCGCGGCGTGGTGCGCCGGCGCCAGACTCCGGGCGCGGCGTCTCTCTGGACGGCGCACGACGATACAGAGCTGACCCTGACCCAGCGGCCGCGGGGCGTAGGTGCGGAGGAAGATGCTGACCTCGTCGCCCGCCGAGGCCTCGGTGTCGTCCACGTGCACGGTGATGGTGGGCTCCACAGGCCCCTGGGCGGCGACCGGAGCGAACGCCATTCCCTCGAGGAGCCCGCAGGTTGTCGCCAGGGCGAGGTAGACGGCCGCACGGGCAGGTCTCGATCTCATCGGCAACTCGAGCGCACAGCTAGCGTCCTGCCCAGTCGCTGCGTGCAAGCGCCGCGGTGGTGGCTCATCGGCTTGGTTCCGGCTTCGCGCGGAAGCTCGCGCGTAGCGACAGGGCATGGGTGCCTCCTTCGGCGTCGAGCGCGACGACCTGCCATTCGTAGCGCACGGCAGCCTCGAGGGGGATCGAGGCGATTGCCGTGCCGTCGAGCGCGAACGCCACGTGCTCCCCGTCGACGGGCGCGGGGACCGTTAGGTGACCGAGCTCTCGGCCGTCGACTGCGAACAGTCGCAGCTCGTACTCGCTGGCTGCAGGGACCCTTTCCCACACGAACGCCTGCGGTAGCTGGTCGACCTCGCCGAGCGGCGACTCGAGCCGCAGCGTCGTGCCGCGCGCCACCGCGGTCGAGGAAGGCTCTGGAAGCGCTGGCGGTCGCGCGGGGCCGAGCCACCACACGGTTGCGGCACCAACCGCGAGAACGAGTCCAGCCGCGGCGACCAGCCACGACGCCCTCGACGCGCGATCTGAGGGTGGGGCAGGTCTCACTGCGGTCTTGGTCGCCGGGGCTGCAGTGGGAGCGAGCGAGAGTCTCGGCGCGGCCGGTCGGCGTACCAGGTCACCAGCAGCGAGCCGCGCCGCGATCCGCTCGACGGCAGCTTGGTCGGGCTCGAGCCGGCGCTCCGAAAGCGGAGCGAGCCCGAGACGGGACGCCACCTCGAGCTCCGCGTCACAAGCGGCGCACTCCGTGGCGTGCGCTAGGACGGCAACGCGATCCGCCGGCTCCGCTTCGTCGGCTGCTGTGGCAGCGAGCCTCTCGAGAGTCGGGCACGCATCGCCATCGCCGCGGCGGAGGGCGCTGGCAAGGAGCTCGGGGATCTCCGGCGTCGCGGTCAACGCTCCGACCTCCGAGCCTCGTGAGACGGGGCAGTGGACGCTCGTTCGTCGGCAAAGTGCCGGCGCAGCTTGCGCATCGCGCTCACCAGCAGCGCCTTGGCCCCGGAGCGGTTGCGTAGGTCGAGCAGCCTGGTGATCGCCGGCAGCGTCATCCCCGAGACGTAGTGGAGCGCCAGTGCCTTCGCCTCGAGCGGCTCGAGGCGATCGCGCACCGCGCGCCGCAACGCTGCCGCCGCCTGGTCGCGCTCACAGCGACGCAGCGCCTCCGGAGCGACGGCGAGCGCCGCGAGGTTGCCGTCGACGGGCACAGCTCTGCCCTCCCTGCGCTTCGCGCTCTGGACTCGGTCGAGGGCGGCTCGTCGAGTGATCACGTACAGCCAGGTGGTGAATCGACTGTCACCGCGAAACGAGTCGATCGCTCGGTGGGCTTTCAGGAACACCTCCTGCGCGAGCTCCTCGGCGTCGGCTTCGTTGCGACTGATCGCCAGGCACCAGCTCGACACCGTGGCGTAGTGGCGGCTGTAGAGCTGCTCGAGCAAGGCGGCGCGCTGCTCACCGACGGCTCCGCGCGCCCGCGACAGGAGGCTCTCGTCGGGTAGCGCGGCGAGCTGCTCCGTGGTCGTCGAGGCGCCGTCGAGGAAGTTGGCCCCATGCTGTCTTGCCATCGCTGCAACGATAGCCGACCCTCGTCGCCGGCGCGCGCCTTTCCACCGCCTCGACGGCGAGGCTCTGCTGGCCGCCAAGCGCTGGAGGGTGGACCCGACGAGGCTCCTGCGAAGGACATGGTGTCGATGGGATGGCGAAGCTGGATGGCAAAGCAGCCGCGCGGGCGAATGGCCCACTGCCGGCGCGTGATATGAGACGACTTCTCGGTATCTCGAGAACAACTTGGCCTGCCGCCCGCTGCCCCCCTCGCACTTCTTGGGCCACTGGCCACTGGCCACTGGCCACTGGTCGCTGGCCGCTCGCCGGTATGATCCACACTCTCTTCGTGGGCTCGGTATCGGCGGGTGCGATCGGGTGCAATGCTCCTCGCGGCGCCGGCTGTGTCGCGTCGAGCAGCGGCATCCGGAATGCGGTAGGAGAACGGAGAATGAGCCAGAAGGTGGGTCTCCTCGAACGTCTCGACCGCGGCGTCGTGCTCGGCGACGGCGGCTACCTGCTCGAGCTGGAGAAGCGGGGCTACGTGCAGGCCGGGCCGTTCACTCCCGAGGTCAGCCTGACCCATCCCGACGCGTTGGCGCAGCTCCATCGCGAGTTCTTGCTGGCGGGCGCCGACGTGCTGCAAGCGCTGACCTTCTACGCCAGCGAGGACAAGCTCGCGACCGTGGGTCTCGGCGGCCGTGCCGACGACATCAACCGCGCTGCCGTGCGGATCGCGCGGCAGGTCGCGGCCGAGGGCGACGCGCTGGTCGCGGGAAACCTCAGCTTGACCTGGGTCTACGACCCCTCCGAGGCGGCGCGCCGTCGCGTCCGCGAGCTGTTCGACCGGCAGCTCGCGCTGCAGTGCGCCGAAGGGGTCGACTTCGTGATCGGCGAGACCTTCTCGTGGGTGGGCGAGGCGCTGATCGCGCTCGAGGCCATCCAGGCGGCGGGGCTGCCGGCGATGATCACACTGTCGTACGAGAAGGAGCCTCGTTCCTACGAGGGCTACGATCCGGCGGAGTGCGCGCGGCGTCTCTTCGACGCCGGGGCCGACGTGGTCGGCGTCAACTGCTTGCGCAGCCCCGAGCTGACGCTGCCGCTCATGGCCGAGATGCGTGGCGCCGTGTCGGGTCACCTCGCGTGCCAGCCGGTCGGCTACCGCACGCCGCCGGAGAGCCCCGACTTCACGTCGCTGCCGGCGTTCCCCGAGGGCCTGGATCCACTCCAGCTCACTCGCGCCGAGATGGCCGACTATGCGGTGCGCGCGCGCGACCTCGGCGTGCGCTATATCGGCTCGTGCTGTGGCTCGGTCGCGTGCCACGTGCGCGCGATGGCGAAGGCCCTCGGCAGGCTGCCGGTCGAGGAGCGCGCATGGCGGTCGCGCACGGGCAAGGCGATGTCGGCGTACGAGTACTACGACCACGACCGCGCGCAGCCGCATGAGGATGGGACTCGCGCTTGAGCTTGCCGCGCCGGGACTGGGACACCATCGTCGTCGGGCTCGGTGGCATCGGCAGTGGCGCCCTGTACTGGCTGGCGCGCGAGCTCCGCGGCGACGTGCTCGGACTGGAGCAGTTCGACCTCGGCCACGATCGCGGCGCCTCGCAGGACTGGAGCCGCATCATCCGCTACTCGTACCACCGCCCGCACTACGTGCGTCTGGCGCGGCAAGCCTACGAGGCGTGGCGCGTGGTCGAGGAGGACAGCGGCGAGTCCCTGGTGGCGACGGTGGGCGGGCTGGACCTGTTCCCGGAGGGGTGCGCGATCCCGCTCGAGGACTACACCTCGAGCCTCGATGCGGAAGGGGTTTCCTACGAGCTGATCGGCGCTCGCGAGATCGCCCACCGCTGGCCGGCGTTTCGGCTCGAACCGGGAGTCCTCGGCTTGTTCCAGGCCGAGGGCGGGCTGGTGCGGGCCGCGCTGGCGAACGCGACGCACGCGCGGCTGGCCCGCGAGTACGGCGCTGAGGTGCGCGAGCGCCACGAGGTCGAGGGGGTGGGCTCGGCGCGCGGTGAGATCGACGTGCTGGCCGGAGGCAAACGCTACCGGTGCGGAAAGCTGGTGATCGCTGGCGGGGCGTGGTCCAACGAGCTGCTGTCGCATCTCGGCGTCGAGCTGCCGTTGACCGTGACGCAGGAGCAGGTGGTCTACTGGCAGCCGGTGGATCCGGAGCCGCTGCGCGAGGGTCGCTTCCCGATCTGGATCTGGATGGACGACCCGTCGTTCTACGGGTTCCCCTACCTGGACGAGGCAGGGTTGAAGGTCGGACAGGACGTGGGCGGCCGCGAGGTGACAGCGCGCTCGCGCACCTTCGAACCCGATACCGACGCCCTCGAGCGCACGCGCGCGTTCGTCGAGCGAGTGATCCCAGGCGGTGCCGGCGAGGTGCGCTCGATCAAGACCTGCCTCTACACCCTGACCCCCGACCGCGACTTCGTGATCGACGGTGCGCGCTCCGAGGGTGGCGAAGGTTGCTTCGTCGCCATCGGCGCGGGCCACGCGTTCAAGTTCGCCTCGGCGATCGGCCGCATCCTCGCCGACCTGGCCCAGCGCGGCGCGGCACAGGAGGGAGTGGACCTCGAGCCGTTTCGCATCGACCGGCCGGTGCTGCAAGAGAAAGATCCGAAGCGGTCGTTCCTGGTTTGAGGTCCCTGCGGGAGGAAACGTCGAGATGACGCCAGCGAGTCGGCAACTGAGGGGTGATGGGATGAGCAGAGCTCTTGGATCGTTGGTCTTGACGCTCGCGGTAGGTGCTTGCGGCGCGGACGCTGGCCCCGGCACGCTCGAGCGTGGCGCCGGCGTCGAGAACGCCGGGCTCGCGCGCCTGGTCGCCGAGTACGTCGAGGGGTACTTCGCCACCTTCCCGAGCCGCGCGACGGCCGCCGGTCGACACGATTTCGACGTTCGCCTCGAGAACTTCGCCGTGGAGCGCTTCGCGGCGTGGCTCGAGCGAAACCGCGTCACCGCGGAGCGGCTGCGCGCGCTGCTCGCCGCGGGAGCGCTCGGTCGCGACGACCGATGGGACGCCGAGCTGCTCCTGCGCCAGGCCGAGATCGAGCTGTTCGACCACGAGACGCTGCACCAGGCAGAGACCGACCCGCTGTTCTGGACCGGCATCGCAAGCCAGGCCACCGTGTACCTGCTGGTGCGCGACGACTACCCGCTCGCCGAGCGACTCGCGGCCGCGGCGGCCCGTGCCGAGCAGGTGCCGCGCCTCGTGGAGCAGGCGCGTGCCGCGCTCGGGCGCGGCGGCGCGGAGCGCATCGCTCCCGAGCACTGCACGATCGCGGCCCGCCAGGCGCGCGCCTCCGCGGTGTTCTATCGAAGCTCTCTGCCCGCATCAGCGCGTACGGAAGGCACGGCCGACGCCTCGTCGCTGCGGGTGGACAAGGCGCTCGCTATGCGGCTCGAGTCCGCCGGGGCCGCGGCGAGCGACGCGCTCGGCGAGCTCGCGACCTTCCTCGACGAGCTCGGTGCGCGAGCGAGCGGCACACCGCGGCTCGGCGAGCACTACGCCGAGCGCTTCCGCCTCGTGGTCGGCGCCGGCGAGACCCCCGACCAGGTCCTGGCGCGCGCACAGGCGGCGCTGCTCGCCAAGCGCGCGGAGGTGGCGGAGCTGGGGCGGCGCATCTGGAGCGACTACCTTCCGGGACCACCCCCGGCGAGCGACGCCGACGTGGCGCGCGCGCTCTTTCGCCGGGTGGGCGACGACCACGCCGCGACCGTCGAGGAGTTCGTCGCCGACTACGTGACGCTGGTCGACCAGGCGATGGTGTTCACCGTCGAGCACGAGGTCGCGACGCCGATCGGCGAGCTGACCGTCCTGACCGATCGCTCGCCCTCCTACTTCGTGGGCCAGGCGGTGGGTGGCGTGTACCCAGCGGGACCGTACGCGCCCGAGTCCGACACGCTCTTCTATCTGCCGACGCCGCCCGACGACCTGACGGACGAGCAGCGCGAGGGTTTCTTTCGCGACTTCAACCACCACTTCAACGTGATGATCGTGCCGCACGAGATCGTGCCTGGTCACTACCTGCAGCTCAAGGGCTCGGCGCATCAGCCGCGCATCGTCCGGACCCTGTTCGGCGATGGCCCGTTCACCGAGGGTTGGGGGACGTTTTGCGAGCGCCTGATGCTCGACCTGGGATGGGGCGACGATCTCGCGCGTGTGGCGCACCTCAAGAAGCAGATGGAGAACATCGCGCGCACGATCGTCGATATCGGCGTGCACACGGCTGGCATGAGCCGGGAGGAGGTCCTGCGCTTCGTCGAGGAGGAGGCGCTCCAGGAGCGCCAGTTCGCGAGCAACATGTGGCAGCGCTCGATCACATCAGCGCCACAGCTCACCTTCTACTGGATCGGCTACGAGGAGGTGAACGCTCTCTACCGCGACGCACGGGCTGCATCAGGCCAGGCGTTCGTGTTGCGCGACTTCGTCGACGGCGTGTTGCTGCGGGGGTCGCTTCCGGTGGCGGGGCACCGGGAGGCCTCCCTTCCGGTGGCTTTGCACCGGAAGGCCGGCGAGATCAGCCCGCCATCGCCCCGGTGATTCCGACCTTCCTCCCCACGGGATCGAACAGCACCCCAGGGTTCAGGATCCCGTGAGGATCGAGCGCCCCTTTCGCTGCGCGTAGCGCCTCACCGAAGAGCGGCGCGCGTTCGCGCTCCCAGCCGGGACGGTGGTCGCGACCCACGGCGTGGTGGTGGGTGATGGTGCCGCCGAGGGCGACCACGACCTCGTTGGCCGCCGCCTTGATCTCGCGCCACTGCTCGAACATGGTGCCTAGACTCGAGAGTACGCGGAAGCTGAAGTAGGGCGCTGGCCCATCTGGATAGACATGCGTGAAGCGGCAGGTGAGGTGGCCAGGATGGCCGGTGGCCTCGAGCATCACGCGATGCATGCGCTCGAAGACTCCCTGGTGTAGCGCCTCGAGCTTGCTCCATGGAATCGCTGTCTCGAAGGTGTCCGAGATCACTCCCATCGGAGTCAGCACCTCGCGGAAGTACGGCGCCCGGAGGAACGCGTGACGCCAGGCAGCAGCGGCGCCCGCCCGGGCTCCCTGGTCCCCAGTGCTCGGGTCGACGGCAGCGATGCCGCCGTGGTCGCGCACCAGCTCGAGCGCCCGCGCCAGCCACGGGTCGAGCCGATGATCGGCGGACTCGAAGCCGAGCACCAATAGCGCGCCGCCTGGACCCGCGCCGGCGCTCTCCGCCTCTTGGGCGTCGATCAGCCGGCAGTTCGCGGGAAACAGCTCGGACTGCGCCAGTGCGCGCACCGCCGCGGCGCCGGCGAAGAAATCTGCGAAGCGCACCGCGGCGCCGGCACGGAACTGCGGGCGCGGACGCACCCGCATCCAAGCTTCGGTCAGGATCCCGAGCGTGCCCTCCGAGCCGAGCAGCAGCCGCTCGGGGCTCGGACCGGCTCCCGAGCCCGGTAGCCGCCGGGTCTCGAGCACCCCGGCGGGAGTGACCGCGCGCAGCGACTCGACCAGGTCGTCGATGTGCGTGACCAGAGTCGCGAAGTGACCACCCGCGCGGGTCGCGATCCAGCCACCGAGCGTCGAGTGCTCGAAGCTCTGCGGGAAGTGGCGCAGCGTCAGCCCGTGCTCCCTGAGCTGCGCCTCGAGCGCCGGACCGCGCGCTCCCGTCTGGATGCGCGCCGCGAGCGAGATCGGGTCCACCTCGAGCACACGATCGAGCCGCGCGAGATCGATGCTGACGGCGCCGGCATACGACTCACCGACCGCGGGCTCGACGCCGCCGCACACGCTCGAGCCGCCGCCGAACGGAATCGCGGCGGCTGTCTCGCCGTCGAGCCACTCGAGCAGCGCCGCGACGTCCGCTTCGTCCCGCGGGAAGGCCACGAGGTCTGGCGGTGAGGGCGCGTGGCGCCGGAACATCCGCACCGAGTCGGGGAGCGACTTGCCGTAGGTGTGCGCCAGGCGTTGGTGCGGGTCGTCGGTGAGGATCGCGGCGAGCGTGGCAGGCGGTCGTAACCGCGGTGCCGGCAGCGGGATCTCGTCGACGCGCGGCGGTGCGACGGCCGTCAGCTCGGTCACGCCGAGCTGACGGCGCATCGTTTCGACCAGCCGCGCGCGCTCGTCGGGCGAGGCGCCCTCACCCTCGAGTCCCCAGCCCCAGAACTTGCGCCGCGGCAACCCCGCGTCGGCGGTCACGCGCGCAACCGGATCGACGTGGCGCTCGCGCTGACGGTGGCGTTCGGTTGCGCGGCGCCTCGCGGCCGGTGCAGAGACCGGCCGCTCGTGGATGGCCTCACTCGGACCACGGCGGCGTGACGCTGTTGGAGCGGGCGTAGGCGATGAGCTGGCCGAGGTGCTCGTGGTTGTGCGACACCGCGAAGTGCAGGAAGCCCGCTCCGGTCATCTCCTGGCCGAACGCGTTGACCGTGCTGTCGAGCTGCTCGTCGGTGGTCGCCTCGATCGTCCCGCGCAGGTGCGCGAAGGACTCCTTGGCAGTCTTGACCACCGTCGCCTTGTCGGTGATCTGCTCGAAGCCCCGGGGGTTGATCCCCTCGGGCATGGTGCCACCCATGAGAGTCGGGAAGAAGTAGTTCGCGGCGGCCGTGTGCATGATGGCCTGGCTCACGGTGCGCACACCCTCTCCCGGCGCCCAGGAGTACTTCTCCTCGGGAATCGCTTCGGCGAGACCGACGATCTTGTCCTCGAGCGCCTTCAGGTCGGCGAGCAAGTCTTTGCGGTAGCCGGCGCCATCGGCGGCGAGTGGTGCCGCGAGGAGCGAGCCCAGGGAGAAGCAGAAGAGGCAGGTGAGCAGGGCGCCGGCGAGCGGACGGTTCTTCGAGGACATGAGGACTCCTTTCTGGTTTGCCTGCCGAGGCTATCGCGAAGGACGCCGAGACGCGGCGGCCAAGGTGCCGCCATCCCCGGTAGAGCTAGCAGCCCGTGGTGGAACTCCCGTGGGCTGCGTTGGGAGCGCCGTGGGGCCGGATGGTCATGCGGTGCGCGGGGAAGGTCCTTCGCCTGCAGCGGCTCTACCGGCGGCTCGGCGTAGGCGCGCGAGCGGTGGCGATGGCTGGGTCACACGCTTCGCGAGCGCAACACCGCAGACGGCCCCACGCCGCCCCAACCGCCTTGGGCGCGGGGGTTTGCGGCCGCTGGCTGCGTTGGGCCTCCTGCACGATGTCACCGCATCGCGTTCGTCGGCCACGCCTTGCCAGCGGCCGCAGATCCCCGCGCACAGCCTCACGCGGGTTTCACCACGGGCTGCTAGTCGCCGGCGCCCGCCAGTCAGGCAGCGTCGCTGTCGACCTCGGCCGGGTCGGCTCGCACCAACACGGTCTTGACCACAGGCCGGATCTCGTCGGCCCGAAGGCCGGCGCTACGGGCGTGATCCTCTATCGCGTCGGGGCCCGTTGCCTGGTAGACGCAAATCGAGCCGAGCGTGCCGTCCTCTTCCTGGATCACGTAGCTGCGGATCCACCGCACACGGTCCGGCATCTCCTCGTTGCCGACGCGGGTCGATCGCGCGGCAGCCTGCTCGAGCTCGGCGGGTCCCGACCAGGCCTGGCGACGACGGATGGCGTAGAGGTTCATGGTGTCTCCTTTCGGGTGGTGGGGTCGAAAGGGTCGAGCGGACCCTCCCCGTCGTGGGCGTCTTCGTGTCGCGGCAAGGGCCGCTGCCAAGGATACGTCGGCGGCGCCCGCATCACGACACGGCCGCAGTACACTGAGAAGTTCTCCACCGGAGCCGAACGCACCGCATGCTCGAGTACCGCGAACTGGCCCCGCCGGCCGATCTCGCCCCGGTGGTGCAGTGCGTCTGGACGATGCGCGGAGCTCTCGGCACTGGCCCGGAGCGGGTGCTCTCGGATGGTTCCGTCGAGCTCGTCTTCAACTTCGCCGAGCGCTTTCGTCGGCACCGCGACGACGGAACCGTCGAGCTGCAGCCGACCTGCCTCCTGGTCGGCCCCCTGACAGGTCACATCCAGCTCGAGCCGACTGGGGCGGTCGACCTGCTCGGCGTGCGCCTGCGCCCCGGTGCGGCAGCGGCGCTGTGGCGCGGGTCGTTGCAGGAGCTGCGAAACGAGGACGTGGCTCTCGATGCGCTCGACCACGACCTGCCGCGCGGGCTGCACGAGCAGCTCGGGGAAGCGAGGGGTCTGCAGCGGCTGTCCCTGGCGCTCGAGGCTTTGCGCGGTGCTGTGCGACCGCACCGGGTGGTGCCGGCGGTGGCGGCTCTCTGTCGTACCCTGGGCGACTTCGGCCACCCGCTCACCGTGGACATCGCGGCGGCGCGCGTGGGGCTCGGCCGGCGCACGGCGCAGCGACTCTTCCAGAGGCACGTCGGGCTGACGCCGAAGCGCCTCCAGCGCATCCTGCGGGTCCAGGCGGTGCTGCGGCGGGTGCACGCCGGCTCGCCGTTCGCGGACGCCACGCTCGATGCCGGCTACTACGACCAGCCTCACTTTCTTCGAGACTTCCGCGACCTGGCCGGTGTGAGCCCTGGGGAGCTATTCGCCTCCGAGTCGAGCCCCATGGCTCGGGCTTTCACCGCCGTGGTCTGACGCGTTCTTCCAAGACGGGTCGGCCGGCGGTGTCTACCATGCGCGGCAACACCGTCACCGGAGGAGAGAACATGCATCCCCAAGCCCTTCGTCCGACAGTTGCCCCTGCGCCGGAACGCCGCTTCGCGTCGAGCCTAGCAGCCCGTGGTGGAACCCCCGTGGGCTGCGTTGGGAGCGCCGTGGGGCCGGATGCTCATGCGGTGCGCGGGGAGGGTCTTTCGCCTGCAGTGGCTCTACCGGCGGCTCGGCGTTGGCGCGCGAGCGGTGGCGATGCTGGGTCCATCGCTGAGCGAGCGCAACACCGCAGACGGCCCCACGCCGCCCCCTACCAGAGCCGCGCAGCGGCGACGTCGGTGCAGGCAAGCTGCCCGGGGCAGCTTGCTTGCACCCACCCCTTGGGCGCGGGGGTTTCGGGACCCCGACTGCGTTGGGCCTCCTGCACGATGGCACCGCATCGCGTTCGTCGGCCACGCCTTGCCAGCGACCGCAGATCCCCGCGCGCAGCCTCACGCGGGTTTCACCACGGGCTGCTAGCCCTCGCCGTCGCTCTGTTGGCGGTGCTGGCCACGGCTCGAGCCACCGCTCAGCACCAAGAGGCTCGGGGCGTGCATAGCCCGGCTGTGGTGCTCGAAGCGGGAAGCATCTCCCGCCAGACCGTGATCTCGCTGTCCCGCGATCTGGTCGTCGCCGGGGAGGCGCAGCGCAGCGCCGTGGCGCTGGCTGGGGACGTGCGGGTGTCGGGGTGGATCGGTGAGGACCTGGTGGTGCTCGACGGCGACGCCCACCTCACCCGCACCGCGCGCGTCGACGGCGATGTCTATGTGCTCGGCGGCAGCGTGGTGGCCGAGCTCGGGGCACGGATCGGAGGTCGCACCGTCGCCCACCCGGACGCCGCGGCGAGCTGGCTGGTGCTGCTCGAGGGTCCGGCTCTCGGCCTCAGCCCGTTCTCGCGGGCGGTGGTCGGCGCCAAGCTGGCTCTCTCGTCGGCCTGGCTGCTCGTCGGCATCGCGCTGGCGGCGACCTTCGCGCGCCCGCTCTCCAGCACCAGCGACGAGATCCGCGACGCGCCGATGCGCAGCTTCCTGATCGGCCTGGTGGCAGTGCTGACGGTGACCCTGGTGGTCGTGCTGCTCACGGCGTTCACGTCGGTGGTGGTCGGGCTCCCGCTGCTCGTGCTGCTCATCCTGCTCGCGTTGCTGCTCAAGCTGTGGGGCACCGTGGCGGTATTCCAGTGCGTCGGCGAATGGCTGGTGCGGTGGCTGCGTCCTCGCTCGCCGCTGCGCCGCCCCGACCCGATCACCGCGATCCTGGCGGGGCTGCTGCTGCTCGGAGTCCTCAAGCTGCTGCCGTGGGCGGGTATCGTGGTCTGGACCGCGGCGACCCTGATCGGCGTGGGCGCCACGCTCGCGACCAAGTTCGGCAGGCGAGAGCCGTGGCTGGAGGGACGGTGAGGGGTCGCCCTCCGACCACCCTTGACCACCCCTCGGGGATTCCTTAGCCTCACCGGCGGTTCCCAGCCCGTGCGTCAACGATCCACCCACGCAACCGACCTCGGCGCGCCGCCCCTCGCGAGCGCACCTGGCGCCTGATCTCGTCTTCTCGTCATGTGGTGCCAGAGCTGTGGAGCGCGCAACTCGGACGACGCCGAGCACTGCGAGCGGTGCGAGTGCAAGCTTCTCGTCATCTCCGGTAGCACCGGCGGCGAAGAAGAGATCGACGGCGGCGACGACGAGGGCTTCTCCTTCGACGAGCACCTGCTCGAGCGCATCTCGATCCTCGAGGAGGTGCTCAAGCGCACCGGCGAGACCGTGCGGTCGATCCTCGCGGCCCTGCACAAGCAGGAAGAGAACATCCTGGTCAACCACGCCGGGCTGGCCACCGTGCGCGACCTGCTGGAGCGCAAAGGAGTGGTCGCGGCCGACGAGTGGTCCGACCTCTGGGAGAGCAAGCTCGAGGACCAACTGGTCGCGCTGGAGCGGCGCGATCGCTTCCGGCGGAGCAAGGACCGCATCGCGGCGCTCTACGGCGGCGACAGGCGCGAGCTCTTCGTGCGTCACCTCGAAGAGGCGGAGTACGCGCTCTACGCTTTCGAGCTCGAGCGAGCCACCCACCTGCTCGAGAGCGCGTTCAAGCTCGACCGCGGCAACTTCGAGTTGGCGCACCTTCTCGGCGAGACGCACTTCCACGACGGTCGCGCCGACCGGGCCCTCGCCTGCTTCAGCATCCTCCTCGACCTCAAGCCGGACCACTTCGAGGGACTGGTCTACCGCGGCGTGCTCCACCACCACCGCGGCGAGTCGGCCCCCGCCGAGGAATCGCTGCGCCGCGCGGTCTCGCTCTATCCCAACAGCTTCCTGCCGCTGTTCTGTCTCGGCGCCACGCTCGCGCGGCAGGGCAGCCTCGGCCATGCCACCGCGTTCCTGGAGCGGGCGGTGGCGCTCGATCCGGTGCCCGAAGCGAGCTACCTGCTGGGGAGCTGCCTCTACGAGATGGGCCAGCTCAAGCCGGCGGTGCGCGCGCTGCAAGAGGCGATCCGGCTCGACCCCTCGTTCGAGGACTGCTATCACCTGCTCGGGCTCTGCTATCTGGATCGTCAGTGGCACCGCAAGGCGCTCGAAGCCTTCCGCCAGGCGCAGCGCCTGAATCCCAAGAAGCTGCGCTACGACGATCTGGTGCGCTACCTCTCGGGCCGTGGCGAGCTCGCCGAGCCTCCGCCGAAGGGGCCGGCCGGCGAGCTGGCCGCGCGCGCCGAGTCGCTGCTCGAGTCGGGCGACACTCGTCGCGCGTTGCGCGCGTACCAGGGCGCCGTGCGTGCCGAGCCCGACAACGCCGCGCTGCTGGTGGCGTACGCGCTCGCCTGCCTCAAGCTGAATCGCAGCCAGGAGATCCGATCCCTGGCCGAGCGGGTGATCGCGCTCGAGCCGGGGGAAATGCTCAAGGCCACCGCCTATGCCACGCTGATCGCTGCGCTGCGGGGCGAAGGCAAGTATCGCGAGGGCAACCGGGTCGGACGCCGGCTGCTCGAAGAGAGCACCACCCCCTTCTCGAAGACCATCGCCTACTACGAGATGGCCTACAACCTCGCCGAGATGGACGAGGACCTCGACCTGGCGCTCACGTTCGCGCGTCGCTCGCTCGATCACGCTCCCGACGAGCTGCGCCAGTTCCCGCTCGCGGCCCTGGGCTGGGTCCACTACAAGCGTCGCGAGTACCGGGAGGCGATCGACTGGTTGTCTCGCTCGACCGAGCTCGACGCCTCCGCTACCGCCATGACGCACCTGGGCATGGCGCTGTTGGCCTCCGGCGAGCGCGAGCGAGCGCGCAGCGTGCTCTCGCGCGCCCGCCAGCTCGACCACGGCCGGGGCGCGTTGGGCGAGAAGCTGCTCACGCTGATGAAGGACTCCGCGCGGCTGGTGCAGGGGAGTGGCGCCGGCGCCAAGCGCCGAGGCTGAGCGCGAGTGGGCCGAAGGTCTGCTGGGCCGGAGGACCGCTAGACTCGCCAGCCACACAGGCGTCGCCGTAGCGGAGAACCATCGTGCGCTGGAGCCATTTCTACCTATTCACTTCCCGCGAGAGCCCGGCCGACGCCGAGGTGGTCAGCCACCGCCTGATGTCGCGCGCCGGCATGATCCGGAAGCTGGCCGCCGGGATTTACACCTACCAGCCATACGGCTGGCGCAGCGTGCGCAAGCTGATGGACATCGTGCGGCACGAGCTCGACCGCGCCGGGTCGGTCGAGCTTTCGATGCCCGCGGTGCAGCCCGCCGAGCTGTGGCAAGAGTCGGGCCGCTGGATCAAGTACGGCAAGGAGCTGTTGCGCATCCGCGACCGCCACGAGCGCGAGTTCTGTTTCGGACCGACCCACGAAGAAGTGATCACCGACCTGGTGCGTCGCGACGTCAAGAGCTGGCGCCAGCTTCCGCTCAACCTGTTCCAGATCCAGACCAAGTTCCGCGACGAGATCCGGCCGCGCTTCGGCCTGATGCGCGGTCGCGAGTTCTTGATGAAGGACGCTTACTCCTTCCACGCCACGGAGGAGAGCCTCGACGAGACCTACCGCGCGATGCACGACGCTTATGCGCGCATCCTCACAGCCTGCGGGCTCGACTACATCGTGGTCGAGGCCGACACCGGCAGCATCGGCGGCTCCAGCTCCCACGAGTTTATGGTCCTCGCCGCCACCGGTGAGAGCGCCGTGGTGCACTGCGGCTCCTGCGGCTACGCCGCCAACGTCGAGAAGGCGACCGCCGCGCTCGGGACGCCTCGAGCACCCGCCGAGGCGGCCGAGCGCCAGGTCGTCAGCACACCGGGAATGCACACCGTGGGCGACGTCGCCGCCCACCTGGGCGTCGAGGCCGCTGCTGTGGTCAAGACGCTGGTCTACGACACCGACGGCGGGCTGGTGGCGGTAGCGATCCGCGGCGACCGCGAGGTCAACGAGGTCAAGCTCGCCAACGCTCTCGACCGGCAGGTCTACGGGCTCGCGGGCGAGGAGCGCGTGCGCGAGGCCACCGGGGCGCCGGTCGGTTTCGCCGGGCCCGTGGGCCTGCCCGCGGGAGTGCGGCTGCTGGCGGACCTGTCGACGCGGGACCTGTCGAGCTTCGTGTGCGGCGCCAACGCCGCCGACGCGCACCTGGTCGGCGTCTCTTGGGAGCGCGACGCCCAGCCCGAGGCCTTCGTCGACGTGCTGCTGGTCGGCGCCGACGACCCGTGTCCGCGCTGCGCCAAACCCCTGGCCGGCTCGCGCGGCATCGAGGTCGGCCACATCTTCAAGCTCGGCACCAAGTACTCCGAGCCGATGGGCTGCACCTTCCAGGACGCCGGGGGCGTCGAGCAGCCGATGATCATGGGCTGCTACGGCTTCGGCATCGGGCGCACGGTCGCCGCGGCGATCGAGCAGAACCACGACCCCGACGGCATCGTCTGGCCGCTGCCGCTGGCGCCGTTCCCGGTCTTGCTGTTAGCGCTCAATCCTCAGGACGAGACCGTGCGCGAGACCACCGAGCGTCTCTACCGCGAGCTGCAGGAAGCCGGCGTCGAGGTCCTGTTCGACGACCGCGACGAGCGACCCGGAGTGAAGTTCAAGGATGCCGACCTGATCGGCGCCCCGGTGCGCCTGGTGGTCGGCGCCAAGGCGCTGGCCGAGGGTGGGGTCGAGCTCTCGAGACGCAAGGATCGGCAGAGCGAGCTGGTACCGGTGGGCGAGGCGGTGGGGCGCGTGGCGCAGTGGCTCCGCGCGCCGACAGCCAACGCGTAGCACCGCGATAGCCGACGCGTAACGTCGCGAGAGCTGACGCGGAACGTCAGCGAGAGCTGACGCAGAGCGTCAGTTATGCTTGCGTTCGCTACGCGCCTTCCGCCAATCCCGCCAGCTCGTCGGGCAGCGGTTTCACCGTCAGCTTGATCGACAGGATCCGGTTCAGCGCGACCTCGAGTACCTCGAGCTCGAGGCGCCCGACCTGCAGGCGATCGCCCACCTTGGCGCGCCGGCCGAGCTCGGAGAGCACGACGCCCGCCATGGTGTCCTCGTCGCGCTCGTCGGGGAACAGGTTGAGCTCCAGCGCGTCCTCGAGGTCCTCCACCAGCATCGAGCCGAGGACCTGGTAGGTGTCTTCGCCGAGCGGCGTGAGCTCCGGCCGCTCCTCGTCGAACTCGTCCTGCACCTCGCCCACGATCTCCTCGATCACGTTCTCGAAGGTCACGATGCCCGCGACGCTGCCGTACTCGTCGAGCACCGCGGTGAGGTGGACGTGCTCGTTGCGCATCCGCCGCAGCAGCCGGTCGAGGGGCAGCGTTCCCGGCACGAAGAAGATGTCGCGTCGAACGTCGCGCAGGGAGACCGGCCGCTCCTCGGAGCGGAACAGGTCCTTGATGTGGACCATGCCCACGACGCGGTCGAGATCGCCCTCGCACAACGGAAAGCGCGTGTGTCCGCTCTCGCGAGCGAGCTGCAGGCTGTCCTCGATCGGCGCCTCGAGGTCGAGGTAGACCACTTCCGCGCGCGGCACCATCACCTGTCGCGCCACCCGGTGCGACAGCTCGAAGACATTGTCGAGCAGCTCGCGCTTGTGCTCCGACAGCCGGCTCTCGGCGGAGGAGGCGAGGATCCGCCGCAGCTCTTCCTCCTCGTGGGACCTGCCCGCTCCGGTGACCGGCTGGATGCCGACCAGCAGCAGCAGGGCGTTGGCCATGTGGTTGAGCGCCCAGATCGCCGGGAAGCTGATCCAGTAGAAGGCGTAGAGCGGCAACGCCACCCAAAGACTGGTCGCCTCTGGCTTGCGGATCGCCAGCGACTTCGGCGCCAGCTCTCCGAGCACGATGTGCGCGACGCTGATCAACGTGAAGCCGAGCGCCAGCGAGATCGAGTGCAGCACCACGTCCGAGAGCTCGAGACCCGGGATCCACGCCACCATACGCTGGAGCAAGCGCGCCACGGCCGGCTCGCCGATCCAGCCCAGTCCGAGGCTGGAGAGGGTGATGCCCAACTGTGTCGCGGAGAGGTATGCGTCGAGATGCTCCACCATGTGCCGGGCCACACGGCCGCGGCGCGTCTTGAGGTAGGAATCGACTTGCGTCGGGCGGACCTTGACCAGCGCGAATTCGGCGGCCACGAAGAAGCCGTTCGCGAACACCAGCAGCGCGGCCAGCACCAGCCCGAAGCCTGGCGACAGCTCGAGCTGGCCCAGCGCCGAGCCGGCGAGAGCTATGGGCGTGGGCACTATGCCCATGACGACCGAGAGCCTCGGGGCCCGTGGGCAGGAGCGCTGGCAGTCGCTGGGGAGCCTGGACTAGGGGGGTCGGCGCTGTTCACCGTCGGGAGAGCTTACAACACGAGCTGCCTCGGCGCGCGAGCTCGTGGCTGCGGCGCCGCGGCCGACGCTACACTTCCGAATACTTCTGAGCCCAGGCTGCCTGTCGTGCCTGGACCAGTGGCTCGAGACTGCGGCACGTTCCGACCCCTGCAGCCATCCGATTCGGTGTCCGAGATGAGCGTTCGATGATCGGCATCGACGACGTTCGCGCGGCGCGCGCGCGCATCGGTGACGCGGTGTACCGCTCGCCGTGCGCGCGCTCGGAGCACTTCTCCCGCCGCTGCGGGGCCACGACCTACTTCAAGCTCGAGAACCTGCAGATGACGGGCTCCTTCAAGGAGAGGGGAGCCCTCAATCGTTTGTTGACCCTTCAGCCCGAGGAGCGGCGGCGCGGCACCATCACTGCCTCCGCGGGCAACCACGCGCAGGCGGTGGCCTTCCACGCGTCCCGGCTCGGTATCTCGAGCGTCGTGGTGATGCCCAAACGGACGCCGCTGATCAAAGTGGCGAACACGCGGGACATGGGTGGCGAGGTGATCCTCCATGGCGACGACTTCGACGCAGCCTACGCGCGCGCGCGCGAGATCGAGGCCGAGCGCGACCTCACCTTCGTGCACCCGTTCGACGACGATCTGGTGATCGCCGGCCAGGGCACCATCGGGCTGGAGCTCCTCGACGAGGTCCCCGATCTCGACGTGGTGATCGTCGCGATCGGCGGCGGCGGCATGATCTCGGGCATCGCCACCGCGGTCAAGGCATTGCGGCCACAGGTCGAGGTGATCGGCGTGCAGACGGTGGCGGTGCCGTCGATGATCCGCAGCCTCGAGTCTGGCACGCCGACCCTGGTGCCTCCCGCGACCACCATCGCAGACGGCATCGCCGTGAAGCGACCCGGTGAGCGCACTCTCGAGATCGTGTGCCGGTTGGTCGACGACATCGTCACGGTGGGCGAGGAGGAGATCGCGAACGCCATGCTGCTGCTGCTCGAGCGCGAGAAGACGGTCGCCGAGGGCGCTGCCGCCACGACGCTCGCGGCGCTGGTCAACGGCCACGTCCCGCGCGCCGCAGGCAAGAAGGTCTGCATGGTCCTCGGCGGCGGCAACGTCGACGTCAACCTGCTGGCGCGGGTGATCGAGCGCGGCCTGATGAAGGACCAGCGGCTGGTGCGCCTCGACGTCAAGCTGCAGGATCGCCCCGGCGCGCTCGCCAACCTGCTGCGCCTGGTCGCGGAGGCCGAGGCCAACGTGCTCGAGGTGCATCACGAGCGCGCGTTCGAGGGCGTCAGCCTGGGCGAGGTCGACGTCGAGCTCACCCTCGAGACCCGCGGCGCCGAGCACGCCGCCGAGATCGTCGCGCAGATCGAGGCTGCCGGCCTGGAGATCGTCGAGCGGCCCGAGGAGCATCGGCGGCGTTGATCGGGGTCGCGATCTCGTTGACAGGTCCTGGTGAGGTTGCTAGCTTCCTTTCTTCGATCGGAGCCGCCCGCTGCTCCAGGCCCGTAGCTCAGCTGGTTAGAGCGCTACGTTGACATCGTAGAGGTCGGCGGTTCGAGTCCGCTCGGGCCTACCAGTCGCCCGACGGCGGCAGGGCGCCATCGTCGGATGTATCTTCGGGCGCGGGTCGCACCAGTTCGGAAGTCGCAGCCATGGGACCACAGGCGCTTAGCTCAGCTGGTTAGAGCGCTACCTTCACACGGTAGAGGTCAGCGGTTCGAGTCCGCTAGCGCCTACCAGGTCCCGGCTTCGGCGGCAGGTGCCGCCGATCCACTCTCGGCGCGGCCGCGCCGCTCTCCGCCCTTCCCTCCCCCCGAAGCACCGACGCCATGAGCGCCGCCGAGACCCTGACCCTCGAGCTTCCCGACGGCAGCGAGCGCCAGGTGGCGCCGGGCACGACGCCGCTCGAGGTGGCAAAGACCATCGGCCCGCGGCTCGCCAAGGATGCGGTGGGCGCCGAGCTCGATGGGCTCCCTGTCGACCTGCGCCTGCCCCTCTCCTCTGGCGGGCGGTTCCGCATCTTCACCACCAAGTCTCCCGAGGCTGGACCGTTCCTGCGCCACACCGCCGAGCACGTCCTGGCCGATGCGGTGATGCGCCTGTGGCCCGAGACTACGATCGACGTCGGCCGCGTGGATCACTCGGAGAAGTTCCAGTACGACTTCCGCTTCCCGCGCTCCTTCACCCCCGAGGACCTCGAGCGCATAGCCTCGAGGATGCGCGAGATCGTGGCCGAGGACCTGCCTCTCGAGCGGGTCGAGGTCTCGCGTCAGGAAGCAGAAGATCTCTTCCGCGGGATGGGCGAGGACCTCAAGGTCGACCGCCTGCGCGACATCCCGGAGGGCGAGACCATCACGCTCTACAAGCACGGGCCGTTCGTCGACCTGTGCCGCGGGCCACACGCACAGCGCACCGGGCAGATCGGAGCGCTCGAGCTGCTCGAGAGCTCGGGCTCGTACTTCCGCGGCGACGAGAGCCGCGAGCGCCTGCAGCGCATCTACGGCACCGCCTTCGCGAGCCAGGCCGAGCTCGAAGAGCACCGGCGCTCCGCCGAGCTGGCGCGCGCTCGCGACCACCGCAAGCTCGGCCCCGAGCTCGACCTCTTCAGCTTCTCGCCGTACGCCCCGGGGAGCCCGTTCTTTCACCCCAAGGGCGCGGTCGTCTACCAGCAGCTCGTCGAATACATCCGCGAGCGCAACGCATCAGGGTACGGCGAAGTGCTCGCGCCGCAGATCTTGGACCTGGAGCTGTGGAAGAAGTCCGGGCACTGGGACAACTACCGCGACGGCATGTTCTTCACCTCCATCGACGAGCGCGAGATGGCCGTGAAGCCGATGAACTGTCCAGGTCACTGCCTGGTCTACGGCACGCGCATGCGCTCCTATCGCGACCTGCCGATCCGCTACTCGGAGCTGGGCCGGCTGCACCGCGCCGAGAAGAGCGGGGTGATCACCGGCCTGACGCGCGTGCGCTCGTTCTGCCAGGACGACGCCCACGTTTTTTGCACCGAGGAGCAGGTCGAGGCGGAGGTGATCCAGATCGTCCACACCATCCTCGACATCTATCGCACTTTCGGCTTCGACGACGTGCTGATCGAGCTCTCGACCCGGCCCGAGAAGCGGCTGGGCAGTGACGAGATCTGGGATCGCGCCGAGGCCGCGCTCAGCGCCGCCCTCGACCGGCAGGGGATCGCGTACCAGGTCAATGCCGGCGACGGCGCCTTCTATGGCCCCAAGATCGACTTCCAGATCAAGGACGCGCTCGGCCGGCTCTGGCAGCTCGGGACCTGCCAGCTCGACTACCAGATGCCGAGCCGGTTCGGTCTCAGCTACGTCGCCGCCGACGGCGCCGAGCACACGCCGGTGATGATCCACCGCGCGATGCTCGGCTCGTTCGAGCGCTTCCTCGGCATCCTGATCGAGCACCTCGGCGGTGCCTTCCCGCTGTGGCTGGCGCCGGTGCAAGTCGTCGTGCTGCCGGTCTCGGAGCGGTTCCTGGCTTACGGCCGCCAGCTCACGGAGCGGCTGGTGGCGGCTGGGTTGCGCGCCGAGCTCGACGAGCGCGGCGAGAAGCTGGGGTACAAGATCCGCGAGGCGCAGCTCCAGAAGATCCCGTACATGCTCGTGGTGGGTGCGCGCGAGGAGGAGTCGGGCACCGCCTCCGTACGCACCCGAAGCGGTGGCGACCTCGGAGCGATGCCGATCGACCACATAGTGGAACGCTGTTCGAGAGAAGTGGCCGCCCGCTCGGGAGAGCCCTAGATCCGGGAGAGCCCTAGGTCAGGGGTCCTGTGCAGAGAGACCGCCGGCTTTGCGGCGAAGCCGGACCTTTCAAAGGGGGCACTCGCGATGCTAGGATCGCCCGCTCCGGGCGTCGAACCGGGTGGTGGCCCTCCGCCGCGGCCTCGGGTCCTCGGGGCCTCTTCAGGGCCATCGGGTGCCATCAAGAGTGCCCATCGAGAGTGCGACAGGGCACGCCGTGGCGCCCGACCTGAGCAGACATTCCCAAAGACTCCCGCAAGACTTCCCGAGAGCCTAGACCCTATGCCCAAACTCAAGTCGCATCGCGGCGCGGTCAAGCGATTCAAGCTCACCGCCACCGGCAAGGTGAAGCGCTCCCACGCGATGAAGAACCACATCCTCACCAAGAAGTCGCAGAAGCGTAAGCGCCAGCTACGCAAGTCCACGCTCGTGGTCGGCAAGTTCGTGCGCAACATCCGCGCGATGATCTCGACCTGACCGAGCGACAGGCTGCCGTCGTTCCGGCCCTGCCGCTTTGGTGCGGAGGCCGCTGGCAGCGACTGAATCGACGATCTACGTTCCGTTCCGAGGGGTTGCTACATGGCACGTGTCAAGCGTGGAAACAAGCGCACGCTCAAGCGCAAGAAGATCCTCAAGCGCGCGAAGGGCTTCTACGGCACCAAGTCGAAGGCCCACCGCATCGCCAAGCTGGCCGTGGCGCGCGCCGACCGCGACGCCTACCGCGGCCGCCGCGAGCGCAAGCGCGAGTTCCGCAGCCTGTGGATCGTGCGCATCAACGCCGCGGCGCGCCTGCACGGCCTGTCCTACAGCCGTTTGATCGCGGGTCTTGCCGCGGCTGGCTCGTCGCTCGACCGCAAGTCGCTCGCCGAGATGGCGGTGCACGACCCTGCCGCCTTCGGTGTGGTCGCGAAGACCGCCAGCGAGGCGCTCGCCGCCGCGGCCTGAGGGTGACCGGGGGCCTTCCCATCGCGCCGTGACCCAGGTATCCGTCCCCGTCGAGGAGCTGCAGCGCGCGCGCGAGCGCTTCGACGCGGCCGCAGGCGCCGTGGTCACCCGCGATGCCTGGGAGGCGCTGCGCGTCGAGTGGCTGGGCCGTAAGCGCGGTTTCATCCGCGACCAGGAGCAGCGTCTCCGCGAGCTTCCCGCCGGGGATCGCCGCGAGTTCGGCCGCGTGCTCAACGAGCTCAAGCAGTCGATCGAGGCAGAGCTGACCGCGCTCGACCAGCGGCTCGGGACCGCGGAGCGCGACGACCGCGAACGAGCCGCCGCGATCGACGTGACCCTCCCCGGCCGGCGACCGCGCGTCGGCTCGGTGCACCCGGTGTCGCGGGTGATCGAGGAGATGGAGCAGATCTTCCTCGAGCTCGGCTTCAGCGTCGCCGAGGGCCCCGAGATCGAGGACGACTTCCACAACTTCGAGGCGCTCAACTTCCCGCCCGACCACCCCGCGCGCGACAGCCAGGACACCTTCCTGCTCGAGGACGGGCGGTTGCTGCGCACGCACACCTCGCCGGTGCAGATCCGCACCATGCTCGCGCGCAAGCCACCGATCCGGGTGATCTGCCCGGGGCGCGTCTACCGCCACGACAACGACCTGCGGCACTCGCCGATGTTCCACCAGATCGAGGGCCTGGAGATCGCGGAGGGCATCAGTTTCGCTCACCTCAAGGGCACCCTGCTGGCGTTCCTGCGCCGCCTCTTCGCGCCCGACGTGAACATCCGGCTGCGTCCCTCGTTCTTCCCGTTCACCGAGCCTTCGGCCGAGGTCGACGTCACCTGCGGCTCGTGCCGCGGCAAGGGCTGCGCGACCTGCTCCGGCACCGGTTGGATGGAGATCCTCGGCGCCGGCATGGTCGACCCGCGAGTGCTCGAGAAGTGCGGCATCGACCCCGACCGCTACAGCGGCTGGGCCTTCGGCATGGGTGTCGATCGCATCGCCATGAACCGCTACGGCATCCCGAACATCAGGACCTTGTTCGAGAACGACGTGCGCGTGCTGCGACAGGTCAGGCGCTGAAGTGCTCTTCTCCCTCACCTGGCTCGCCGACTACGTCGACCTGCCCGACGCCCCCGAGGCGGTCGCGGCCCGGCTCACCGGAGCCGGCCATGCCGTCGACAAGATCGAGCAGCGCGACGGCGAGGTCGTGTTCGAAGTCGACATCACCACCAACCGGCCGGACTGCATGAACCACCTCGGGCTCGCGCGCGAGATCGCGGTGCTCTACGACCGGCCGCTGCGCCCGCCGGCGACCCTGCCGGCGCCGGGGGAGCCGTTCGAGCTCGGGCCGCTCGGCATGGCCGGCGTCGAGATCGAGAGCCCCGAGCTCTGCCCGCGCTTCGCGGTGCGCGTGATCGAGGGCGTGACCGTGGGGCCGAGCCCCGACTGGCTGCGGCTCCGGCTAGAGGCGATCGGCGTGCGCCCGATCAACAACATCGTCGACGCCACCAACTTCGTGCTGCACGAGCTGGGGCAGCCGCAACACGCCTACGACCTCGAGCGCGTGCCCGAGGGGCGCCTGATCGTGCGGCTCGCCCGCCCCGGTGAGACCCTGGTCACGCTCGACGGGGAGGAGCGGCTTCTGGAGCCCGACATGCTGGTGATCGCCGACCGCGAGCGCGCCGTGGGTGTCGCCGGGGTGATGGGGGGTCTCGCCACCGAGGTCACGGAAGCCACCACCACCGTGCTGCTGGAAAGCGCGTGCTTCGAGCCGCGCGGCGTGCGTCGCACGTCCAAGAAGCTCGGCCTGCACACCGACGCCAGCCACCGTTTCGAGCGCGGCGTCGACCCGCAGCTCTGTGCACGGGCCGCGGAACGCGCGGCGCGATTGATCGCCGAGCTGGGCGGCGGGCGCGTCTTGGCGGGCGGTTCCGACCTCGTCGCCGTCGAGCTGCCGCGGCCGCGACCGATCGAGCTGCGGACGGATCGTCTGGACGCCATCGCCGGCTTCCCGATTGCTCCCGCGGACCTCGAGCGCTGGCTGCGGGGGCTGGGTTTCGCCGTCGAGCTCGGCGCGGGGCCCTGGCTGGTGACGCCGCCGTCGTGGCGGGTCTGGGACGTCGAGCGCGTGGAAGACCTCTACGAGGAGGCGATGCGCATCCACGGCTTCGACGACGTGCCGGCGCTCCTCCCGGCGCTCGCCGGTGCCGACGCGCCCGAGCTCCCGGCGCACCGTCGCCGACGCCTGTTGCGGCGGGAGCTGTGGGCCTGCGGTCTGTGCGAGACCATCCACTACGCTTTCCACGCTCCGGCGGACGACGACCGTTTTGCCCCGCTCGTGGCAGGCGGTCCCATCCGCCTCGCCAACCCGCTGTCCGATCGCTACTCGGTGCTGCGACGCTCCCTGCTGCCGGATCTGGTCGAGACCGCGCGCTTCAACCAGCGCCGTGGCGCGACCGAGATCGCCCTGTTCGAGATCGGCGGCCTGTTTGGTGCGGGCGAGCTCGAGTCGGTCGCGGTGGTCCTGGGCGGACGCCCCACCTCGCTGTGGCAGCAGCGTCAAGAGCACGACTTCTTCGACCTCCAGGGCGTGCTCGATCACTTGCGCGCTGTGGCGGAGGTGACGTGGACGCTCGAGCCGGGAGAGATACCGGGGCTGGTGCGCGGCGCCGCCGCGGTCGTGCTCGACCGCGACGGGCGGCGAGTCGGCCACGCCGGACGGGTCGAGGACGACGACCTCGCGTACCCGCTCTTTGCCGCCGAGCTGCTGGTCACAGCGCTCGGCGACCTGGGCGCCGGGCTGCCCGAGCCCGTGGTCGCTCCTTCGCGCTTCCCGGGCATTTCGAGCGACCTCACCGTGGCGCATCCGGTCGACCTGACGTGGTCCGAGCTCGAGGCCGCGGTGTTGGCGGTGCGGGCGACCGGTCTGGCTCCCGACCTGAAAGACTACGAGCTCAAGGACCGCTTTGCCGGCCCAGGCGTGGACGCTGGTCGCGTCCACAGCACTCTGTCGTTCCATTTCGCTGCCGCCGACCGGTCCCTCACGCAGGAGGCGGTCCAACGGCAGCACGAGGCGCTGGCCGAGGCGCTGCGCCGGCGAGCCGAGGAGAGGGCGTCATGAGCGAATCAGGATGGGAGGCTGTCGCGCGGCTCGAACGGGCCGTCGCCGACGCGTCGGCGCGACTGCAGGCGCTGCGTGCCGAGAACCAGGAGCTGCGCGAACGAGTCGCGGAGCTCGAGAGCGCCCGCCAGCGCGAAGACGAGGAGCGCAGCGACGCTTGGCAGGCCGAGCGGCAGGAAGTGGCCCAGCGCGTGGAGCGGCTGGCCGGCGGTCTGGAGGAGCTGCTCACCGGGCTCCCACCGAACGGATAAGGCCGGCGTCTTCGCCGGC
>DATLFI010000353.1:0-21480 GCA_035524895.1 Thermoanaerobaculia bacterium | reverse complement strand
GACGCGCCAAGACCCTCTGCTCTTCGGGAGCTTTGCCGGCCATGCTGCGTTCCAGCTCCTCGATCTGGCGCGCGTGCCTTTCGAGCTCGGCGCGCACCCTCTCTTCGAGTTGCTTGAGCTCGGTGCGCAACCGCTGGCCGGCCGGCGACTCGAGGAAAACCCGCTCGAGGTCGACCACGGCGATCCGCATCGGCCCCGCGGCAGAAGCGGGCTCCTGCGCAGCACTGCCGGTCGAGAGGACCGTGACCGCCAACAGGCAAGCCAGCCAACACGAGGCGAGTCGATCCGGTCCGCGGAAGGCGACCCGGCGAACACCTCGGAGGTTCTTCGTGGAGCGGCGCTGCGATGTCATTCCTGATGCCTCCCTGACATGGGGCCCGGCGGCAACGCGCGCGACCGGACCCACGTAGAAGCGTCTACTTCTTGGGATCCCGACCCGGCGTGTAGATCGGCACCGGGAAAGGAGTAACGGACGCCGTCTCGCCCTCGGGCCGCCGGATCCGCCCCGTGCCTTCCTTCTCGACTTCGTCGATGCGCAGAACAGAGTGCAGCGGCAGGTACGTCCGTCGCACCCCGGCGAACTCGTGCTTGAGCCGCTCTTCGGACGGGTCGACCACGACCTGGGACCGCTCTCCGAACAAGATCTCCTCGACCTCGACGAAGCCGAACATCCCGCCTTGGCCGACGCTCCGAGCGTAGATCTCGTATGTCTGTCCCTGATTCGCGAAGACGATCCTGAAGACGCGCTTCTCGGGCATGGTGGAGTAGCGAGAGGAGAGGGAAGTGCCGGTAGGGATCCAGAGTCTGGTTCGGTTCACTGAGGGCTGGGCAGCGGGCGCCGCGTGAAAACGCTGTTTCGCGCGGGGCCCCTAGCGGCGCGCCGCTTGGCCACGCTCACGCCTGTGGGCGGATCTTGCCCAGCGCCGCCGCCATTGCCCCGAGACCGCCGCTGTCTTTCGTCTCGAGCTTGCGCTGGTAGTCCTTGAGGTCCGCCTTGGTCCCCTCGAGCTTGGCGCCGACCGGAGCGAGCGAGACGCGTCGCCGCTTGGTGTCGATGGAGTCGACCACGACCTCGAGGCGCTGGCCGGTCCGATACTGCCGGCGAACGTTGGCGCCCTCTGGAAGCCCGAGCGCGGAGAACGGCAGCAGGCCGGTGAGGCCTGGCTCGAGCTGGACGAAGATCCCGAACTTGGCGATCTGCTCGACCTCGCCGGCGACTACTTCGCCGTCCTGGTACTTCGTGCGCACTTCCTTCCAGGGGTCGCCTTTGGCCACTTCGCGCATCGAGAGCGAAAGGCGGCGCCGGACTGGGTCGACCTCGCGGACCCACCCCTCGACGGTCTGGCCGGGTTGCAGGGTCTCGTCGTCGAGATCCTTGCCGTGCGGGACTTGCGACGCGTGCAGGAGGCCTTCGATGCCGTCCGACATCTCGACGAAGAGGCCGAACTCGGCGCGGCGCAGCAGACGGCCCTCGAAGCGGTCACCGGCGGACCAGCGCTCGGCGACATCCTCCCAGGGATCCTTCTCGAGCGCCTTCATCGAGAGCGAGATGCGTTCGCCGCCCTTCTCGATCTTGATCACCTTCACTTGCACCGGCTGGCCGACCTGGAGCAGCTCCCGCGCGCTCTCGACCCTGCGCCGGCTGAGCTGCGACAGGTGCACGAGTCCTTCGAGGCCACCGATCTCGACGAAGGCCCCGAAGTCGACGATCGAGGTCACGGTCCCGTCGATCACTTCCCCGCTGTTCTTGATCCTGCGGAGGTTCTCCAGGGTGGCGCGACGATCCTCCTCGAGGATCTCTCGTCGCGAGACCACGACGCGCTTGCCGCCCTCGCGCACTTCCAGCACCCGGAAGGGGTACTCCTGG
The DNA here is from genome assembly GCA_035524895.1 of Thermoanaerobaculia bacterium. Classification (GTDB taxonomy): domain Bacteria; phylum Acidobacteriota; class Thermoanaerobaculia; order Multivoradales; family Multivoraceae; genus DATLFI01. The sequence goes on along the minus strand of DATLFI010000353.1, from coordinate 19,613 downwards.
TCGATGTAGACCGCGGCGCGCTTCGGGTTGCCGAGCTCGATCTGGGACTTCGGACAGAACGCCGGAACGCCGTCGACGACGACATGGAACCCGCCCTTGTTCCAGCCGATCACCTTGCCGGTCACCTGGGTGCCTTCGGACTGCGCGCGCATCAGCGCCTCTACCTGCGGCGAGGGCGGCTCGGCAGGCGGCTCCGGAACGAGCGGCGGTGCCGCTGTCGGGCCAGCCGTCGTGTCGGCGGCTTCGGAGTCAGATGCAGCGAGAGCGGCGGGTTCAGCAGCGTCGCCAGCCAACGGTTTCTCCGCGGGGGCGGCGTCAGCTGGCTGCTCGTCACCTGGCGCGGCCTGCGGCTCGACCTCGGGCGCGGGAGACGCGTCCTCGGGCGTGGGAGACGCATCGGCGGAGCTGGTGTTCTCCACACCGGCCTCTGCTTCCGCGGCGGTTCCTGCGGCGGTGCTGTCTTCTTCCGGGAGCGGCAGGTCGTTGCGCGTCATGACTCGTGGGTTGTGTTGCCGGTGGGCGGCGTAGGAGCGTCCGCCCCGTGGGTGTTCGGCGGACGTCAGGCGACCGGCGGCTGGCTGTGGGATGCTCCGGCGTCCTCGATGCACAGGACCGGAGCGGCAGCGCAGAGAAGGATTGTAGCAGGCCGACACGGTCGCGCGCTGCCTTCGAGCGAGGTGCCGGCCAAAGGGGTTCGGTGTGCCGGGAGATTCCACTTGGCGAGTGGTTCCTGCCGCCGACAGTCCTGGGAACCGGAAAAACCGGAGACAACCAGAAAAACAAAGCCCCGCGCGGAGGCGCGGGGCTTGTCGATCCGGAGCGAGGAGCGCCGGTTCTGCCCGGCGAGCAGCGAGCTCAGCGGATCTCGACTCGCCGGCTCTTGGCGGCTTCGGACTTGGGGATCTCGACGAACAGCACGCCATCCTTGAACGTTGCCGAGACCTGGGCCGAATCGACGTTGGACGGGAGCTGGAAGGTCCGGGTGAAGCGGCCGTAGACCCGCTCGACGCGGTTGAAGGTCTCGCCCTCTTCGCTGTTCTCGAGCTTGCGCTCGCCGCGCAGCGTCAGGGTCTGGTTCTCGACCGTGACCTCGATGTCATTCGCGGTCATGCCAGGCAGGTCTACCTTGACCATGAACTTGTCGGTCGTCTGGCTGAGATCCACCGGCGGGAACCAGGCTTGCTGCTGCTGCTCGCCTGTCGGCCGCATCCAGTTCTGGAAGAACGCGTCGTCGAAGAACTGGTCGACCAGCGACGGCAAGGTCGCGGGACGTCGGGTGGTGCTGAGATTCGTGTTTGCCATGATTCGTCTCCTTCGTTGTTGGTGGCGACTCCCTGGTCTCCGTCGTCGCGCTGCTGCGAGCCAGCGCGGGGAGACGGGGGGTCGACTGCTGTCGTGTCGATTGTCGATCGCTCCGAGGACGGCTGTGACTCCGGCCCGGAAATCGATCCGGCACCCGGGAGACAGCGACCTTTCTCGTGAGTCAACAACACTCAACTTAGCGGAGATATTCCTCGGCTCGCCGCGCCCATTTCTAATTAGCTCCAGATGCGAGATGCGCGACGTTGAGATCAACGAGATCTCATCGTCTCCGGCTAAGATAATGGACGATTCGAGCCACTCGAGTCAAGTGCCCAGGGCCTTCCACGCCAGGGGTAATATGAGCCTGGTCAGCTAAGAACTCTCGCCGGCCTGGTCGCTAACCGAAGCGAGGGTTGGCCCGATCTCTCCTCGGACCACCAGGTCGGCGACGGGATCGACCTCAGTCGGGTCCCGGTTCACGAGAGCCAGGGAGGCACCGGACCGCCGCGCCAGCCATGGCAACGCCGCCGCCGGGTACACGACGAGCGAGCTCCCGAGCACGAGAAAAAGGTCGCACTGCCGTGCCAGAGCTTCGGCGCGTTGGACGGCCGCTGGCGGAAGGGCCTGGCCGAAAGAGATCGTCGCGGTCTTGAGCAGGCCGCCGCAAGCGGAGCAGTCGGGTGGGTCGCCCGAGTGCTCGAAGATCTCGAGGATCGTTTCGACCTCGTGCCTCAGCCCGCATTCGAGACACGCGGCGTAGCTGAAGTTGCCGTGGAGCTCGACCAGGCATTCCTCCGGAAGGCCCGCCGCCTGGTGCAGACCGTCGATGTTCTGGGTGATGACGGCCTGTGAGCTTCTCGACCAAGGCGTTGGGTTAGAGTCGCGACCTCGCCCGCGCCGCCGACCCGGCAGTGCCAAGCTCTACCGAGCCGAGGTCCCCACCATGCCGTTCCATCGCTTCACCGGCACCGATTCTTACCTGGTCACGCCCGAGCTGCGCGACGCCGTCAACGTCGCGGTCGCTCTCGAACGGCCGTTGCTGATTCGGGGCGAGCCTGGCACCGGCAAGACCGTGCTGGCCGAGGCCATCGCCGAGAACCTGGTCATGGAGCTCCTCACCTGGCATATCAAGTCGACCAGCAAGGCGCAGGACGGGCTCTACGTCTACGACACGGTGCAGCGACTCAACGACGCGCGCTTTGGTGACCGGGACATTCGCGACATCAAGCAGTACATTCGCTACGGACCGCTCGGCAAGGCCTTCACCGCCGCCCAGCGCCTCGTGCTGCTGATCGACGAGATCGACAAGGCCGACATGGAGTTCCCCAACGACCTGCTGCACGAGCTGGATCGCATGAGCTTCGCCGTGGTCGAAACGAGCGAGCATCACACCGCGCGCCACCGACCGATCGTCGTCATCACGTCGAACAACGAGAAAGAGCTGCCCGACGCCTTCTTGCGCCGCTGCGTGTTCCATTACATCGCGTTTCCCGACAAGGAGACGATGACCCGGATCGTCCGCGTGCACCATCCCGACGTCGAGGACGAGCTGTTGCACCAGGTGCTGCTCCGCTTCTACTGGCTGCGCGAGCTGCCCGAGGTGCGCAAGCGTCCATCGACCAGCGAGCTGATCGACTGGATCGCCGCGCTCCGTCGCGCCGGCATCCCGTCGGAGCGCATCGAGCAAGAGCTGCCGTTCCTCGGAGTGCTGCTCAAGCGCGAGAACGACGTCGACTTAGTGCTCGCGGCGCATCGTCGGAGCCGGGTGAATTGAGGCTCGCAGAGCTGCGGGCCGCATAGCTGAACCACTTCCTCCCGTGTTCATCGACTTCTTCTTCCACCTCCGCGGCTACGGCCTCAAGGTCACCATCACCGAGTGGCTGGGGCTCATGCGGGCGCTCGCGGAGGGATACGCCCGCGCCGACCTGTCGGTCTTCTACCACCTGGCTCGCTGCCTGTTGGTCAAGCGCGAGTCGGACTTCGACACCTACGATCGCGCCTTCGCGAGCTTCTTCACCGACATCGAGGACACGTTCGTCGTCGACGAGGAGCTGCTCGCGTGGCTCGAGAACCCGGTGCTGCCGCAGATCACCGACGCCGATCGCGCGAAGCTCGAGGCGCTCGAGCTGGAGGAGCTGCGAGAGAGGTTCCTCGAGCGCCTCAAGGAGCAGACGGAGCGCCACGACGGCGGCAGCAAGTGGATCGGCACTGGCGGCACCTCGCCGTTCGGCCACGGCGGCGAGCACCCGACCGGGATCCGCGTCGGAGGGGGCGGCGGTGGCCGCTCGGCGGTGCAGGTGGCCGGATCGCGTCGCTTTCGCAACCTGCGCTCCGACCGGATCCTCGACACGCGGCAGATCGGCGTCGCGCTGCGCCGGCTGAGGCGGCTCGACAAGGACGACGGCCCCGAAGAGCTCGACATCGATCTGACGATCGACAAGAGCGCGCGCAACGCCGGCGAGATCGACCTGGTGTTCGCGCCGCCCCGCCGCAACCGCATCAAGCTGTTGCTGCTGATCGACGTCGGCGGGTCGATGGATCCGCACACGCTGCTGTGCGAGAGGCTGTTCTCGGCTGCGCACGCGGCCAACCACTTCAAGAAGTTCAAGTCGCGCTTCTTCCACAACTGCGTGTACGAGAAGCTCTACACCGACATCTCACGATGGAAAGGCGAGCCGACCTCGCAGGTCCTCAAGGAGCTCGATCACACCTGGTCGGTGGTGTTCGTGGGCGATGCCTGGATGAGCCCGTACGAGCTGACCTACTCGGGCGGCGCGCTCGACTACTACCACCAGAACCAGGACACCGGCCTCGCCTGGCTGCGGCGCTTCCGCGAGCGCTGCCCGAATTCCGTCTGGCTCAATCCCGAGCCGAAGAAGATCTGGAACGCCCCGACGATCCACATCATTCGGCAGGTGTACCCGATGTTCCCGCTGACCATCGACGGCCTCACCGAGGCGATCGATGTGATCCGGGGCATCCGGCCGAACCGCGCTCTCGCGGCGTGACGTTACAGCGGACGGTGTCCCGGCGCCGGCTGTGCGTGCATGGCTCGTTAAACGGAGGGCCGCGCGGGGAGAAACCGCGAGGTCGGAGTCCCGTTGTAAGGTCAAACGCGCCGCCGCGAGTAGCGGCTTCCGCCGCGGGTCCACGGGCGCCAGTGATCCAACACGAGAGGCAGCATCCATGAGCGAGGTCGACCACATCCGCCTGCGCGACGAGGACGGCAACACGGACACCGGGCCGGGGCTCGTCCATGTCCCGGAAGGGCCGAGTCGAGACGAAGAGGATCGGTCGCGACTCGTTTGGGTCGTGGCGATCGTGATCGCGCTGGCTCTTGCCGTCGCGGCCGCGATCTGGTGGTCCCGTCGGGGCGAAGAGGCGGCGGTGGAGGAGCCCCCGCCGGTGTTCGAGTCGACGACTCCCGAGGTCGAGCCGCCTCCTGCCGAGCCCGCGATCGAGTTGCCACCGCTCGACCAGTCCGACTCGCTGGTGCGGGAGCTGGTGGCAAGGCTGTCCTCGCATCCGCAGCTCGCGCGCTGGCTGGTCAACGACGAGCTGGTGCGCCGCACCGCGAGGGTCGTCGGCAACGTCGCCTGGGACGAGGATCCGAGCACGCACCTGCCTTTCTTGAAGCCGAGCGGCCCCTTCCGTGTCCGTCAGGAGGGAGGCGCGACCACGGCGGATCCACGTTCCTTCGAGCGGTACGACCTCGCGGTCGACGTCTTCACCTCCATCGACGCCGCGGGGGCGGCCGCGCTCTATCGGAACCTGCGACCGCTCCTCGCCCAGGCCTACGGCGAGCTGGGCTATCCCGGCAACTGGGACGAGGCGCTGCGGGCGGCGATGCGCGTGGTGCTGGCGACGCCGGCGATCCCCGAGGACGCCCCGCTGGCTCCCGATGTGCTCACGTATCGATACCTCGACGCGAGTCTCGAGGAGCTGCCTGCCGCCCAGAAGCTCATGCTGCGCGCGGGACCCCGCAACGCCGAGCGGATGAAGGCGAAGGTGCGCGAGCTCGCCTCGGCCGCGGGCGTCGCCCCGTAGAATCCCAATTGGGAGGGTTGCGATGTCGGAACAGGCGAAGCCAACTGGCCATTCGGCAGGAGCACGACTTCGGCTTGCGACGGTGGTTGTCGCGACGCTCGGGGCCGCTCTCGCGTGCGAGCGTGAAGAGCCGCTGCGCCTCAGCGTGCTGTTCGAGCAGAACCATAACGTCGAGTCGGGCGCCGATGTGATGTACAAGGGCATGAAGGTCGGCCGCGTCGACGAGGTCGGCCTGGACGAGAACGGGAAGGTTCGGCTCGAGCTGGCGGTGGAGCCGCGGTACCGAGGCGCGGTCGCGGCCAACTCCTTGGTCGCCGTCGAACGATCCGGCGTGATGGGGGGACGACGGCTCGTGGTGACGGACGGTTCCGGCGAGCGGCTGCCGCTCGCTCCGGGCGCGGTCCTGATCGGCCACGAAGAGAGCTCGCCCACTGTGCTCGACCGTCTGCGCACGGCCGGCCAGGGCGCGATAGCTCGCCTCGGGGAGCTCGGCGTCGACCTCGAACGTCGTCTCGACGAGCTACAACAGTCGCCCGAGGCCGACGAGCTGCGCGCGGCCATGAACCGGCTTGGCGAACAGGCGGCCCAGGGGTCGGAGCGTTTGCGCGACGAGGGCGTCGAGGCGGTGCGCCAGCGCGCCGCGGAGCTGCAACGAAAGCTCGAGGCGGAAGGCAAGAACGCGGAGGCGCGGGACCTCGCCGAGCGGGTCGAACGTTGGCTGCAGGAGGCCAGCGGGTCTCGAGAGGGCCCGCCGTGACGCGAGTCGTCGGAGCGGGTGACGCCGCCGAGCCGAGCTGCTGACGTTCCACCCCCGGTCGAGCCGGCCGGCGCTCACGGGTCGCGGTGGGCGTAGCCGTGCTTCAGGATGTGCCCGAAGTGCATCATGCCGCCCGGCAGCGGACCGGCCTCGTGGATTGCCACTCGATGGCCGAGACGCGCGAGATGGTAGGCGGCGGACAGGCCGCTCGGTCCGGCTCCGGGCCGAGGATAACCCGGGCGGCGTCCCCGCCCCGTTGGCGGCGCTGCGGCGTCCTGGCCGCGTGGTGGCGAGCTCCCTAGTTCGCCGGGAGGGCCGAGCTGTCGCCCACGCTCGCGAGATTGCCTTGCGGGTTGGAGTAGGTCTTGCGCTTGCCGGTCTGGGTGTCCTCGACCGTCACGGTGTACTCGACGTCGGAGAGCGCGCCGTAGAACACCCAGAAGTGGTTGTTGAGCGCGCGTCCGTCGAGCACCTTGAGCACGATCTCGACGTTGGCGGCATCGAAGAAGGTGAAGTAGCCGGTGTCGCCGGTGAGCGCGACCGCTTGCCCGTTACCGGTCGCTCCCTGCCCGGTGCGGTACTGCACCGAGACGCGGAAGCGGCCCTGGTTCAGGCACAGCGACGTGACGGTGGCCTGGCAGTTGCCGCCGGTCGAGGTCTCCACGCCGCTCACCGAGAACACCGTGTCCCAGCGGCCGAATCCGTTGGTGCACTGGTCGATGCGCGCCCAGCTCGGGCAGGGCGGCTGGAAGAAGCCGCCGGGGTTGCGGAACACGGCGGGCTGTCCGACCACCTGGGGCCTGGTCCGCCAGAACCACGAGCCGGCGTCGGCGAAGCTCTGGTTGCTCTGCACCGAGACCCAGTAGCGACCGCTGTCGAAGCGGCAGGCCTGGGGAAGCTGCAGCACGAACCGGCCGTCGGCCAACCCGGTGGTCGGCCGCAGCGAGAGCGCGCCGCACTCGATGGCGCCGGGGAAGCCCCCGGAGTCGCGGTAGAAGCGCACGCTGACCGAGCTCGCCGGACCCCGCGGCACGTTCTGGCCGGCGTCGCCGTAGAAGCCGTTGACCTCGATCCGGTCGACGGTCCAGGACTTCCCGGCCGGGACCACGAAGTCGTCGGCCACCTCGTTGTGGTAGATGGAATCGAGACCGAGGTACTGCTGGCTGTTGACGCCGCCGTCGTTGCCGCCGGCGAGCTGCGTGTGGAGCACGGCCGCGCCGGCGGCTTGCCACCCTTGGTCGGTGTCGAGCCACGGCCGCGCGCCGTCGGGGGCGAGCTCGAGCGGTGCCGCCTCGGAGTCCGGCCGGGCGGGCGTGAAGTAGTGGATGTCGGCGCGGCTGGCCTGGGTGCCTTGCGGGTTGAAGTAGGCGCGGGTGACGCCGGTCTGGGTGTCGGTGACGTAGAGCGTGTACTCGACGTCCGAGAGCGCGGCGTAGAACAGCCAGAAGAAGCCGTTGAACGGCCGGCCGTCGAGCACCTTGACCACCAGCTCGAGGTTGGCCTGGTCGAAGAACCAGAACGCGCCGGTGTCGGAGGTGATGGCGCGGCGCTGGCCGTAGCCGTTGGCGCCGTCGGGCGCGCGGTAGATCACGTGCGCCATGAACCGGCTGTTGCCGAGGCAGAGCGTGAGCGCGTCCTGCGGGCAGGGGAACGGCGAGAAGGGTGCCTCGATCGCGAAGTCGCCGTCCGACTTGTCGAGCTGGCCAGTGCCGAGGTCGATCACCACCGTCCGGTAGGCCGAGCCGACCGGCAGGAAGCTGGGGTCGAGCTGCATCACGCCGTCGTTGGGCTCGTCGGGCAGCAGGCGCAGGCGCGAGCCGTCGAACAGGCCGACCGAGACCCGCTGGCCGCAGCTCGGTCCCGACGTGTTCCAGCGAATGGTCTGTTGCTGACCCTTGAGCCAGGTCTCGCCGCCGTTGGGCGACTGCACCGTCACGTTGCAGCCGCTGCCCTTGCGCTCGCAGCGCGTGCCGCGGAGCTGGATCAGCCCCTGCTCGAGGTCGGCCTCGTCACCGTCGCGCACCTCGATTTCGACGTCGAGCGTGTCGTCGTTGGTGAAGTCGGTCAGCCACGAGATGATGTAGGCGTTGTTGATCGCCTCGCCGATCAGCCGCAGCATCTCCTCGAGCTGCGCCGTGCTCGGGCTGCGGAAGTAGGCGCCGCCGGTGGCGTTGGCGATGTTCTGCAGCACCGAGTCGCTGGCGCTGCCGAAGCCGGCCGCGAACACCGGGGCGCTGGCGTTGCGGGCGGCCGCGGCGGCGTCGGAGATGGTGCGGCGGCTGCTGGTGTCCGCGCCGTCGGTCATCAGCACGATCGCCTTCTGCCCGCCCTGGCTCTGGAGGTCGTTCGCCGCGTCGACGATGGCGTCGTACAGCGAGGTCAGTCCCTGGGCCGTGAGCTGGTCGATCGCGGCCAGCGCCGCCGCGCGGTTGGTGCTGAAGTCGAGCAGCTTGCGCACCGTGCTGTCGAAGAGGTAGACCGCGACCCGGTCGGTCGGCCGCAGGCGCGCGACGAAGGTGCGCGCCGCCGCCTTCTCGGCGGCGACTCCGGCGCTGCCCAGGCTGCCGCTGCTGTCGAGCACCAGCGCGAAGTTGCGCTGTCCCTCGAAGCTCTCGGCTTGCGCCACCCAGGGCCGCCGCTCGCGGCCGTTCTCCCACAGCCGGAAGTTGGTCGCCGAGAGGCCGCCGACCGGGTCGCCGAGATTGTTCTCGACCGTTGCGTAGGCGTCGATCTGCGGGCACTCGCCGGTGTCCACCCCCTGCAGCGTCAAGTCGAGCCCCTGTCGCCGCTGTGGCTCCCAGCGCAACCACTCGACCAGCAGCGCCTCGCTCTCGGAGACGAAGCGTGCTCCGATGTTCGACACCGACGGCGGCGAGGGATCTCCGCTGGAGTGCACCGCGATCGCGCGTTTCTGGCCGTTGACTTCCACCAGCACCGGCCCGCCGCTGTTGCCCCTGCTGGTGTCGACCCGGTGGCGCAGCAGCCGGCCCTGCACCGCGAGCAGGTCGTCGGTGTGGGTGAACATCACCGACGTCGACTGGCCGCGCACCACTTCGGGGAAGCCCGGGACTTCGAGCTTGGTGCCGGGGGGCGGCGCGACGTTCAGGAAGATCGGCACGAAGCTGCGGATCGCGTCGAACGGGCGGTCGAAGAAGACGGCGCCGTAGTCGAACTGCGGCTGGAAGCTCTGGGTCCAGGCGTTGTTGACCGCGAAGCGCGAGGCCTGGCGGGCGCCGAAGGGTCCGGTGGGATTGCCGGAGCCGCGCCGGGCCGGCTGCAGCGCTCCAGAGCCGGGGAGAGCGCGCGCTTTCTTGTGCCAGACCACATGGGCGTTGGTCAACGCCATGTGAGGACCGACCAGGAAGGCGGTGGCGCGGCCCGCGCCGTGGCCGGCCCAGGCGACCTCGACGTACGCGACCTGCTGGTAGGGCACCTGGCCGGTGTTTTGCACCTCGACCCGCTCGTCGGCGCCGATCACCGAGGGCTGCACGAGGGTTTGCAGCCGATCTGGCGCGTCGGAGAGTGGCTCGGCAGGTTCGCCGGCTTCCTCGGCCTCCGTTCCAGGGGCCTCGACGCTCGCAACGGAACCGGGTCGGGTCGCGTATCCTACTCGGCTGTGCTCGGTCGGTGCGGCAGCCGCGAAACGGGGCGCGGGAGGCTCGATCGCCGGCAGGTCCCCGCGGATGGCGTGCGGTTCGGCTGCCGCGGCGGCGGGTTCGAGGGCCGGCTCTCGCCGCCACAGCAGGCTCGATGCCGAGAGCAGCACGTGCGCCTGCTCTCGGGTCAGTGGGCCGAGCTCGGGCTCGACCAGCCGCACGCACAGCGCGCCATCGTCGAGCGCGTACTCGTCCCAGCGGTGCAGCCGAGACTCCAGGACCTGGAGCACGCGGCCGGACGGCGTGAGCGCCTCGAGGTCGCCCGGGCAGTCCGCGAGCACCAGGTCGCGCTCCGCGATCCGCTCGCCCTGGAGAGCAGCGGCCAGGCGGTCGAGGTGGTCGTGGGCGGCCGGACGCGAGTTGGTGGGCGCCGCCGCAGCGGGAACCAGCAGCAACAGGAGCGCCGCGCACCGCGCGGCACAGGCTGCTGTCGAGGGCGCTGGCGGCGTCGAATCGCTCGCGCCCGGCTGCTCTCTCGTCGTCGCTCTTGCCAGGTGGGTGAACCTCGGATTCATCGGTTGCTCCGGTCGGTGCGGGACACCTGCAGGGGCCCTCACTACTACGGACGCCGAACGACGCCCGGAGGGCTCATCCGACGGCTCGCCGGATCGTGGAGCGCCGGTTGAGGGACCCTCCGCAGCCTGAACCGCCGGCGCGTCGCGGTATCGGATGCCCCACCCTGCTGCGAACCCCCTGTGCTAGCGTCCGCCGGCCCTGCAGATCCGATTCGGCACCGCGCTGGGCGAGCAGCCTCGATGACCCAGCCACCCGATCCTTCGCGCATCCTGCTGGTCGGCTCCGGCTTCTGGCCGGCGAAGGTGCTGCTCACGGCGGTGAAGCTCGGCGTGTTCACCGTCCTCGGCGAAGGCGCGCTCACCGCCCAGGAGCTCGGCGCGGTGCTCGCGCTGCATCCCCGCGGCACCCACGATTTCTTCGACGCCTTGGTGGCGCTCGGCATGCTGGAGCGCGACGGCGACGGGGACGGGGGGCGCTACCGGAACACTCCGGACACGGCGCTGTTCCTCGACCGCCGCAGCCCCGAGTACGTCGGCGGGCTGCTCGAGATGTTCGACGCCCGGCTCTACCGCTTCTGGGGCGACCTCGAGGAGGCGCTGCGCACCGGCCGAGCCCAGAACGAGATCAAGCACACCGGCAAGCCGGTGTTCGAGGAGCTCTACCGCGACCCGTCGCGGCTCGAGCAGTTCCTGTCGGCGATGAGCGGCGTGTCGCGCGGCTACTTCCGGGCGCTCGCCGAACGGTTCGACTTCTCGCCGTATCGCACCGTGCTCGATGCCGGCGGCGCTTCAGGCGAGCTCTCGATCGCGCTCGCGTGCCGTCACCCGCACCTGCGCTGCACCAGCTTCGACCTGCCGGTGGTCGAGCCGATCGCGCGGCGCAAGATCGAGGCCGCCGGGCTGTCCGATCGTGTTCACACGGCGGGCGGAGACTTCTTCCGCGACCCGCTGCCGCGCGCCGACGTGGTGACCATGGGGCTCATCCTCCACGACTGGAACCTGGAGAAGAAGAAGCTCCTGATCGCCAAGGCCTTCGAGGCGCTGCCGCCGGGCGGCGCGTACGTGGTGATCGAGCACCTGATCGACGACGCCCGCCGCAGCAACGCCTTCGCTCTGTTGATGTCGCTCAACATGCTGATCGAGTTCGGCGACGCCTTCGACTTCACCGGCGCCGACCTGCGCGGCTGGTGTCTGGAGGCGGGGTTCCGCCGCGTCGAGATCCTGCCGCTCGGCGGGCCGGCGTCGGCGGGCGTGGCGTGGAAGTAGTTGCCGGTTGCGGGTGCTCGCTTGCCGGCGCCGGGGAGAGTCACACGCTACGCAGCGATGAAGCCTCTCTGATGCGCTTCCGTCGTCGCCGCGGCTACCAGCGCGCGGAAGGCCTCGCGCCGGAAGAGGGAAGCCACTACCTGCCAGGCAACGGCGGCGGACCCGGCGCGAGATAGCCGCGGAACGTCTTTCCCGCCGTCTTCTCCGCGAACTCCTTCCGGATCGACTCCACCAGCGCGGGCTGCTCGTACAGGTCGACGACGGTGGCGGCCAGTGCCTTGGCGGCGTGCAGCATGCCCTTGTGTCCGATGGACATGCCGCCGGTGGCGACCACCGGCCAGGCGTGCCACGGCGCGTCGGCAGCGGCGGTGGTGACCGTGAAGTGCAGCGTCGGGACGATCCAGCTCACGTCGGCGACGTCGGTCGAGCCGCCCTCGGGCTCGCCGGGATTCTCGTCGAACGGCTCGAGCGTCGCCCGCAGGCCCTTCTCCTCGGTTCCGGTGGCGCGCTGGATCGCCTTGGCGAACTCCTGCTCCTCCTCGGTGAAGGGGATCGGGCCGAGCCTCTCGAGATTGGCGTGGATGGCGCGCGCGCCGGCAAACAGCGGGAGCATCTCGTAGCTGCCGCCTTGCACCTTCAGCTCGCTCTGGACGCCGGCGGCGACCGCGGCGCCTTTGGCGATGTCGCGCGCGCGCTCGAGCAGCTCGTCGACACGCTCGTGCTTCGAGTCGCGCAGCCAGACCCACAGCTTCGCGCGATCGGGCACCACGTTCGGGACCTGGCCGCCCTCGAGGATGGTGTAGTGCATGCGCACCGTCGGGCGCACGTGCTCGCGCATCTGGTTGAGCGCGAAGGTGAAGATCTCGAGCGCGTCCACCGCGCTGCGGCCGTTCCAGGGGTCCGCCGCGGCGTGGGCGGTGCGGCCGCGGAACTCGACCACTAAGTCGACCATCGCCTGAGTGCTGCCGGTGTCGGCCTGGATCTCGTCTCCCGGATGCCAGGCGATCGCCACGTCGACGTCGCGGAAGAGCCCGTCGCGGATCATGTAGAGCTTGCCGCCCACCGCCTCCTCGGCCGGGGTGCCGTAAAAGCGCAGCGTGCCCCTCAGGCTGCCGGCCTCGATCAGCTCCTTGACCGCCAGTGCGGCGCCGAGGCTGGCCGCGCCGAACAGGTTGTGACCGCAGCCGTGGCCGCCCGCGCCTTCCTCGAGCGGGATCTGCTCGGTCACGGCCTGCTGCGAGATTCCGGGCAGCGCGTCGTACTCGCCGAGGATCGCGATCACCGGCTCGCCGGAGCCGTACTCGGCCAGAAAGGCGGTCGGCATGCCGGCGATTCCGCGCTCGACCCGGAAGCCTTGCTTCTCGGCGTAATCCGCGAGCAGCGCGGCCGACCGCTCCTCCTGGAGCGCGGTCTCGGCGAAGCGCCAGACGTGCTGGGCGAGATCCACCAGCTCTTCGCCGTGCTCGGAGACCGCGGCCACCGCAGCCTCCTTGGTCCGGCTCGGCTCGGCCGCGACGGGGAGAGCGAACAGCAAAGTAGCCGGCAGGAGGACTGTGGAGATCGCGGCACGCGGCGTGGTCCGGTCGTCGTTCATCGGGTGCTCCTGGGAAGGCGTCGGGTAACGCGGCGAGTATAGACAGGCGCCGGGTTGCCGCTGCGACCACCGCGAATGACAAACTCGCGGACGATCCATGGAGGACGCACCGTGAGGGGACATCGGATGGCGTGTGCCGCTCGAGGCTGGCTGTTTCTGTTGCCGAAGCTTCTCGTCGTGCACCTCGCGGTGGCGACGCCGCTCGTGGCTGCGCCGGCGGGCGATGGCGCGGCGCGCCTGGACGGCTTCGACGGCTACGTGCAGGAGCTGGTGGAGGAATGGGGCGTCCCCGGTCTCGCGCTCGCGGTGGTGCACGACGGGGAGGTGCTGTTCGAGCGCGGCTACGGGGTTCGCGAGCTGGGCCGCGACGAGGAGGTCGACGAGCGCACGCTCTTCGCCATCGGATCGACCACCAAGGCGATGACCGCGGCGGCGGTCGGCATGCTGGTGGACGAGGGCAAGGTCGGCTGGGAGGATCCCGTGACCCGCCATCTACCGTGGCTCGAGCTCCGCGACCCGTCGGCGACGCGCGGCCTGCGGGTGCGCGACCTGCTCACCCACGACTCGGGCCTGCCCAACACCGACTTCCTGTGGTACGAGCAGGACAGCTCGACCGAGGAGATCGTGCGGCGCCTGGCGCAGGTGGAGCTGCAGGCGCCGCCACGCGCGCGCTTCGTCTACCAGAACGTGATGTACGCCGCCGCGGGGTTGCTGGTGGAGGCGGCGAGCGGTGAGCCCTGGTCGCGGTTCGTCGAGTCGCGCATCCTGCGGCCACTCGGCATGGACGGCTCGACCGCGACCCTGCGCGCTGCGGGGCGCGAGGCCAACCGGGCGACGCCGCACGACGTCGTGGAGGGCGAGCTCCGTGCCATCGAGAACGCCAGCGTCGACAACGTCGCGGCGGCCGGCTCGGTGTGGTCGAGCGCGAGCGACATGTCGAAATGGTCGGCGTTCCTGCTGCGTGGCGGAGTCGGGGCCGACGGGCGTCGCCTGCTCTCCGAGGCCACGTTCGGCGAGCTGTTCCGGCCGCAGGTGATCGTCGATGCCGATGGTTTCTATCCGACCGCGCGCTTGACGCGACCGAACTGGACCACCTACAGCCTCGGCTGGTTCCAGGCCGACTACCAGGGGCGGCGGGTCGACTTCCACACCGGCAGCATCGACGGCATGGTGGCGATCCACGGTCTGGTGCGCGCCGAGGGCCTGGGCGTGATCGTGCTCGCCAACCTCGACCACGCCGAGGTGCGTCACGCGTTGATGTACCACGTGCTCGACCTGTTCTCCCCGGCAAGCGAGCCCGGAGCGCCTGCGTCGCGCGACTGGAGCACCGAGTTACGTACGCTCTACGCCGAGCTGCAGCGCGAGGCCGAGACGGCGCGCGAGCGCCGGGTCCAGCAGCGCGTCGGTGGCACGCGGCCGTCGCTATCGCTCGCGAGCTACGCCGGGCGCTATCGTGACCCGCTCCACGGCGAGGTCGAGGTGACCGAGAGCAGTGGCGGCGGCCTGCGGCTGCGATGGGGCAGGCGCGTCGCGACGCTGGAGCACTGGCACTACGACACCTTCCGTGCTCCCTGGGACGCCAGGTGGCGAGGGGAAGAGCGTGCCACGTTCGTGCTCGGTGCCAGCGGCGAGGTCGAGCGGCTGGAGCTCGGGAGCGCCGCGTTCCGTCGCGTCGCGAGCCAGCGCTGAGTGTCTGAAGACCTCTCAGCTCGCGCGCGGTTCCAGCAGGGCGCGGAGGTGACCGTTGAGGAAGCGGCCGGTGGGGTCGAGGCGCCTCCGAACGTTCCGAAAGCTCGCCCAGCGTGGGTAGAGCCCTTCGAGGTCGGCCGCCCGCAACGTGTGTAGTTTGCCCCAGTGCGGGCGTCCATCGTGAGCGCGAAACAGCGCCTCGGCGTCGGCGAAGAATCGGCGGTAGGGGAGGCCGCGCCCTTGGTGGATGGAAAGGGTCACGACCTCGCGCTGGTGCGCGGGGCTGAGCCAGAGGTCGTCGGCGGCTACGCGCCGGTATTCGATCGGCCAGCGCACAGCCGGGTGTCGCTCGCGCATCAGGCGCCGCAGCTCGACGAAGCACGCCGGTCCGGCCGCTGCAGGCACGGAGTACTCCATCTCGACGAAGCGCCGTTCGCGCGCGCTCGGAAGGACACGGTGCGCGGGGCCGATGCGCTCACCCTCGAAGCGCTCGCCGTCGTAGTGCAGGCTCGGCTCCGCATCGCGCTCGGTGAGGTCGAGCGTCTTCATCGCCGCGAGGTCCGCCTGCGGGAACCAGAACACCTCGAAGTGGCGATGTTGGGAGAACCGCTCCTCCAGCTCGCCGAGGCACTGGTCGAAGCCGACCTTCCACATTCGCTCGTGGAGGCGGTAGGCGGGCACGAGGCGCAGGCGTGCCCTGGTGATCACTGCCAGCGCGCCGAGCGAGAGCGCCGCTGCTGCGAGCGGCAGGTCGCTGCGCTCGCCGTCGCCGCTCCAGAGCGCGCCGCCATCGGCGGTGAGCAGGTGCAGCGCCGTGACTTGTGTCGAGAGGCTGCCGAGGCCGGCGCCGGTGCCGTGGGTGCCGGTCGAGATCGCGCCAGCGATGGTCTGGCGGTCGATGTCGCCCATGTTCTCGAGCGAGAGGCCCGCGTCCCACAGCGGTTCGCCGAGCGCGTGGAGCGGTGTTCCTGCCCACACCTCCGCCGTTCGCGCTGCGCGCTCGATCGCGATCACGCCTTGCAGCGCGTCGAGACGAACCAACGCTCCGCCGGTCACGCCCAGCGGCGTGAAAGAGTGCCCGCTGCCGATAGCGCGCACTCGCCGTCGCGGCTTGCGACGGAGCATCTCCGCGAGCTCGTCCTCGGACCGCGGTGACCAGATCGCGGCGGGGCGCGCCGAGACGTTGCCGGCCCAGTTCGTGAAGGCCCAGTTCGTGAAGCAGCAGGCTGGGTCCGGCGGGCTAGCGCGGGCCATCGTGGCTCACCCGCTATTCCCCCCGTCCCCGCGCGGCGATCGGCCACCATTCCGAGACCACACCGTCGCGCAGCACCCAGAAGCCGTCGTACAGGTTCACCGTGGGATCGCAGTGCGGCACGCCCAAGCGGAGCTGGTCGCCCAGCGCGATCGGGCGCGAGGGCTCCTGGAGCTCCAGGATGCCGTGCTCGTCGCCGCCCCAGTGGTAGCGGACGCCGGCCACGTCGAGCAGCTCGGGGCGCACGCTGTCGGTGGCGAACGCCTTGAACCCGCCGTCGACCGTGATGCGCTCCGGCACCGGCTGGCTGATGGCCGTGAGTAGCACGAAGAGCGCGGTCTCGAACGGCTCGAACAGCACGCCGCCGGGTCCTCCGATGGCGCGGTACTCCGCATCCATGAACACGTACGAGCCCACCTGCACGTCGGTGAGCCCTTCGACGCCGGGATCGATGTCGAAGGTTCCGGTGCCGCCGCCGGTGAGGATGCGCGGGGAGGCGCCGGCAGCGACCAGCGCTCGCCGTGTTTCGAGGACCCGATCCCAGATCTCCTTCGCCCGGTCCCGGCGCGCCTCGAAGCCCTGCACGTGCTGGAGGTGGCCGGCATAAGCCTGCAGGCCTTCGACGCGCAGGCTCGGGAGCGCGCGCACGAGGTGCACGAATGCCACCGCAGGTTCGCCGAGTGTGACCCCGGTGCGGTGGGTGCCGGGGTCGAGGTCGACGAGCACGCCGACCTCGACGCCGGCCTCGACGGCGGCACGAGAGAGCAGCCGCGCGCCTCGCTCGCTGTCGACGACCATCAGCAGCTCGCGACAGCGCGCGGCGAGCTCCGCGACGCGGCGGGCCTTGTTCTCGGTCGCCACGGGGGAGGTCACCAGCAGCGTGTCGAGCCCGGAGCTGGCCAGCACCTCCGCTTCGCTCACCTTCGCGCAGCAGAGCCCGACGGCACCGGCGGCCATCTGCCGGCGGCCGATCTCAGGACACTTGTGTGTCTTGGTGTGGGGGCGCGCGCGGACGCCGCGGCTCGACAGGTGGGATGCCATCTTCGCCACGTTGCGCTCGAACGGTGCGAGATCGAGCACCAGCGCCGGCGTCGGGAGATCCTCGAGCCGCAGGGGCTGGGTCAGCGGCAGCGGCTCCGTGCCGTAAGGCGGGGGACGGCGGGTGGGGTCTAGTGGCGCCATGGTGCTTGACTCAGGTTGCCCAGAGTACGCGCACGCTTCGCGCCTCGTCTTCGAGGCGAAGCTCGAGTTGGGGCTCCTCGACGAGCTGACCATCGACCTCGAAGCCGATGAAACGCGTGCGATCTTCTGGCGCGATCGCGAGCGACACAGTCATCCCGGCGAGATAGCGGCCGCGCCATGGCTCACCGTGGAAGCTCTCCACCGGTCGCCCGTCCACGAGCACCGTTCCGCCCGGATCAGCGATCTCCAGGTCCACGGGCGTGGCGGCACCCAAGTGCTCCCGGAGTTGCGCCAGCACGACGTCGTGGCGGCGAGCGACGAAGTCGCGCAGTAACGTCTGGTACTCGCGGTCCGCGACCCCCAGCTCGGCGGCGGTTCGTTCGTAGTGGTCGAGCCGCTCGTTCAAGTAGGCGCTCGACCACTCGTGATTCATCGCGTCGACGAGGATCCGCACGAGGCGGTCGCGCGCTGCGGGGTCCTCGGTCAGCAAACGGTAGAGAGCTGCCTTGGGCAGGATGTTCAGACCGCGCGGCCCGCGCAGCACGAAGGCCAGCAGGTCCTTCTGCCAGCCGTGCTCGGGCACCCGCGCGGGCACCTGGAAGCTCAGGTCGAGGTCCCAGTGGATCATGCGAAACACCGGCGGCGAGGACCTGCGGTCGCGCGCGAGGAACCCCTGGAACGCGTCGCTGGTGCCGCAGTAGACGACCACCGCGTACCAGCGCAGCAGCGAGTCGACGTCGAAGACTTGCGCGGCCGCCTCGAGATCGAAGCGGGGACTCTCGACCACGAAGCGCAGCGACTCGTCGCGCAGGGCCAGTGCCTCGGGCGAGCGCTCGCCCTTGCCGGCCAGCAGGTCGAAGTCCGTATGAGGCAGGTGGCGCGCGACGAAATCCCGATCGACCCGCTCGCCGAGCACGTAGGCGCCGCGAGGCGTGCCATTCAAGAGCAGGGCTACCGGCTTGGTTCCAGGCACCACGCCGCCGATGCGCATGGCCAGGTCGTAGCCGAACGAGTTGACGAAGCGCCAGACTCGGCGCTGGCCGTCGCTGCGCTGGTCCGAGTGCACCACGATCGAGCGTGGCCCGGGCTCGTCCGGCGGCGTCACGACACCCGGAAGAAACCGCGCGGCGCCGTACTCCGGTCGGAAGTAGAGGCGGAAGCTCTTGCGGAACGCGGTGCGCCCGCGCCCGCCGTGGAGACGCAGCCCCGCGGCCGAGCGGAAGCGCTCGACCCCGCCTTCCCGGTATACCACCCATGCGATCTCCTCCCAGTCGCGCCCGCGTTGTTCCGGCTGCTGCAATAGGCGTTCGAGCCGGCAGCTCTCGATGGCGATCGCGATCGCCGTCGCGCCGGGATCGACACCGGCGCGTGTGGCGAGCTCGAAGACTTGGAACTGTGGGGCAGCGTGGTCGCCGGCGACACCGTAGCGCGGGGGCGGGCAGTCGAGAGCTATCGGCTGCGCTCGCCCTCGGCGGGGCACTTCGGGGTACGTCCAGTCGGCGGAGGATGCCGGCACGGGTCGCAGGCCGCCGGCATGCACGAGCTGACGGAGTTGGCTGCGAGATCCGGCAGCCTGACGTTCCACGGACGATGCGGCGGTCCGTTCACGGAACGCCGCGCTCCCTTCGCGGTCCGCGGCGGCGGCCGCGACCGCGACCACCGCGAAGGCACCAGCGCCGGCGAGCAGGCGCCGTCGCTGGCGACGCTCTGCGACGACGCTCAGGGGCGTCCTCCGTCGAATAGCACTTGAGTCTCGACCCCTGGAGTGGTCTCGGCCAGCCGTCGTGTTGCCTCCGCCGTGCGCTCGGGTCGAAGGTCGAGGAAGCGATAGGCCAGCGTGACGCGGTCGCCGTTCTCGGAAACCGACTCGAGCTCGCCGCGCGACAGCTCGCGCAAGCTCGCGAGCAGGCGCTCGCCGTCCTCGCGGTACTCGCCAGTGCCGACGCTGAGGTAGATCAGCCCACGATCGCCGCGTCGCCGGAAGAGGGGCAGCGCGGCACCCTGCACCAGCAGCGCGCCGACCACCACGGCGAGCAGCAGGACCAGGAACAGGAAATGGTAGGTCGCGCACGCCAGCGACGAGGCAATCACCACCATCAGGAAGCCAATCTCCTCGGGTTCCTTGATCGGCGTGCGGAAGCGCACGATCGAGAGCGCTCCGAGCAGTCCCAGTGAGAGCGGTAGCGAGAACTGGATGGCGACGAAGATCGCCGCGATCGAGATGCCGAGCAGAGGAAAGGCGCGGTGGATCTCGCTGCCGGTGGCGCGGGTCGAGTAGAAGGCCGAGTACAGCCACGACACGAAGAACGACGCAGCGCCGGCGGTAGCGAGCACCACCAGGAACGGCAGCGGT
>DATLFI010000352.1:0-3865 GCA_035524895.1 Thermoanaerobaculia bacterium | reverse complement strand
ACGCGCGCGCCTCCTGCGGCGTGCAGTCGATGTCGATCCGGAACTTCACGAACCCTCCTCTCTCGCCAACCCTCGCCGCCGGCCATGCCATAATTCGCCCCCATCATGACGGATCTCTTCGCTGCGATGCACGCCGACCTGGTCGCCTGGCGCCGCGACTTCCACCGCCATCCCGAGCTCGCCTTCCAGGAGGAGCGCACGTCGGCGCTGGTCGCCGAGCGCCTCGACTCCTTCGGCGTCGACGTCCACCGCGGCCTGGCGCGTACCGGCGTGGTGGGGACGCTGCGCGCCGGGCGGTCGGAGCGCGCGATCGCGCTGCGCGCCGACATGGACGCGCTGCCGATCCAGGAGCGCACCGGCCTGCCCTACCGCTCGACGCGTGAGGGCGCCATGCACGCCTGCGGCCACGACGGCCATACCACCATGCTCCTGGGCGCCGCGCGCTACCTGGCGGCCACCCGCAAGTTCGACGGCATCGTGCGCTTCATCTTCCAACCCGCCGAGGAGAACGAGGGCGGCGGCCGGGTGATGATCGCCGAGGGCCTCTTCGAGCAGTTCCCGGTCGAGCGGGTCTACGGGCTGCACAACTTCCCCGGCCTGCCCGAAGGCGCCTTCGCGATGCGCGTCGGCCCGATCTTCGCCGCCTTCGACAAGTTCGAGATCGTGGTGCACGGCCGCGGCGCGCACGCCGCACTGCCGCAGCTGGGCATCGACCCGGTACCGATCGCGGCAGAGCTCGTGACGGCGCTGCAAACCATCGTGGCGCGCCGCGTCGATCCGATCGAGAGCGCGGTGGTCTCCGCGACCCAGATCCACGGCGGCGACACCTGGAACGTGATCCCCGAAGAGGTGACCATCCGCGGCTGCACCCGCTCGTTCGTGCCCGAGGTCCAGGATCTGCTCGAGGCCACGCTCGGGCAGCTCGCGCACCGGATCTGCGAGGCCCACGGCGCCGAGGCCGACGTCACCTACACGCGCGGCTACCCGCCGACGGTGAACACCGCGGCCGAGGTCGACATCGCGGCCGGAGTGGCCGAGCGGCTGGTGGGAGCGGCGAAGGTCGATCGCGACGTCCGCCCCACCATGGGGTCCGAGGACTTCGCCTTCATGCTCGAGCGCAAGCCCGGGTGCTACGTCCTGCTCGGCGCCGGCCCCGGCCCCATGTGCCACCACCCCAAGTACGACTTCAACGACGCGATCCTGCTGGTCGGCGCGCGCTACTGGGCCTCGCTGGCCGAGACCGAGTTGGCGTAGCTCGTGGTCGCGCAGGGCGGAGCCAAGCTCCGCCCCTACACCTGAGTCCAGGAGGTAGGGGGGCAGCTTGCCTGCCCCCTCGCGCGGAGGCAAGCTCCCTTTCGGCTACTTGCGACGCTCGAGGAACTGACGGGTGCGCACCAGCGGCTCGTCGGTCTCATAGGCGCGCCCGAAGATCTCGATGCCGGCCTCGATCGCCTTTGCGAGCGGCAGCGTCTCCCACAGTCCGATGAGCTCCTTCTGAAGCCGGATGGCGCGCGGTCCGGCGCGTAGGATGGCGGACACCCACTCCTCGACGGCGGCGTCGAGGTCGCGGCGAGCGACCACACGCTCGACCAGACCCCAGTCGGCCACCTCACGCGCCAGGAACGACCGTCCGGCGTAGACGAGCTCACGGGCGCGCCCCCAACCCACGAGCTGCGGCAGGAGCGCCGCCTCGACCACCGACGGGAAACCGAGCTGCACCTCGGGCATGCCGAACTGGGAGTGCTCCGCGGCGACTCGTAGATCGCACGAGGCGGCGATCTCCAGCCCGGCACCGAGGCAGTAGCCCGAGATCTTCGCGATCACCGGCACCGGCAGCGCGCGCAGCCCGGCGCACACCCGGTGGACGGCCGTGATGAAGGCGCGCGCCGTGGTGGGCTCGAGGCGCGCCAGCTCGCGGATATCGGCGCCTCCGATGAACGCGCGATCGCCGCCGCCCGTAACCACCACGACGCCGAGGCGATCGAGATCCTGAAGCTCCGCGATGCGCTCCTCGAGCGTGTCGAGGATCGCCGAATCGACGACGTTGAGGCGCTCGGGGTTCGAGACCGTGATGGTCGCCACCATCGCGCTGCCACGCTCGGCCAGCTCGAGCAGCACGTCGCCCCGCCCGTTCGCTCCCGGCGCATCCGCTTCGCTCATCCCGCCTCCTTCGCCAGCACCACCTCGACACCCAGCCGCTCACCCTCGCCCACGGCCCCCTCGGCGAGCACGAGCGCGCTATCGGCCACCGCCCCGGCCCGCAGCACGTCGGGGAGGACCGGCTCGAGCGCGCGCAGCGCCTCGGCGCTGCCCCATACTCGCAGGCCCGTCACCGGCCAGCGCAGGTTGCGCTTTTCGCGCGTCTTGGCGCCGCGGATGCGCCCCAGCACCTCGGCCGCCAAAGCAAAGCTCTCCGCCGCCTTGGGCTCTGCCGCCGCCAGCTCGGCGACGATGGGCCACGGCGAGCGATGGACCGAACCCGAGGCGTCGGTGCGGTCGCCCGCGAACCTCCAGGACCAGATCTCCTCGGTGACGAACGGCAGGAACGGTGCGAAGAGCCGCAGGAAGACGTGCAGCCCAAGATGGAGCGCGGCAGTCGCGGACCGTCGTTGGGGACTGTCTTCCTCGTCGTAGGAGCGCACCTTCACGAGCTCCACGAAGTCGTCGCAGAAGCGCCAGAAGAGCTCTTCGGTGGCGTGCAGCGGCAGCGCGTAGTCGAATTCGTCGAACGACGCGGTGGCGCGGGCCACCAGCGCGCGCAGATCCGCCACGAACGACGCGTCGAGCTCCTCGCGGATGTCCTCGACCGCCACCCGCGAGTAATCGGCGCTCACCCGGTCGAGCTGCGACAGGACGAAGCGGCTGGCGTTCCACAGCTTGGTAACGAGCCGCCTTCCGACGCGGATGACCTCGGGGTCGAAGAGGGTGTCGGTGCCGAGTCGGTTACGCGCCGCCCAGTAGCGGTAGGCGTCGGCGGAGTGCTCGTGAACGACGTGCGAAGGGGTGATCACACTCCCCTTCGACTTCGACATCTTCTTGCGGTCGGGGTCGAGACCCCAGCCGCTGATCATGATTCGGTGCCAGGGGATCGAGCGCTCGTGCATCCACGCTTTCACGATCGTGTAGAACGCCCAGGTCCGGATGATCTCGTGGGACTGCGGGCGCAGGTCCATCGGAAAGAGCCTGGCGTGGGTCTCGGGATCGCGCCCCCAGCCCGACAGGATCTGCGGGGTCAGCGACGACGTCGCCCAGGTATCCATCACGTCGGGATCGCCGACGAAGCCGCCGGGCAGGCCGCGCTCCCCCTCGCGCCGGCCGGGAGGCGGCGCCGAGAGCGGATCGACGGGGAGCTGCTCCGGCGTCGCCAGGATCGGCTGGTCATGGTCGACCGTGCCGTCCGCGCGTACCGGATACCAGACCGGAAACGCCACGCCGGCGAAGCGCTGGCGGCTGACACACCAGTTCTGATTGAGACCCTCGACCCAGTGCTCGTAGCGCGCCCGCATGTGCGGCGGGTGCCACTGGATGCGCCGTCCCTGCTCGAGCAGCTCGTCCTTGATGTCGAGGATGCGAACGAACCACTGGCGCGCCGGCAGGAACTCGAGCGGGCGATCGCCCTTCTCGTAGAACTTGACCGGATGCTCGACCGGGCGGGGCTCGCCGAGCAGCGCTGCACCGCCGCCCGAGGCCGCGCTCCCCTCCTGCGCGAGGAGCTCGACGATCCGGTGGCGGGCTTGCTCGACGGACTTGCCGGCGATCTCCGCGTGCGCGGCGCGCGCCCGCTCCGGGTCACGGCTCGCGAACGGCTCTACCGCGAAGTCAACGGGCAGGATGCGGCCATCCGACGCGACGAGCTGGCGCAGCG
>DATLFI010000351.1:0-3400 GCA_035524895.1 Thermoanaerobaculia bacterium | reverse complement strand
GTGGCGGGAAAAGTAGGGACCTTGTTGGGCTCGGCGATCAGTGCGATTGTAGGACTTGGGTTGTTGTTTTATGTGTTACCAAGGCCGTCCGACCAGGCTGCGTAGCTCCTGCGTCCATCGAGCCCAGGATGAAATCCACCTCGAGGCGAGTCGAGGTCCGCGACGTCCGCCAGCAGCCGATGTCCAGGTTCAAACCTCTTCGAGCGGCGCCGCCGCGTCGCCGAACCTGCCTGGACGGCACTCCATCTTGTCCATCAGAGACAGGTAGAGACGGCACATCTGCCGCTCCGGTTTCTCCCTGTAGTCGAGGACGCGGCCGCCCTTCATGCGGCTGCCGGCGCCCCCCAGGAGCACCACGGGCAACTGGTTCGCGTCGTGGTTGCCGGTGAGCATGCTTGAGCAGTAGAGCAGCATGGTGTTGTCGAGCAGCGTGCGTTCCCCCTCGCGGACCAGGTCGAGCTTGCGCGCGATGTAGGCCACCTGCTCGAGAAAGAACTGGTTCACCTTGAGCCAGTCGGCAGTGTCGCTGTGCGACAGCAGGTGGTGGATCATGTAGTCCACGCCGAGGTTCGGGAAGCGCAGCGAGCTGTGGTCGTTGTTCAGCTTGAGCGTGCAAATGCGCGTGGTGTCGGTCTGGAAGCCGAGGACGAGGATGTCGCACATGAGGCGCATGTGCTCGGCGATGTCCTGCGGGAGGCCGTCGGCGGGGCGCGGGATGTTCGGCGCCGAGAGCGTTGGTCGCCAGCCCTGCAGCTCGCCCTTCTTGCCCGCCCTGTCGAGGCGTTGCTCCACGTCGCGCACGGAGTCGAGGTACTCGTCGAGCTTACGCTGGTCGGAGGCGCTGAGGTGGCGGCGGAAATCGCTTGCGTCGGCCTGCACGGCGTCGAGGACGCTCCTGTCCCCGCAGCTCACCTCGTCCTTGAACAGCCGGTCGAACGCGAGCGCGGGATAGATCTCCAGGGGCGTGGGCGTCGTCGGCGAGCTCCACGAGATGTGGGAGCTGTAGAGCATCGAATAGTTCTTGTGCACGGACGGGTTCGACTTCTCGCAGCCGAGGACGAGGCTCGGCACCCTGGTCGAGCGCCCGTGACGCTGCGCCAGGAGCTGGTCGATGCTGGTGCCGGAGCGGATCTCGCCTCCGGACGCCAGCGGCGCCCCGGAGAGGAGGTTCCCGGTCTGCGAGCTGTGGATGTTGCCCTTCTGCGCCTCGGCGTTGTAGAGGCCGCGGATGAAGAGCATTTTCTCGCGGAAATCGGCCAGGGGAGCGAGCACCTTGCCGAGCTCCATGCTCTTGCCCTCGCCCTTCGCCCACCATTCCCGCGAGTGAAAACCGTTGCCCGAGAAGAGTACCGCGAGGCGCACGGGAGCTTCGCTGGCAGGTCTGGCGGCGGCCGTGTCGTCACCCCAGACGGGAAGCGATTCCAGCCACGGGAGCGCCATGGTGACGCCGATTCCGCGGAGGAACGCTCGACGAGAGAAGTGGTGCTTGCTCATGAAGTTGTCCTTCTTGTGGACATTCGGTCGGTCAATCGTCGGAGGCCGCGTCGCGCCCGCGGATCTCGCGGAACTGCTGACTCAGCACAATGGTCTCCACCGCCGCGCTGAAATGATAGTCCTTCTCGCCCAGCCGGCGCTGCATCTCGACGAGGAGCGGCTTGTCGGACAGGAGGACGCCGCGCCCGAGCGCGTAGCCGAGCAGCTTGCGGCAGAACTGGGACAGCACGGCGTCGCGCTTCTTCGTGAGCAGGTAGCGGCGCAGCCCCTCCGCCCCCTCGACCGCCGTGCCGTCGAAGAGCGTTGCGCGCGTGTCGATGGCGCGGTCGCCGAGGTCCCTCGTGCGGGCGCGGCCGATGGCGTCGTAGCCCTCGAGCGCGAAGCCGTACCCGTCGATGCGCGCGTGGCAGCCCGAGCAGCGCGGGTCGCTCGAGTGCTTCTCGACGAGCTGGCGCTGGGTCAGCGACTCGGTCGCCTCGTCCTCGGGCAGACTCGGCACGTCCCTGGGCGGCCGCGGCAGCTTCTCGCCCAGGAGCACCTCCGCCACCCAGTTGCCGCGCAGGATGGGGCTCGTGCGCGACGCGCCGGCCTGCTTCGCGAGCGTGGCGCCCAGCCCGAGGATGCCGCCGCGCCCGTGTTGCTTCACGCCCTCGACCCGGCGCCACTCGGGGCCCGTCGTGCCGGGAATGCCGTAGTGCTTCGCCAGCGCCTCGTCGAGGAATGTGTGGTCGGAGTCGAACAGGGCGAGGACGGGCGCATCGTTCTGGAATGCCTCGGTGAGGAAGCGGATCGCCTCCTCGTACATCGCGCCGCGAAGGCCGGCAAATGTGGGGAAATGTCGCTCGCTCTTCTCGTCCAGGGAGTCGAAGCCGTGGATGTGGAGCCAGGTACAGCCGAACTCGACCGCGAGCCGCCGTACGCGCGGGTCGCGCAGCATCCTCCGCGTCTCGGGCCCGAGGGCGTCCGGCTGATGTAGTTTGCCCGCCGCCGCGGCCTCGCGCAGCTTCGCGTCGGGCGCCGAGGACCAGAGGAAATAGCTCAACCGGTTCGCGAGCTCCCAGTCCGTCACCGGTCCGGAGGCCGTACCGGGTCCGGCCTTCTCGAGCCGATACAGGAAGGCCGGCGCCACGAACAGGCGCGCCAGGGTCAGACGGAACGCTTCCTCGTGCGGGATCTCCTGATCGCGCAGCTTGCGATGGAGCGCCCGCAGCTCCCGCGCCTCGACCTCGGCGAGCGGACGCCGATACGCGAGCGCGGCGAAGTCGAGGAGCGCATCGACATGCCTCGGCTGCGTGTCGGCGAGGCGCTGCCGAAACGCCGCCGCGCGGTCATTGATGGGCTGCCGCATGGGCTCGAAGACACTGGGATCGGCATCCTGCGTGGCGTATTGCCAGAGCTGCTCGAAGGCATCGACCAGAGTGAGCGCGTCGTGGCTGACGTAGTGCAGCCGGTCCCAGAGCTGGTCGAGCCAGGCCGCCTGAGCGTCATCGAGCATGAGCCGCGCGAGGTGGTGGTCCTCGCGATGGAAAAGCGTCAGCGTGACGACCTCATCGACCGGCACGATCTTCACGTAGCACAGCGCGGCGGGAAACCATTGACGCAGCTCGTCGAAGCCGGCCTCGATGCGCTTCCGCGCGGCGCTTCCCTCCATGACGAGGATCGGCGTCGTGTGGGACACCTGCCGGTTGTTCGAGGTCCACGGGCCGCCGCCCTCGGTCACCTTCGCCTCGCTGGCGAGCAAAGTGGTCGCGCGCTCGGGCCTGGTCATCGTGGCCTGGAGCTGCACGCTACCCTCGGCGCCGGTCTCGGGGTGGAGCGCGCCGCTGGTCACGAGCTCAGCGCCGGCGACCAGGTCCGCCGGCAAGCGAACCTCGAGGACCGACGGCGCCTTCACGCACAGGCTCGC
>DATLFI010000350.1:0-2760 GCA_035524895.1 Thermoanaerobaculia bacterium | reverse complement strand
CCTGTTGATGCGGCGGTCGAGGTGGCGCAGGTTGACCTCGATGTCGCGCCGGATGGCCGCGGGCGACTCCCGGGAGTGCTCGGCGGCGTGGAGGCGGTTTCTTTCTTGGGTTCGGATCTTGATCAGGGCGGCGATGCGGCGAGAGAAGGCGCGCAGGGCGAAAGCCGTCTGTCGTGGAGGCCGCCAGCTGACGAAGGGCATTCGACGAACGAGCTCCAGCAGGGCCGAGGCGTCGAGGTTATCGGTCTTCGAGCGCAGCATGAACGCCTTGACGAAGTCCCTCGGTGCGCGGGGGTTGGCGACCATCACCTCGATTCGCGGAGCGCGGTGGAGCGCGAGAGCCAGGTCGAGGCTGTAGATGCCTTTGGCCTCGCGGACGACCCGAGCCGACCGCCCGGACTTGGTCAACCGCCGGACCAAGCAGCGGTGGCCGCTCTGGGTGTCAAGACAATCCAGGCTCTGCTTCTCCTGGCGTCCATCGTCGACCGCAACCTTGAGGCTGCGAGCGCTGACGTCGATGCCGACGAGGTGGGGGTCTCTTTCATCAGCTCCTCCTTTCCGGTATCCTGCTCTCCGGGCCCCCGACCCTGTGCATTCGCCAACCCAGCTTGTGGATGCAGGCTCTCGGGCCTCGGATACTCCACGGCTTCGGCGAAGAGGGCGGGGGGCCGATCTAATGCACAGGCTCAGCGGCCTCGGGCGTACAAGCGGACTCACCCGGAAAGCTGCGGAATCTGTCGGGTCTGCGGAAAGTTGGTCCCCTTCCCAATCCCCCGCCACCTTCCCGCAGACCCGACAGATTCCGCAGCTCCGGCGGCGGCGGTTGATCGAGGGGCGTAGTCACTTGGGGGAAGATACAAGGCGATTGAGTTATTGCCGGGACAATCCTAGGCCCACCTACGATGCGTATCGATGAGCAGGTCCGCCATTGCACCTCCTTCCTCGCAGTCCGGAGTGAGGAAGAGGATGGGAGCAGATTTCAGCCGATTGGTACCGCCTTCTTCATAGGCGAAGAACTTGGGCGCGGCCGCGCAATAAAGTACGCTGTGACAGCTCGGCACGTGATCGATGCATCAAGGCCTTACGGCGCGTTGTGGATGCGTTGTGTTTCACAAGGCAGTGACCGAAGGAAGCTTTTTGAGTTTTCTGCGGACGATTGGTGGTTACACCCCACGGCAGATGTCGCCGTGGCGCCACTCGCCATACCACTTGAAGAATTCGACCTGCGGTTTCTTCCCCTGAGCCTGTTCGCTACACCTGACTGGCTTCAGGAGCTCGATGTTGGTATCGGAGACCACGTAGTTGCGTCTGGGTTGTTTATTCGGTTTATCGGCTCAGAGCGCGATGAGCCACTAGTGCGCTTTGGACGAGTATCCCTGATGCCGAAAGAGGCACTTAACTTGGGAGGTGACGACTCCTTCGCTTCGATGAAGTTCCGGGCAATCTTTGCAGAACTCGGCTCGTGGGGTGGCCAAAGCGGTAGTCCAGTATTCGTCTATTTCAGCGTCGATAGGGGCCTCTTCGCCGGCTCGGAACTTCAGCTCACGATCCCAACCCCCCGTTTGCTCGGACTGATCCACGGCCACTACACGGTACCGCAGAAACTGGCAGGAGCTCCCGCGACGCTTGGAGTTCATGTGCCGCTCAATAGTGGTATTGCGATCATAGTTCCAGCTTCTGAGATACTCGAAGTCCTAGCGCAAGAGGTAGCGACGGCACATCGCGTAAAGTTCGTGACTGTACTTCGAGAGGAGGGTCTCATTGATTGACCTCCTGAGGTGGAGCTACTCGCGTAACCCCTCGGTGAAGCGGGCGCGGCCGTGCGGGCCGGGCCGCTTACCTCGTTCCCGTTAGGCAGCGCATACCCAGGTCCGCGCTTCTAGCGTGGGGTGCTCTGAAACCGGCGGTCGCCGCAGCGAGGGTCCATCCCGCCCTACGAGAGTGCGCGGATGCCAGTTGGGACGGACGCCCATCTACACCAGCGGCTATCGAGCGAGATGAATGAGCGATCTGGTGCCGGGCCGGTGAAGATCATGATGCCGCCTTGCCTGTGGCGGTAGTAGGTTATCGCGAGGCGTGATCCGAGTGTCCGTGCCTGGAGGGCTCGAATGCTCTGGACGGGGAACTCCAGGATGCACTCGTCCTCGCTCTCGGGCCAGCCTTCGAGGTGCATGACGTACTTGCAGATGGGCGCGACACCTTGGCCGGCGGTGGCGCCGAGGACTCTGCGTTGTTTGGTCAGGACCAGGCGCTCGGCGCCCGAGCAGGTCTCTCCTGTTTTCGCGGTCAATGGCTCGACGGTGGTCGGTACTGCATCCCAGGTTCGGACAGTGCGGTCTCCTGGGGGTCCGGGATTGGGCAAGAGGGTCCAAGCGAGCGCGGCGGCGGCCGCGAGGAGGAGAGCGCAGCCGAATCCCAGGAGCTTGGTCCGGGCCCTCATCGGGGCGAGGCTACCGCACCTGCGCCCGGTGGGGACCTCGCGCGATCGCGCTGCCTGGTAGACTCCCGGCTCGACTCGAACCGAAATCGTCTTCCCTACGGAGGAGCTCAGGGCCTTGAACGCGCACCGAGTCCGGCGATCCGCACGTTGTCTTGTCACTCTCCTGGCTCTGGGGAGCTTCCTTGGCCTCGGTGGCTGCGGGAGCATGGTCCCGCCGCAGAAGACCGAGGTCACGTTCACCGAGCGGGGCGGCCTCGACCAGGCGAGCCGGGAGATCGGCCTCCAGGTGCTGACCGTGCCCGAAGGGCAGCGGGTGATGC
>DATLFI010000349.1:0-2630 GCA_035524895.1 Thermoanaerobaculia bacterium | reverse complement strand
TCGATCACCTAGCGGGATAGAATGACTGGCCTCCCGGCGGCCTGCGCAGGTCGCGAAGATCCCGAGGAGGTTCGAAATGCGCGTCGCTCTGCTCGTCGTTCTGCTAGCCCTGGGCGCGGCGGTCGCCGCCATCGTGGTGCTGGTCCGGCCGGCGCGCGAGAGCGCCGCCTCTGCGAGCCCGCCCGCATCGGTCGAGGCCGTTCGAGCACAGGCTCCGACTGCGCACGAACTCGTCCTGCCGTCCGAGCCGGCGCGCGCCGAGGAATCCGCGCCAGGGACCACGGAGCTGCCGTCCGAGCCGGTCGTAGAAACGCTGGTCGAACCCCAGCCGGTCGATTTCGAGGCGAAGTACGCCGGGCGCAACCTCGTCGAGCTGAAGGCGGCGCATTCGGTGGCGGAGGAGCGACTCATCCAGCTCAAGGTCGAGTTCCTCGAACAGAAGTTCGCGACGGGCGACTTCGACTTGACCATCACCCCGTCCGGCACGGCCATCAAGCCCGAGCCGAAGTACCCGGATGGGAGCCCGCGCCTGGAGATGTGGAAGGTGGATCACAACCCGGATGGCACGCGAAACGTCAAGTGGGCTCACATGCGCCCGGAAGAGGATCCCGGGGTGTTCGAGGCCTGGCGGGAGGAGACTTGGCTGAAGGAGCGCGTGTACGAGCTCCAGCAGTCGACCAAGCCCAAGAAGCCCTGAGGTTCCCAGGGAGGTTCAAATGCGCGTAGCTCTGCTCGTCGTCCTGCTAGCCCTGGGCGTGGCGGTCGCCGCGGTCTTAGTACTGGTCCGGCCTCCGCGCGAAAGCGTCGCTTCCGCGAGCCCTCCCGCATCGGTCGAGCCCGCTCCGACTCCTGTGTCGACTGCGCCCGATCTCGTCCTGCCTTCCGAGCCGCCGCGTGCCGAGGAAGCTTCGCCGGAACCCGCTGAGCCGCCGGCCGAGCCGGTCGCAGAAGCGCCGCTCGAACCCCAGCCGGTCGATTTCGAGGCGAAGTACGCCGGGCGCGACTTCCAAGGGGTGAGCGCCGCGCTCTTAGCGGTCAAACAGAAGCTCGAGGAAGCCAAGGTGAAGCCCCTCGTCCGGAAGCTGGAGAGGGGCGACGTCGAGGTGAGCTTTCGACGACCAGGCGAACCGGCCACGAGCGGAGCGGCGACGGAACCGGATCCGAGCACCCGCCTGGAGATGAGCTCGATCGAGCCCAACCCGGACGGCACGCTGACCGTCAAGCGGGCTAGCATGCGCCCCGAAGAGGATCCCGACGTCTTGGCGCTTTGGCAGGAGGAACAGTGGCTCATTCAGCGCAAGAACGAGCTCCGACACTCGAACCCGCCGAAGAAGCCGTGAACTCGCGCACGATGGCCAAGCGACCGCGGACGATCTGGATCTCCTGCCTCGCGCTGCTCGCGCTCCAGGGTTGCGACGCCGCATTCGAGGCGAGCCACCCCGAGGGCTACCTCACGTACGATGCAAACGAGGATGCCCTGCGCCTGGTCGAGATCGACGCCGGGCTTCACGCGACCGACGACCAGCAGGCGGCGCGCGCGCTGGCGGAGTTCCTCTCAGGCCGGCGGATCTATCCGCCGGAAGGGGGCTTCCTCAGTTACGACCTCGACGCGCTCGAAGCTCCCGCGGAAACACCGGAGGCCGAAGATCCATCCGATCGTCTCGTTTCCCGTCTCGCAAAGCTGGCGAAGGTGCACGAGTGCGGCCTCTACCAGGGAGAGCACGGCGAGCTCGGCTTTTGGCGGGTCACCGATCTCGCTCCCGCCGGCGAGGTGCTCGCGGCGATCGACCAAGTCCTGTCGGAGATGGTGATGCGCAAGCTCTCCGATCCGGCGCGGTATGGCGCGGACGAGTTCGTGCTCTGGCGCGATCCCGAGTCCCGCGAGCTGTGGCTGGCGCGAGCCCGCGCCGGCGGACCGTGGGTTTCGATCGACGGCGGCCGGCTGCTGATCGACCTGCCCGTCTCATCCGTCGGCGCTGCGCGCGCCCTGATCGAGGTCGTGCTGAAATGCGAGGACGAAGCGGATCGCAATCTCCTCGCCCAGATCTGGCGGATGGAGGTCGTGGGCGGCCGCGCGCGCCTCTGGCTGGGCAGCGCCAAGAGCCCGATGCTCCACTTCGGGGCAGGCGTCTCGGAAGAAGGCGTGCCCCCGGAGGTGGACACGGGTCTCGTCCAGGCGGTGAGCGACGCAGGATTGGCGGTCGGCGATGCCGAGACGATCCGCCTCGCCCGCGAGCGTCATGGCCTTCCAGGCATAGCGCGTTCGGAGGGCATCCTCGAGCTGGGCCCCGTCGCGAAACACGATAGCCGGGGGCACGACGTGGTCGAGCTGAAGTGGTGGAGCGATCCGGAGGCGCCTCCGCTGGCCGTCGTCGCGCCACTGCATCGGTTCCGGCTGAAGCGCGCCGTTGCTTGCCGTGACAACGCCGGCTACCCAGGGATCAGCATCGAGTTCACCCCGACAGACAAAGCGGCGTTCACCGCCTTCACGACGCGCAACGTCGGCCAGCGCGTGGCGATCGTCGCCGGTGGCAAGATCATCTCGGCTCCGAACATCATGGAGCCCTTGCAGGGCTCGAGCATCCTCTCGGGCTTCTTCAGCGAAGCCGTCCGCGACGAGATCCTCGCTC